>NZ_JBITRU010000009.1:0-238597 GCF_044540255.1 Streptomyces sp. NPDC086080
GCGACACGCGGTCCACGGCCTCGATCAGGTGACCTGTCGTCGCATTCATCAGATGACTCCTTCGGGAAGGATCACACCTAATTCATGACACTCCCGGCACGTGCCCGACGGCAGGGCGGTTGGGCTGGGTCAGGCGTTCTGCTTCTGCGGGTGCAGGTGGAGTGTGATGTTCGGGTCGAGCGCGTGGAGGAAGTCGGGGGCGTCGAAGATCTCACCGGCGGAGACGACGCCGACGGCCTTGGTGCGGCCAGTCAGGACGCGCTCGAGGGCCTCGGTGACGAGAGGTGCGGTGACGGCGTAGATGTCCTGGCCACTGGCCGTGACCCGGCGTTCGGTTCCGCCGGAGCGGACGACGACGTCGACGAGGAAGGTCTGATTCGAGCGTCCGTGCTCGTCGGCGGCGGTCGGGGGCGGCGTGTGAGGGGCGGCGACGTCTCGGGCTGCCTCGGCGCTCATGTAGGTCGTCACATCGGGGATGGAGAGGTGCTGGGGGACGGTGACGACGTCCGCCATCGTGAACTCCCCGATCACCGGCCGGGGTCCCATCGGTTCCGGAAAGGTCCACTCCAGGGTGGGCGCGGCATCGGTGCGGCGTTCCCACTGTCCGCCGCTGTAGCGCAGGCGGTGGTCGCCGCGCCGCTCGCGGGAGACCGCGCCCGAGAGCCGGGTACCGGTAGTGGGGTGCCAGTTGCTGAGCGCGTAGGCGATGTGTGCCTCGTCGGCTTCGGTCCAGTCACCCATCGTTGCGGTGGTCAGCAGGTCGCCGAGACCGCCGAAGAAGGCCATGGCCGGGACGATCACCGCTCCCGCGTCCCGGGCCCGCTCGCGGTAGCGGGCGAACGTGTCGAGGTTGGCCTCGAGTTCGGCGGCCACGTCCAGGTAGGGGATCTTCGCGCGGAGCGCGGCCTCGATGACAGGGCCGGTGGTTGATGCGAAGGGGCCGGCGCAGTTGATGACCGCCGCCGTGTCCGCCAGGGCCCGCTCCAGCGAAGCCGGGTCCTCGGCCGACGCCATCCGGGCCTCCAGCCCGCAGTTGTGGGCCATCTTTTCCAAGGTCTGTGTGTTGCGCCCGGACAGCACCGGGGCGAACCCGCGCGCTGCCAGCTCCGCGACCACGAACCGCCCGGTGTGACCGTAGGCGCCGAACACCGTCACCGGCTGACCTGACCCCATGAAACTCTCCCGTGTACTCGAACGCCCGCTGCGAGGCCGATCCGCTGCGGCCCGACATCCACATCCTGTCCCTCCGGCAGCGCCCCGCACGAGCGTCGGAAACGACATGTCACGTACAGTTTCGGACATGCCTGCTGTTGCACTGGCCGTCACCGACGGCATGCTCCACTACGAACTGTCCGTGGCCGTCGAGGTCTTCGGAGCCGACCTGTCCCACGTCGTGGACCCCTGGTACGACTTCTCCCTCTGCGGGAGCGGTCCGGTACACGTCGACCGCTTCCGCCTGGAACCCGACCACGGACTCGGCCACCTCGCGCACGCAGACACGGTGATCGTCCCCGGATGGGCCGACACCGACCTCGACCCGCCCGCCCAGCTGGTCGAGGCGGTGCGTGCGGCCCACGCGGCCGGTGCCCGCGTGGTCTCACTGTGCACGGGCGCCTTCGTCCTGGGCGCGGCAGGACTGCTCGACGGCAGGCGCGCCACCACACACTGGGCCCACACGCGGGAACTGGCCCGGCGCCACCCGGCGGCCACCGTCGATCCGGACGTCCTCTACGTCGACAACGGCGACGTCCTCACCTCCGCGGGCAAAGCCGCCGCCATGGACCTGTGCCTGCACCTGGTCCGCCTCGACCACGGCTCGGCCAACGCCAACAAGATCGCCCGACGCCTGGTCACCCCACCCCACCGCGACGGCGGCCAGGCCCAGTTCATCGCCACCCCCCTCCCCGACCCGGGCAACCACCCCCTGGGCGAGCTCGTCCCCTGGGCACTGGAGCGGCTGGACCAGCCGCTGACCGTGGAAGACCTGGCCCGTCAGGCCCGCATGAGCTCACGACACCTCGGCCGCCACTTCAAGCACCTCACCGGCACCACACCACTGCAATGGCTCCACACCCAGCGCATTCGCCACGCACAGGAACTGCTGGAGACCACCGACGCCACCGTAGACGCCATCGCCGCGGCCACTGGCATGGGCACCGCCACCACCCTGCGCCGCCACTTCCACCGCAGCGTCGGCGTCCCACCCGACACCTACCGCCGCACCTTCCGCCCGTGAAGAACGGTGCTGCGGCTGGTCGCAGCGTTGCCCGACCCTGAAGTTCCGGCCCCGCGGGCGGTCGGCGTCGATGAATACGTGACCCGCGAAGGGCATCACTACGGGGACTGTCCTGGTCGACGTCGACAGCCGGCGTCCGGTGGACCTGTTGCCCGACCGTGAAGCGTCCAGCCCGGCGGCTTGGCTCGCGAAACGGCAGGGGTCGAGGTGGTTTGCCGGATCGGGCCCCGTTCTCCGCCGAAGGTGCCACGGCCGGGGCACCGCAGGCGGTGCAGGTCGCGGACAGGTGGCATCTTTGGCACAACCTGAGCGAGGCCGCAGAGCGGTGCGTCGCAGACCACCGCGGATGCTTGCAGGTCTTGGTGTCCGCGTACTTCTATGAGTGCTCCACCAAGTACGGAGATACGTGCACCGGCAGGAAGGCTGTGAGCCAGTCACGTCATCCCGCGGGCTTGGCGATGGCAGGGCGGTGAACCTCCAGGATGACTGCGGTGCCGGCCACGGTTCGGTCCTCGTGCATGGTGATCTGCTGGCCGGGCTGGACGTGCGTCCAATGAGAGGGAGTGAGGGGCACGAGACGAACCGTGGCTCGGCCGCCGGGCTCCAGAATGGGCATGCTCTCCACCCAGAGGAAGGCGATGCTGACCGCACGTCCACCGGTGGGTGAGAGGTGTCCGATGTCCCACATGGGTCGCAGAACACCGGCGCCGGAGATCGGCGTTGTGCGACGAGCCTCGGTGGCAGGACGGAGCGTCAGATCCGCCCGGATCACGCCGTTGCGGATCTCGGAGCACCGCCAATGGCACCAAGCCGCGCTCCGCTCAAGCCGGAGCTGCTCAGCCGCTTCGGCGAGCTTCTCCCAGAACGCCGGAGGGAGCGAGCGACCGTCCCCGAGCTCCTCCAGCAGGCCCAGGGCGATCTCCCATTCGTCGTGGACGAGGTAGTCCCAGATGTCTCGCACCGTGATGTCGTTCTCGGTGGCGGTCTCTTCCGGGACCAGCAGGGAAGCTGATTCGAGCAGCTCAGGGACGTCCATGCGCTCATTGTCGACCACATGAACTATTAGGCTGCGCTTTCCTGGTCTCGCTCGATGGCTGCGAGCCGGTTCTTGAGGCGGTAGCTGGGGCCGTTGATGGAGATCACGTCGCAGTGGTGCAGGAGGCGGTCGAGGATGGCGGTGGCCAAGACCTCATCGCCGAACACCTGTCCCCATTCGCTGAAGGTCTTGTTCGAGGTCAGGATGATCGAGCCCTTTTCGTAGCGCTTTGAGATCACCTGGAAGACCAGGTTGGCTTCCGCGCGTTCGAGGGGCTGGTAGCCCACCTCGTCGACCACGAGAACAGCTGGCCGCAGGTAGCTGCCGAGCTTGCTGGTCAGCCGCCCGGCGGCCTCGGCGGCCTTGAGGTTGCGGACCATGTCGTCGAGGCTGGTGAAGTAGATCGAGTAGCCGGCCCGGCAGGCGGCGACCGCGAGCGCGACGGCGATATGCGTCTTGCCCACTCCCGGCGGCCCGAGCAGGGCAGCGTTGGCCTTGGCCTCGACGAACGACAACGTGGCGAGGTCCTTGACCTTGCGGGGATCGAGCTCGGGCTGGAACGAGAAGTCGTAGTCGTCCAGTGTCTTGTGGTGCGGCAGCTTCGAGATCCGCAGACCGGTGCGGAAGCGGCGGTCCTCCCGGACGGCGAGTTCTTCGGAGAGGACCAGGTCGATGTGAACCGCCGACTTGTATGGGGTAGCGGGACGCGGTCGGGTTGGCCGCTCGTAGCGTGCCGTAGGACGCCGGGCCGGGTGACTCGTGAACCGTCTGCCGCTCTTCGGTGCTGGCTCTCCCGGGGTATGTCGCCGGTCCGGTGTCCGTCCGCGGTCTGACTCAACAGAGGCGTGTCCCGACCGGTTGGTTCCGGAAGTCGGCGTGTCGGCCGTGGATGCCCTGTCGTCCGACCGTGAGGAACACTGTCCCGTGATACTGCTCGGTGTTGACCCCCACAAGTCCACCCACACCGCCACCGCCGTCGAGCCGGAATCAAACCAGCAGGTCGGGACGATGCGGATCGAGGCGAGCCTGACGGACTACCAGCGGCTGCTGGCCTGGGCCAAGCGGTGGCCGCAGCGGAAGTGGGCTGTGGAGAACGCCAACGGATTGGGCCGGCATCTCGCTCAGTGGCTCATCGCCCGCGGCGAGAGCGTCGTCGACGTGCCTGCCGCAGCGACCAGTCGGGTACGCGAACTCTCCCGCGGTGGACGGCGCAAGAACGACCAGATCGACGCCGCGGCCGCGGCCACCGTCGCCTATCTGCAGGGGGACGGACGGGATGTCGAGCCCGAGGATCACACCACGGCGCTGGCTCTTCTGGACGAACGGCGTGTGAACCTGGCCCAGGCCCGGGTCCGCACGGTTAACCAGCTTCACGCGCTGCTGCGTGATCTGCTGCCCGGCGGCGCCCCGACCCAGCTGTCCGCGGACCTGGCCGCCAAACTGCTGCGGTCCGTCCGTCCCGCTGGCGACGTCGAGACCGTCCGCAAGGACATCGCCTGGGATCTGGTCGCCGAGATCCGGAAACGGGACAAGCAGCTCACGGACAATGCTGCCCGGATGCAGAGCCTTGTGGAGGCATCGGGCAGCGCGCTGATGGACACCCCGGGCATCGGGCCAGTCATGGCCGCCCGGCTGATCGGCCGCACCCGACGGGCAGCCGGCCGCGGCCGGCTTCGGAAACTGCCCGACGGCCGGTTCACCACGCCCCTGTGGCCAGGGATTCTGCCGCCCTGATGGCACTCATTGATAGATTCCCCGCCCTTGCTCTGTCCCCAAGTCTGCTTGTCCGGGACGTTTTCTCTGCCCGTGCAGCGATCCGTACGACCCTTGATGGTGCGGGGGCGCGGGGCGCGCCTACGGCAGCGGGTTTGCATGTGCCGTAGCGGCATGTGGTCCAGTAGGCGGCGAGCACGACATTGAGAGGTTCCCGCGTATGCCCCTTCCTGCGATTCCCCGCCGGGTCAAGATCGGCGATGCCGCCGCGTTCGCCGGGACCACACCCCGCGCCATCCGCCACTACCACGCCATCGGGCTCCTCGCCGAACCGGAACGCGGCAGCGACGACCGCCGCCGCTACGTATACGACGACATGGTCCGCTTGCTGTGGATCCGCAAGATGGCTGATGCGGGTATCCCTCTGGACGACATCCGGGCCGGCTTTGAGGGCGCCACCGGCATCGAGCAGTCCCTGGCCAGGCTGGAGGAATCCCTCGTCTCCAAGGCGGCCGCCATCGAGGCCCAGCGGGCCGCCGTGCACCGCCTCCGCGAGGTGGGCAGCCCTCTGGGCCTGCTCTCACCGCTGGTCAGTGGCCGCCTGCATGATCTGCCGCCCGGGTCCCTGCGCCCGGCCGATCTCGATACCCTTCTGGTCACGGAGCGTATCTTCGGCTCCCTGGGCGCCGCCGCCCAGGCCAACCGGTTCATCGTCCTGGCCACCCACCCCGAGCTGCGGGCCGAGGAGGACCGCCTGGCCGAGGCCGAGGCGGCCTTGGACGACACCATGTCCCCCGACGACCCCCGCATCGAAGACCTGGCTGCCCAGCGGTGTACTCATGAGACGGCCTTGGGAGCCACCATCGACAGATCCGGCCTGGACGAGGCCCTCGACGTCCTCCTGGACCAGGAGGACGAGAACGCCGGCGAGGCGGAGGGCGAGGCGAGGATGAGCCCGATGGAGGCCATCGGCAAGATGCCGTACGACTTCTCCCCGGCCCGCGTCCGGTACGAGGAACGTGTCATCGAACTGCTTCACTCGGCCGATCGGGACGGTGACACCCCACGGACCTGCTGACTGGAATCGGCGCTCTGGGCGGGCCCGACAGGAGCAGCCCTCAATGGTGCAGCATGTACGTAACCACGGTGGCTCCGGCGGCCGTTGGGCACTGTGTGAAGAGAGCCGAAGAGCACGTTGAGGGCGCCTGCCCGCTTGTCTGCCAATGCCGTCTGCCGCTGTCGACGCCGCACCGTCAACCACCTCGCCCGTCTGCTGCGGCGCCATCTGAGGCTATCCGGTCCCGGTGGCGGATACTGCCGCCCGGGAAGATCGCGGTGATCGTCCTGGCCGTACTGCGTACGACCAGTGCCTGGCCGACATGGCCCGGCGGCAACAACATCTTCGAGTCCACCGTCCGCCGTCGGCGAGGACCGGGGCCGCGACGGTCGCCGGCCCCGCCTGGCTTGTGACCGTGTGCCAGTCGCGACAGCGCCGGATGTCTCCCCCGCAGGCCGACCAGAGGACGAGCCCGATGAGGATCCCCACTACAGCGGTGAAAGCGGCGAACAATCCGACGGCACCGAGGAACGTCGTCCGGTCGTGGTGGTCGCCGACGAACAGGGAGGCCACCCCGAGCAGGGACACGGCAGCCAGGCCATACAGGGCCCCACGCACCGCGACGTCCCGGATCCGGAGCAGGGGTCGGGTGATGGCGTCCTCGGTGCGCATACGCGGCACCGTAGCCCAGCCCCATTGCCGCCAGCCGACCGCTTCCCGCAGTGCCGGCTTGACCTTCGACTTACGCAAAGCCCAACGATGGCGCGGTGCCACCCACCGAATCCAGGCGGTCGCTTGCCGATCCAACCCCGCCGTCCGGGCTCAACGGTCCGGTTATCTGGGCGGGGTTGGCGATCAGACGGCTCAGAATGTCGACGAGAGACGAGAACTGACCACACTGCGAGCTCTTTCCAGTGACAGCGGGAAGGGCATACTGCGGGGTGTGGCGACTTACAACAGCATCGGTGCGACCTACGCTGCCACCCGGCGATCGGACCCCCGCATCGCCGCCAGGATCCGTCAAGCCCTCGGTGGTGCCGCCACCGTGATCAATGTGGGGGCCGGCACCGGCTCCTACGAACCGCCGGAAACGGTGTTGGCTGTCGAACCCAGCGCAGTGATGATCGCCCAGCGGCCGGCCGAATCCGCGCGGGCTCTGGAAGCGTCCGCGGAGTCGATCCCTCTTGCTGACGACTCGGCTGATGCGGTGATGGCCCTCCTGACCGTCCACCACTGGAGCGACCTGGAAGCCGGCATCGGGGAACTCCACCGCATCGCCCGGCAACGGATCGTCATCTTCACCTTCGACCCCGGCATCAACCACAGGTTCTGGCTGCTGGACGAGTACCTGCCGGAGGCGGCCGAGTTCGACGAGACACGGGCGGTCGCGATCGACCGCTTGGTCACGCTGCTGGAGGCGCCCGCATCGAGACGGTCCCCGTCCCGTACGACTGCACCGACGGATTCCTCGCCGCTTTCTGGCGCCGGCCCGAGGCCTACCTCGATCCGCAGGTCCGGGCCGGCATCTCGGTGTTCGCCCAGATCAGCGACGACGTCATCCAGCCTGGCTTGGCCCGGCTGTCCGCCGACCTGTCCTCCGGCCGGTGGCACCGGCGCCATGCCGACCTGCTCGACCGGGAGACACTCGATGTCGGCTACCGGCTTCTCGTCGCCGACTTGTAGAACCGCGCCCGTGTCGAGCACCGCATCGTCTCCCAGGCCGTCGTCCTCGCCACTGGCGTCACCCGGGACGTCGGACGCGAGGTCGTCGGTGTCGTCTCGATAGGGTCGGGGAGACGGTCGCCGCCACGACCCGCACCGTCTTCGCCCGGCCCACCGCGGACGGGACGGGGTTCGCAACCGGCTCGACGGCGTGGCCGACATGCTCGACCGCCAGTCCCACCGAGGGGCACCGGTCGTGCCAGGAGCCGGCGCAGCGTCTCATTGGTATTCCCCGAGCACCGGTGTCGTAGGGAGTGATCGCCCAGGAGACGGGCAGCAGGGTGCCGTCATCGCGGACGAACGACCCCCTGAGGATAGGAGTGGTCGGCAAGCCTCAGGGACTCGGCGCAGTCAGGTACCGCTGGATCGTCGGGGCCAGCCATGCCACGATCTCCGCCCGTGCCAGCCCCACCGCCGGCGGCATCCGCAGCACGTACCGCGTGAGCGCCAGCCCCAGCAGCTGCGACGCCATGAGTGCCGCCCGTGCCGGTACCTGCTCGGGGTCGGGGCACACCTGCCGGGCGACCGGCAGCAGTTGGTCCCGCAGGATGCCTTGCATGCGCTCCGCCCCGGCCTGGTTGGTCGCGCCGACCCGCAGCAGGGCGGTGAGGACCTCGTTGTTCTCCCACATGTCGAGGAAGTGCTCGACCAGGATCCGCCCCGCGTCCTGGCGGCGCTCCGCCCCGCTCACGTCCGGCAGTCGCAGGTCGATGGCGACGGCCGCCGCGAAGAGGCCCTCCTTGTTGCCGTAGTACCGCATCACCATCGACGGATCGATGTTCGCGTCCTTGGCGATGGCACGGATGGTGGCTCGCTCGTAGCCGTCGGCCGCGAAGCGCTCGCGGGCCGCCGCGAGGATCGCGCCGCGTGTGGCGTCGGACCGGCGGGAGACACCGGAGCCGGTAACCGTGGAGGTGCTGTCGCCACCGTTCATGCCCACAAGCGTAGGCCAACGGGATCAGGTCAACAAGTGTTCGCCAACATATGTTGGCCAACGGCTGTTGACGTCATCACTGGTCCCTCGATATGTTTATCAACGAGCGTTGGCCAACATTTGTTGGCGAGAGGCGATGGCAGGCAAGCGTCGGCAACAGGAGGCCACCATGAACGGCACCGCCACCCACCGATCCGTGATCGTCGTCGGCTCCGGCCCCACCGGCCTCCTCCTCTCCGGTGACCTCGCCACTGCCGGCGTCCCCGTGACCCTCGTCGAGAAGCGGCCGCGCACGACAAGCAACCTCTCCCGCGCCTTCGGGGTGCACGCCCGCACCCTGGAACAGTTCGACGCCCGCGGCCTCGCCGACGAACTCCTCACCACCGGTGACACCATCACCGGCCTGCGACTCTTCCGCCGCCTCTCCCTCGACTTGAGCACGCTGCCCTCGCATTTCCCGTTCCTGCTCATCACCCCGCAGTACGAGGTCGAGCGGCTCCTGGAGCGGCGGGCCCGGGAAGCCGGGGTCGAGTTCGCGTACGAGAGCGAGGTCGTAGGGCTGCGGCAGGACGACGAGGGAGTCGACCTCGACGTGCGCGGCGCGGACGGGACGGTCGTCACCCGCCGGGCGGCCTATGTCGTCGGCGCCGACGGTCACCGGAGCGCCGTGCGGGAGGCGATCGGCCTGGACTTCCCCGGGGTCTCCGTCATCAAGTCGCTGATCCTGGCCGATGTCCGGCTGGCCGAGAGGCCCGAGGACGTCCTCACCGTCAACGGCCGCGACGACGCCTTCGCGATGATCGCCTCCTTCGGCGACGGCTGGTACCGGGTCATGGGCTGGAACCGCCGCAACGAGGTCTCCGACGACGCCCCGCTCGACCTCGACGAGGTCAAGGAGATCACCCGCCGTGCCCTGGGCGCCGACTACGGCATGCACGACGCGCGCTGGCTCTCCCGTTTCCACAGTGACGAGCGCCAGGCACCCCACTACCGGGTCGGGCGGGTCTTCCTCGCCGGGGACGCCGCGCACATCCACTCCCCGGCCGGCGGGCAGGGCATGAACACCGGCCTCCAGGACGCCGCCAACCTGAGCTGGAAGCTCGCCGCGGTCGTCCACGGCCGGGCGCCCGACGGGCTTCTCGACAGCTACGAGGCCGAACGCCACCCGGTCGGCAGGGCAGTGCTGCGCAGCAGTGGCGGACTGGTCCGGCTGGCCCGCGCGCGGAATCCGCTGCTGCGTGCCGCCCGCGCCCTCGTCTCCGCGGTCGTCGGCATGGCCCCGCCCATCCAGCGCAAGGCCCTGGGACAGATCACCGGGATCGGCTACGCCTACCCCGCCCCCCGCGGCGCCCACCGCCTCACCGGCACCCGCGTCCCGGACGTCGACCTGAAGGACGGACGGCTCTACGAGGCACTGCGCGGTGGCCGCTTCGTGCTGATCACGCCCGGGACATACGAAGGCCCCGGTGTCCGTGAGGGGTGGCTGACGGTGGAGCGCTGGGCGGGTGAGCGCCGGACGACCGTCCTGGTACGGCCCGACGGATACGTGGCCTGGGCGGCGGAGGGTGCGGACGCGGCGGGGATCGAGGAGGCGGTGGCCCGGTATCTGGGCCAGGGGCCTGTGTCGGACATTCGTCGGCAGTAGGCGGCGACTTTGTCGAGAATCTCATCGGCGGTCTTCGTCCACGGCAAGGAGTCCGGAGTGCTCGTGCCGGCCGGCGAGCCAAGGTACGGATGTTGCGTGCGAGCGCCGGCGGCTTCTCGCTCGGTCCGGCCAAGAACTTCTTTACGTCCACGGCCCGGTGCCTGCGGCAAGGAGCCGATCACTGTGCCGGTGGAGACCTCAAGGGCGGGCGCTGGTGCGGGCCCGGGCCCAGTCGTTGACTTCGGCGCTCGGAAACCCCTGACACCAGCGGCAACACCGGCTGGGTGCGGTCGAGGGCCTGGATCTGGGATGTCTCGTCCACGCACGACGCGAGGGCCTGATCCGGAGGGTCCGGGTAGGGACCGACGGCGTTACGGACCACGTCGGTGAACAGCGGAGGGTCGCCGTTCACCGGAACGACACCGTCCACCCCTCGCGACGCACGTCGGCTTCCGTGTACGACACACCGTGGACCTTGAGTCCGGAAGGAGCGAGCAGCGTGATCGCCCCGCCTCGGTTGCCGAGCGCGAAGCCGCCAACTCGATGGTGCCAGGCGCCTCCTCGGCTCCCGTCTGACCGTGCACTCCGAGCAGGCCGGGAGATCACGATCACGGTGGCCTGCCGGGAGACGGAGGACGTGCGTCAGTTGCCTTCGCGGACGATCTCACCGTGGCCGATCCCCCCGAGGCCCGTGACCGGATCCGCGAACTCGCGGCGCGGCCCTTCACCGCTACCTCTGGTCCGGTTGTCGAGAGTGGACCGGGGCATCGGTCCAGGCGCGGACTCGTCGCAGGGTTCTGCTGCTGATCCGCAAAGAAGTTGCGCCTGAACCGCGAGTCGTGATCAAAGCCACCCTAGACTCGCGCCACGGCGCCCGGCAGCTCGAAGGGAAGACGTTTCCGTGCACATGTACGACAACCCCGTGATCAGCGGGTTCCACCCCGATCCGAGCGTGTGCCGGGTCGGTGACGACTACTACCTGGTGTGCTCCAGCTTCGAGTACTTCCCCGGGCTGCCGCTCTTCCACAGCAAGGACCTCGTGCACTGGGAGCAGATCGGCAACGTGCTCGACCGGCCCGGGCAACTGCAGCTGCCCCTCCCCGGCGCCAAGGCGTCCGGAGGCCTCTACGCTCCCACGATCCGCCACCACGACGGCCGCTACTGGGTCATCAACACCAATGTCGGCGGTGGAGGCAACTTCGTCGTGTCGGCCGAGCGGCCCGAGGGGCCGTGGAGCGACCCGGTGTGGATCGACCTGACGGGGATCGACCCCGACCTGGCGTGGGAGGAGGACGGCACCTGCTGGTGCGCCTTCTCCGGCCCCGAAGGGGGCATCAACATGGCCAGGATCGACCCGGTCAGGGGCGAGGTGCTGGAGGGGCCCTTCGCCACCTGGTCGGGCAGCGGCCTCAAGTATCCCGAGGCGCCGCACCTGTACCGCATCGGCGACTGGTGGTACCTGCTGATCGCGGAAGGCGGCACGGAACGCGGCCACAGCGTGTCCATGGCCCGCAGTCGTTCGCCGCGCGGCCCCTGGGAGGGCGCACCCGCCAACCCTCTGCTGTCACACAGCGGTACGTCCCGCTCCGTCCAGAACACCGGCCACGGCGACCTGGTGCAGGCTCCCGACGGCAGCTGGTGGATGGTGCTGCTCGGCGTCCGCCCCCGCGGCTTCACGCCCGACGTGCACGTACTCGGTCGCGAGACGTTCCTGACGCCCGTGGAGTGGGACGAGGACGGCTGGCCCGTCGTCGCGCCCGTTCCCGAGAGCCACGCGGCCCCGGTCGGTGCCTGGCATTCCGTTCCGGCCCCGCCCGCCCGCGACGACTTCGACGGACCCGCTCTCGCGCCGCACTGGATTTCGCCGTTCGTCCGTCCGGAGTGCTCCTGGTCGCTCACCGAGCGCCCCGGCCGGCTGGTCCTCAACGCCACCGGCCCCACCCTCGACCGCCCCGGGTACACCTTCGTCGGTCGCCGCCAGCAGCACCACGACTGCCGCGTCACCGCCCTGATCGACCCGGGTACGGGACGCGGTGGTCTCTGCGTACGCCTGGACGAGGCCCACCACTACGAACTGGAGGCCGGGGACGGGGAGGTCGGCGTCGTCGCCCGGATCGGGCCGCTGCGTCAGACCGTGGCCCGCCGGCCGGTCCCGGCCGGACCTCTGCCCCTCACCGTCACGATCCGGACGTCAGGCCTCGTGCCCGCGTCGCCCGAACTCACCGACGGCGGCGCCACGGGACCCGACACCATCGCCTTCTGGCTCGACGATCCCGACGCTCCGGACGCCCGGCCGCTCGCCGAACTGGACGGTCGCTACCTTTCCACCGAGGTCGCCTGCGGCTTCACCGGCCGTGTGATCGGCATGTACGCCGTTGAGGGCGCGGTCGCCTTCGACTGGTTCGAGTACGCCCCGGCGCCGTTGGTGTGACGCTCGGTGTGCGGACGGGTGCCGCACACCGAGTGGCGCCCGCCCGCAGCCGGCTCGGCCCCGGCTGCGGTGCCTCCCCGGTCTCCGGAGGGCCTCCTCGCCGGTCGAGTGAACCCGTCCCCCATGCCCCCGGCCAGCCGGATCGCGCCCCATACTGTCCCTGGTGGCACCGTCGGTACGAGCCTGCCCACCGTGTCCGGCCAGCCGCGCGCCGACGAAGTCGGCGTCTCCCCCACGGGAATCCGCCCAGGCCCACTGTCGGGCGGTTACCGCACCCCCGCCCCGCTGATCGCCGAAGAACCCTCGAACTCGTCGCGTACGCCCAAGACGTCGGCCATCGCTGCCAGTACGCCTCGTTTGGACCTGACAGGCCCGAATCCTGCGGTGGCTCCTACAGTTCGAATTCCACGTGCTCGACGTCGGTGAAGCGGACCTCTTCCAGGCTCCCGGCGCGGCGGCCGCTGTCCTGGAAGTACACGTCCTTGAGTGCTTCGGCGGCGATCTGCTGGAGTTGCCGGTCGTTGGCGCCGGCTTCCTGGGCGTCGAAGAGCCGGGCCGCATGCTGCGGGGGCAGGGCGACGGTCAGGTGCCGGATACGGGCGTCGTCGGTGGAGCCGATGGGGGCGGTGTAGCCGATGCGGGCGCGGGTGTCGATGACGATGCCGTCCGTGGTCGCCGCCCTCTGGCGGGCCCTGGCCCGGATCTGGGGCTGCCATCGTTTCTTCACCTCACGATCCAGGCGGGCGGCGAGTTCCGGGCGAGGTTTCTTGATCTGGTCCTTCACGTAGCGTTCAACGGTGCGCTGGGAGATGCGCAGCATCTGGGCGACCGGCCTGGTGCCCTTGAGCTGCTTGACCAGGTAACGCATCTGCGCGGGGGCGCTCTTGGGGGCTGGGCGGGTGAAGGTCTGTTGTACGGCGGCGTCCAGGCCGTCACCGAACAGGGTCATCGTCGGCTCTTCCTACTCTCCGCTGTCGATGTCGGTGACGGTGCCGTCCTTGATGTAGCGGGCGAGGTTGAGTTCGGGGGCGTCGAACCGCTCGCGGACCTCCTCGCCCCACAGGACGCTCTGGGTGCCTTCGTGCTTGACCAGGCCGGGGTTGATGCCGAGCTTGAAGCCACCGGGCAGCGGCTTGCCGTCCCGGTAGGGCAGGAAGTCGAGCGGCGAGCGCCCGTCGGCGGCGTAGACGACGCAGTCGGACAGGATCGCGACCGGGTACTGGCCGGTGAACGCCGCATGCCTGACGATCTTGCGGTGGAGGTTGATCCGGGTACGGGAGATGACGGCGGCGCGGATGTCCGGCCGCCACGTCGGACGGGACAGGGCCCGCCACGGCTGCCCGGGCCGCCAGCCTTCGCCGCGCGGGCGTTCGCGCAGTTTGCCCAGGCCGCCCTTGACCGTCGCCTTGATGGCCGAGACGACGATCGCCAGTTCGGGGTCGCGTTGCCGGTAGCCGTCCATCGCCGTCAGGAAGTCGGCCGGTGTCATATCGGTGTGGACGCCGAGGTCGGCCATCGTGGCCAGGTATGCGTCGCGCAGCCGCTGGTACCAGCCGTCCAGATAGCGGCCGCTGTCGTAACGGACGTACGCCTCGACCGGGCGGACGTCGTAGCCGAGCTCCACCGCGTAGGCGACGGTGGGCGTGGCGTACCAGGCGGGGCCCTCGGGGTGTTCCCCCTTGGGTGTGAACGGGCTGGGCAGCAGGCCGGCGTCCAGCTCCGTCCACTTGTCCTTGCCGGTCTTCACCCTGGAGAGGTCGACGTGGGAGAGGTCGACCAGCCACGAACCGGGCAGCTTCGCATCGAAGACCGGCGCCTTGACGTGCGTCGGCTCGCCCAGGCCGACGACGACGCCGTTGGCGCCGGCGGCGAAGGCCATGTTCACGTCGATGCCGACCAGGTGGCGGCGCATGCATTCGTCGTCGGTGAGCGGGCGTGCCCAGTCGTACGCCTCCTCGAAGAGCTTCTCCGCGGGGCCGCGGACGTGGAAGCGCGGCAGGTCCGCCAGGAGAGGGTGCCCGTCGGGGGCCTCGCACGGCGCGCAGTCCACCGGGTCCTTGCCCAGCGAGCCGGGGTTGTGCACGGAGTGCCGCTTACCCGCCGCGTCGGGTTCGGAGGCGCGGGTCGGCGGGTGCAGCGCGGTCATCAACTCAAGGCCGGTCACCGCGGTGGAGCCGCGCGGCGTCATGACACGGGAGGCGTACACGCCCAGGACCCGGGCGAGTTCCGGCGGCGGAAACTGTCCGGCCTCGCCCCAGTGGCGGGCGTCCAAAGCGTGCCAGGACGGGATGCACAACTGCACGCAGTTGCGTTCGGCGCCCTGCGCGGGGCGGTAGATGCGCGCCCATGGCCCGAACCCGCGCTTCGTCAGCTTCCACTCCGCGCGCGCCAGTTGCCTGACGGCCTTGTGGCCCTCCGGGATCCGCCCGGCGAGCCGCTCCTCATCCGTGAGGGTGATGGGGAGACCGTACCGTTCCAGCGCGGCCTCGGTGAGCACCAGCAGCGGGTCGGCGTCCTTCCCCGGGCCGGACAGTCTCGGCTGCCCGAGTCCGGCCTCCTTCAGCGTCCAGTCGACCAGGGCCGCAAGGCTCTTGGCGGGCACGTCCAGGACCAGGCCGCCGGTGCAGTGCGCCAGCACCTGCCCGGCCGCGTCCACGTCGACGACTGCCAGCGGACCATTTTCGAAACGCGCGCCGGTAGCGCCCGCCGGGGGTTCGGCCGGGGCTGCTTTCCGCTCGACCGGGCGGCGCGACGCCGGCGTGCTCCTGACAGTGCGCGCCGGGCGCGGCGCGCCCGGCCCTGCGGGAGCGGAGGAGGTGAGGGCAGGGACGGCTCGGGTGTCATCGTGGGCAGCGGTGACCGCGGCCTCGGGAGCCGGACTTGTGGCCGAAGCCCGTTCCGCGGGCGCGGGCGAGGCGGCAGCGGCGGGCGGGGCGGCAGCGGCGGGCGGGGGGTAGAGCTCCGCGAGCTTGCCCAGCAGACGCGCGTACGCCTCACGCTCCGGGCCGCGCGGCTCGACCGGCTTCCTCACCGACTCCCACCCGGACACCGTCGCCCGGCGCACCTTCAGCGCGGCGGCCACCTCTTCCAGCGTCAGCCCATGGGCCTGACGCAACCGCTTGCGCTCCTGCACCGGCGGCAGCGGGGCACGCGACGCGACCAACGCGTCCACCGCATCGAACAACTCCGACATACAGCCTCCCCACGTGCACCCTACCCCGTTGACCGTACTCGTCCCGCACATTCACCGTACGCATCGCGCACTGCGCATGTGGGAAGGCGTTGATGCTGATGGGTTGTTCCGTATGCCGTCCTCACGGCCCCGGGATCCGTGCGGCTCGCCTCGCTCGACAGCTGCGCCAGCACGGGTTGGTCTCAACGGCGTGTCCTGACACGACGCGCCGGGCAGGGCCGCCTCATACGGCGCGACCCCTTGGCTGCTCGGTGTCGCTCCCGCCGGCGACTCCGGCTCCTGCGCCGGGATGCCGGCCGCCCAGCACCGGGATCAGCGCCGCCGCCACCGACAAGTGCATCAGAGCGAGGCAGGCCCGGGTGGCGGCGTCCATGCCGTCGCCGGTCAACGGCAGCAAGGACACGGCCAGTACGGCGCCGGCCACCCCGGTCCAGACGGCGCGGGCACGCCGCCCCGAACGGCTCCAGGGCGGCCAGCAGTGCCCAGCCGCAGAGCGACGCGAGCAGTGCGACGAACGCCACGGGTACGGCGCCGATGTCGAGCGTCTGCTCCCCGTCGGCGATCCGCAGCCGGTGCCCCAGCAGGGGGTCCGCGACCAGTCACACCAGGACGGGAGCGACCACGGCCACAACCGTGGCCCTCAAGCGCCGTCGCCAGACCCTCACTCGCCCCCCGAGAGCGCCCCGTGCAGGAAGACGTCCACCAGTTCCTGCGCGGTCAGGCCCGGCTCGTCCCCGGTGCGCGGCTGGGTGAAGAGCAGCCCGAAGAAGAGAGCCGCGATCTGCTCCGGCGGTCGGCGCAGCGTGGCCCTGTCCGGCTCCAGCAGCTCCGCGAGGGCCGCGCGGATAAGGGCCGTCGACTCGTCGCGGCCCGCGCCGCGCACCGGACCGGGGTGCTTGCCGCCGCGACGCCCCAGCGAGCCGACGATCGCGCCCATCCTGGACAGGTGCGCCTGGAGCGCCTCGGCCGCCTCCGCGAGCCGGCCGGGCAGCGGCTGGGACACGTCGATCGCGTCGAGCTCGCGGACCGCGTGCTCGGGAGAGAGCGCCTCGGCCACGCAGGCCCGCAACAGCTCGTCCGGCGTGCACCAGACCGTTCGCGACCTACGGACCCTCGGACCGAGCGCCGGGCCCGTCGCCGCATGGCTGCTTCGGCGTGTCCCGCTCAGGGCATGGAGGTTGATCGGCCAGGGACGGGCGCGCCGGCCGTGCGTGCCGGCCCGATGAGCGCAATTGTGGAGGGGAGGCACAACGGCGCAAGGAGGCTGCCATGAAGCGATCGGCACCACAGCAGGCTCCCGAGATCCAGGTGGAGGCCCAGGGACAGATGCCGCCGGGAGTCATCGAGTACGCGCGGGAGAAGGTACGGGCGCTGACCGGCCGGACGCGGGAACCGGTCCTCTTCGCCCGCGTCAAGCTGACCCACATGGCCAACCCCGCCCTGGAGCGGCCGGCGATCGCCCAGGCCAATCTGGACGTCAACGGGCGTCCGGCCCGGGCGCACGTGGCCGCCACGACAGTCATCGAGGCCGTCGACCTGCTGCAGAACCGGCTGGCGGCGGCGCTGGAGCGCCTGGAACAGCACTGGGAGGCCCGGCGGGGCAAGACCCCCCTGCCGGGCCCGCACGAGTGGCGTCACGGCATGGAGCCCACCCACCGTCCCGACTACTTCCCGCGGCCGCCCGAGGAGCGGCAGGTCGTACGGCACAAGTCCTACTCGCTGGCCCGGGAGTCGCCCGACGAGGCGGCCTTCGAACTGGAGACGATGGATTACGGCTTCCACCTCTTCACCGACATCGGCACCGGCGAGGACAGCGTGCTGTACCGGTCGGGCCCGACGGGCTACCGCCTCGCCCAGGTGCACCCACACCCCGAACCGGTCGGCCCGACGGCCGTGCCGCTGACCTTGAGCGAGCTTCCCGCTCCCCGGATGACGGAAGCCGGGGCGAAGGAGCGGCTGGATCTCACGGGGTACCCGTTCGTGTTCTTCGCCGATGCCGCCACCGGGCGGGGAAACGTCCTGTACCACCGTTACGACGGCCATTACGGGTTGATCTCCCCCGTCCAGTAGCTTGCCCGTCACCTGAGGACCGCGCCCGGGCGGGGAAGCCCGGCGCGGGGGCCGACGATGTGCCCCCCGCGCTCAGAATCGGGCTGCCCCGTGGTGTGCCGGGGCCATGTGGTCGGTGAACCAGTCCCGGGCGAGGCGGGTGACCTGTTCCAGGGTTCCGGGTTCCTCGAAGAGGTGGGTGGCGCCGGGGACGACCGCGAGCTCGTTCTCGCAGCGCAGCCGGGACTGTGCGTCGCGGTTGAGACCGAGTACGAGTCGGTCGTGGCCGCCGACGATGAGCAGGGTGGGGGCGGTCACGGCCGGCAGTCGTGGTCCGGCGAGGTCGGGCCTGCCGCCGCGGGAGACGACCGCGGCGATCCGCGCGTCGGGTTCGGCGGCGGCCCAGAGCGCGGCGGCCGCGCCGGTGCTGGCACCGAAGTAGCCGACGGCCGGCCCCTGGGCCTCAGGCTGCCCGCGCAGCCAGCCGGTGGCGTCCGTGAGCCGTCGGGCGAGGAGTTCGGTGTCGAAGACATTGGCCCGGTCCCTCTCCTCCTCCTCGGTGAGAAGGTCGAACAGCAGGGTGCCGAGCCCCGCGCGGTTCAGGCCGGCCGCGACGACCCGATTGCGCGGGCTGTGCCGGCTGCTGCCGCTGCCGTGGGCGAACACCACGATCCCGAGCGCGCCCTCGGGCACTGTCAGCTGTCCCCGCAGCGTCAGCGGGCCCGCCTGTACGTCCGCCTCCCGGTCCTCGGGCGCGGTCCGCCCGGGCGGAGCCCGGCGGGCGCTCACCGGGCGGGCGAACTCCTCCTCCAGGCAGGCGACGACCTCGTCGTCGTCGGTCTGGGAGAAGTCGGCGTAGAACTGCCCGATGGCGTAGAAGCTCCACGGCGTGTGCGGGCAGATCAGCTCGTCGGCGTCCGCACCCAGGCGCGTGGCCCAGTCGTGCGGGGCCACGGGAACCGCGAGCACGACCCGCGCCGCCCCGTGAGCGCGAGCGATCCGACAGGCCGCGCGCGCCGTCGAACCGGTGGCGACCCCGTCGTCGACAATCAGTGCCGTGCGGCCCGCGAGGACTGCCGGCTCCCGTCCGCCCCGGTAGCGCCGTGCACGGCTTTCGAGCACCTCCCGCTCGCGTGCCTCGATCTCGGCCAGCTGGTGCGGGGTGACACGCGCGGCTCGCACCACCTCGTCGTTGATCACGCGGACGCCGCCTTCGCCGATGGCCCCCATGCCCAGCTCCGGCTGGAACGGCACGCCCAGTTTGCGCACCAGGCAGATGTCCAGCGGCACGCTCAGCGCCTTCGCGACCTCCGCGGCGACCGGGACCCCTCCGCGAGGCAGCCCCAGCACCACGACATCGGGACCCTTGAGAGGCATCAGCAGGGAAGCCAGCCGTCGGCCGGCGTCCCGACGATCCAGAAACAGCACGGCCCAACCTCCTCGCCCCTGGGGGACACGGCGGGCGATGCCGTGTGCATGCGCGCCGTACTCCCATCCTCACCCCAGCGGAGAACGAATGCGCACCGCTGTGGGAGGCACTCCTGGTCCCGGGTGTGCCATCCCGCGTGTGGACGGTCCAGGGGATCACGGCGTCACCGCTGCGGGACCAGCTCGGTGCCGGACGCCCCGCCGCTCGTGCAGTGGGTGTGCGCGGCTCGAGGGGCAGGCGCATCCTGGAGGGGGGAACAGCCGCGGCACGCCGACCCGAACGTGTCCTGATACGGCGGCATCCCGGACGAGGTGGCACGTGGCGACGACAGCCCACTCGGGAGTGACCATGAAGCTTTCCTTCCTCGGCCCCCTCTACAAACAGCCCGGTCCTTTCGCGTCCGTCTACCTGGACACGTCCCGCGACGCCGCCATCGAAGATCCCGATGCCGCCGTGCGACTGCGCTGGCGGCATCTTCGGGACGCGCTCATGTCCGAGGGAGCGGACCGGGAGTCCATCACCGCGGTGGCCGGCACGGTGGGCAGCGACACGGACGTACCCGGCACCCATGGCCAGGCCGTGTTCACGGCCCACGGACGCCTGGCCCTGCTGGACGAGCTGCCCGCACCGCCCGCACGGGACACCGCGCACTTCGGAACCCTGCCGGACACCATGCCGCTGATCGTCCAGCACACGCCCGGGATCCCGTACCTGGCGGTGCACGTGCATTACGGCGGCCGTCACTCGACGGACGCCGCCGGCACCGTACGCATCGAGGCCGAGGCAGGCACCTGGCCGCTGACCAAGGTCACGCCGGGCCACCGGCTGGAGGAGGAGATCCCCGTGGCCGACTGGCCCCGCGCTGCCGGAGAGGTCGGCCGGGAGCTGGAAGGTCACGCACGGCGCATCGACGTCGAGACGACGGTCGTCGCCGGAGATGTCTGGGCCCGCGGCATCCTCGTCAACCGGCTGCCGGCCTCACTGCGCGGGCAGGTCACCACGGTGAAGGGTGCCGGCGTGTCCGAGCCCGGGCGGGCGCTCCTGGAGAGGCGGCTCGAAAGCCTCTTCACAGGGCGCATGGCCGCGCACGACCGGGCATTGCTGGACGCCTTTCTCGCCGAGAGGGCCCGCGACGGGGCGTTCGCGGAAGGACTTGCGCCCGTCGTGTCGGCGCTGCAACGCGGCCGGGTCAAGGCCCTGTTCCTCAACGACCACCCCGAGTCGCCGTTCCGCCTGTGGACCGGCCCGGAGCCCGGTCAACTCGCCCTCGCCGAACAGGAACTGCGCGCCTACGGCGTCCAGGACGTTCATGAGGAACGCGCCGACGCGGCTCTGGCCCGCACCCTGGTCGGCACGGGGGCCGAGCTGGTCGTGGTGCCCGAGCGGGAGTTGCGGCTGGTCGAGGGTGTGGGCGTGCTGCTGCGCTACGCCGACCCGGCATCCCGTGCGTGAACCGGCTTTCGGGAAGCGGCGGAACGGCGGTGCTCGCTGCACTCCGGTCCTCATGAATGTCTCGCGAGCCGGTCGGGCCGGGCCCGGTACCGGGCTTGCGATGCGGGTCGCTGAGGGATCTTGAACGGTTGAAGGCCTGGGTGGGTCCGAGGTTCAGCACCCGGTCAACAGCACCGGCGCGCCGGGCTGCGGCGTGCCAGACCTGCAACCCAGGGCCGCCGGTGGTTCCCGGACGCTCTTCGCCGCTTCCGAGACCGGACAACCGGTCGGGCGCGGGTGAACGCCGGGGTCGCCACGGCGTGATGTGTCGCCTGCCGGCGTCCCCGAGCGTGACGCCGTGCCAAGGGATCCGCTCACACTGATCGGCCTTTAGGACGGCATCGGGTGCGAGACCGGTCGGCCGCTGTGAAGAGCACGATGGGCGTCCTCGCTGGTCGGCTTCTGCCGAGTGAACACGTCCTGCCCGACCACGGTGGACTCCCACGCCTCCGCCGTAGCGGAGCGGGTCAGCAGCCAGGTGGTGAAGATGCGGTCCGGGTCGGAAAAGAACTGGCCGCTCCAACTCGTGACGGAGCCCACGTTGCCGTGCTCGTTGCGCCAGGCGACCGTCCAACCGACAGCGATGCCGTGTCCTGGGCTCGTCGGCCCGTCATGGCGTCCGGTCACGAGGTACGTCCCCGGCGTGTGCCCTACAGCGGAGACGTATCGTCCGGTGAGGGTGCCCTCCGGGTCCGACTCGAGGTTCATCTGCGAACCGAACTCGTTGTACCACTGTCCGTCAATGGGCATGATCTTCTCCTTGCCTGCTCTCGCCCGCGACATCGCAATCGGCATCGGTCACTTAATACACTGATTTGTGGTGGTCGGCGCGGTGACGCCGGCCGGTTGAAGCCGTCGGCGCAGCCCTCGGGCGGGGCGGCCAGGGGGCGCAAGGAAAGCACGGTCACGGAGTCGCCTCGTGGGTGGCCTACATCAAAGGTCATCCCGCACCGGGGCGGTTCCCGTCCGTCCTAGCCCTTGAGGACGCCGAGCGGCACCAGGCGGGCGACAAGGCGGCCCAGGTCGTTGTGTTCGCTCGCCCGGACGACGGCGTCGACGTCCTTGTACGCCTCGGGCGCTTCCTCGATCACGCTGCGCCAGGAGGCGGGGCGCACCGCGACCCCCGCACCGACCAGCTCGTCGCGCAGCTGCCGGACGGACATCTCACGGTGGGCGCGGTGCCGGCTCCAGACCCGGCCCGCGCCGTGGCAGCAGGAGTCGAACGCCCGGTTGCCGCTGCTTCCGGTCATGACGTACGAGGCGGTGCCCATCGTGCCGGGCACGAACACCGGCTGGCCGAAGCGGCGCAGAGCGTCCGGCAGGTCGGCGTGGCCCGGTGGCAGGGCCCGGGTGGCGCCCTTCCGGTGGACGCACAGCAGCGCCCGGGCGCTGTCATGGGGGTGAGTCTCCAGTTTGGCCAGGTTGTGCGATACGTCGTAGAGCAGATCCAGGCCCGAGCCGGCAACCCGCTGGAATACCAGGCGGGCTTCGTCGGCCAGCATCTGGCGGTTGGCCCGTGCGTAGTTCGCGGCCGCGGCCATCGCTCCCAGGTAGGCGCGGCCCTCGGGCGAGTCGACGGGTGCGCAGGCGAGTTGCGGGTCCGGTACGTCGATTCCGTGGCGCCGCATCACGGACTCCATGGTCCGCACGTGGTCGGCGCAGATCTGGTGGCCCAGACCGCGTGAGCCGCAGTGGATCATGACGCACACCAGGCCGGGACGCAGCCCGAACGCCCGCGCGCACGCCTCGTCATAGACCGCGTCGACCGCCTGGATCTCCAGGAAGTGGTTGGCCGACCCCAGGCTGCCGACCTGCCCGGCGCCGCGCTCCAGCGCGCGCTCGCCGACCTGGGTGGCATCGGCGTCGCCGACGGCTCCGCCGTCCTCGCACCGCTCCAGGTCACGCGGTACCCCGCGGCCCTGCTCGACCGCGTACCGGGCACCGCCACGCAGGACCTCGTGCAGTTGCTCCCGGCCCGCCAGGGGCCACAGGCCCCCACGCCCGAGCCCGCGCGGCATGAGCCGGTCCAGCCGTTCCATCAGTACCGGCAGCTTCGGCAGCAGGGCGGCGCGGTCCACGTGTGCGGTGAGCAGACGCACCCCGCACGAGATGTCGAAACCGACACCGCCCGGTGAGACGATGCCGCCGCGGGCGACGTCGGTGGCGGCCACGCCGCCGATCGGGAAGCCGTAGCCCCAGTGGATGTCGGGCATGGCGTACGAGGCGCGGACGATACCCGGCAGGGTGGCCACGTTGGCCACCTGCTGCAGGGCCTGGTCGCCGGGCTCGTCCGGCAGCAGTCCCCGTGGGGCGAGGACGATGCCGGGCACCCGCATGGCGCCGCTCTGTTCGATGCGGGATCGCCAGGGTCCGTCCGCCACCAGCCGGATGTCCATGTCGGTTCGGCCTCCCTGTGTGTGTGCGGTTCTGGCGAGGACCGTCGCGACAGGCGTCATACGTCCAGCGTCACCCGGCAAGCCCACCCGCGCGGGTCCTGGGCCAGCCGCAGGCCGTGCAGCGCGACGGCCTTGGGGACGGCCCCGGTCTGCGTGGCCGTCGAGTCGTCGGCCATCCTGAATCGCACGCGCACCCCGTCGGCCTCCGGCATCACCGCGACGTCAACGGGGAGTTCGTGTGCCGCGTCCATGCGGTAGATGACTTCCTCGAGCACGGCGACCAGGAGCCGGCCGTCGTCGTCGGCGGACACCACGCACTCCCGGGCGGCGCCGGTGACGCCCGGGGGATGTTCGGCGAAACCGCCAACCGTGCCCCGCACCGCCTCGGCGATGCACTCCTCGCGTGTCGGCGCCCACGCCTCGACACGCAGATCACCGGTGTGCGGAAGGATCCGATGGCCTCGCGGCGACTGCCCGGGTTTGGCATGGGTCATGGTCGTCCTGGGATTCCTGCCGATCGGCCGGGCCTGCGTTCCACCACGGCCGATCACGGCGGGTACGGTGTTGCCGCAGGGTGCAAGGGCGCGCGGCAGGTCCTGCAACCCCGTCCTCGTACCCCTTTTCAACGGGTCACCCCGGGGGGCGCACGAGTGCGGAGCGAGGGTCCGAGCAGTCCGCACTCCTCGATCGTGACTCGAGTGGTGGTGGTTCAGCCCTCGATCTCGATGTGATGGGGCTTGGCCGCCTGAGCCTTGGGGACGGCGACGGTGAGGATGCCGTCGGCAAGGGTGGCGTGCACGTCCTCGACCCTCACCTCGGTGGGCAGCAGCGCCCGGTACTCGAAGCGTCCGGTGCGGCGCGTGGCGCGGCGCAGCACGCCCTCACGTTCCTGTTCCTTCAGTTCCCCGGTGATGTGCAGTTCCCGTCCGCTGACCTCGATGTTGATGTCCTCGCGCTTGATGCCGGGCAGCTCGCACTCGACCGTGTAGGCCTCGTCGGTCTCGCTCAGGTCGGCCAACGGCGCCCAGGCCATGGGCTCCGTCCAGGACGGTGCGGCGGACTCCAGGAACCGGTTCATCCGCTGGAAGAATTCGTCGAACTCGGCGGCGATCGGAGGGTAGGCCCGCTCCAGCAGATGGCCGGGCCGGTGTCGTACGGGCAGAGTCATGAGGCTCACCTCCGCGGATGTGAACTCGAAAAGCCGTGTGACGTGACTCTCTCGCTCTCCATCATGAGCGGAGACCGCCCGGTCTGCGACTCGCCCTGGCTCGCAGAAGCATCCACGGGAGCCATGAGCCGGCCTGTCCCTCGGACGGCCGGCTGCCTGTCCACATACGTCGGCTCCTTGGCGCAGGGCTCAGGAGGGGAAGCCGTACCGTCCTTGCAGACGGACGAAATGCGCGGGCGCAAGGATTCGCCGGCGCTCCAGGCCCGCCGCAGTGCGCAGAAAGGACACGACCTGCTCCCGGCCTCCCGGCCCGATGGGCTGTACGAGGCGGCCGCCGAGGCGCAGTTGTCCGGCCAGCGGCGCAGGAACCTCCGGGAACGCGGCGGACACGATGACCGCGTCGTACGGAGCACGGTCCGGGGCACCGCCACTGCCGTCCCCGATGTGCAGCTCGACATTGCGAATCCCCTGCCGGGCGAGACTGCGCCGTGCCGCCCGCCCGGTCTCCGGCCACATCTCGATGGTGACCACATCGGCGGCCAGCCGGGCGAGGAGCGCGGTCTGGAAGCCGAGGCCGGTGCCGATCTCAAGGACGTGCTCGTCCCCGCCCAGGTCAAGGCCCTCGATCATCATCGCCGAGAGCGAGGGCTGCGTGGTCACCTGTCCATGTCCGATGGGAAGGGGCACGTCGTGGTAGGCGTGCGCTTGATGGGCCGCGGGGACGAATGCCGCTCGGGGCGTCGCCCGCACCGCCTGGAGCAGTCGCTCGTCCCTGACGCCGGCTGCTCGAACGGCCCTCACGAGGTCCTCGGGTGTATGGGCGGCTTCGGTCATGTCCGCTGCCTTCCGGGCGATGACCAGGGGGTGAGGGTGCCGTCGGGCTCACGGTCGGTGCACACGTGGTTCAGCCGATCCAGGGTCATCGGTCGCCCGCAGCCGTGGGGAGCACAGGCGTGGCGGAGCCTTCGGACCGAGGTGCTGCTGCGGTCCGAAGGCTCGAGGGCAAAACAGTCCCCGGTAGTGCTGCACGTGTCCTGGGGCTTCAGTCGTCACTGCCGCCTCGGTATCGCGCCGGCTTGCCGGGGGCCTGAACCACATCCTGTCCGAGTTCGCTCCGCCGGCTAGACGTCCTCGCCGGCTTTGTGACTCTTTCGGTGTTGCGGTCTATGCACCATTATGCCAGATATACACCGAGAAGCAATAGATTTTGCGGCAGACCGGGTACGGAGGCGTCACAGGTCCGCGGTCGGTCAGCCCTGCCGGGCGTGCACCGGGCTGTTCGCGACCTCCTGGGGACACTTCTGGTGTGGCCCGCGCGTGCGCCGGTCGCGCCACCAGTCGAGCGACGCCAGGGCAAGCGACGCCAGCATCGTCGTGAGGGCGGCGCTCAGCGCGACGACGAGGGCGACCCGGTAGTCGTCGCCGCTGCCGAGTACGAGATAGAACAGGCCCGGCAGGGCGGCCGTACCCACCGCGGCACCGAGCCGTTGTCCGGTCTGCAGGGCGCCGCCCGCCGCGCCCGCCATCCGCACGGGTACGTCCCGAAGCGTCATGGTGATGTTGGGCGACACCACGAAGCCGCCGCCGATCCCGCCGATGAACAGGACGGGGGCGGCGATCCAGGGAGCGATGTCCAATGGCGCGAAACGCAGCAGCAGAGCGGTTCCGCCCAGACCGACGATCACGCCCACGAGACCGCCCACCGTGAGCAGACGGCCGAACCGGTCCACCAGCCGGCCCGCCACCACGGCCGCACCCGCCGAACCCACCGCGAACGGAGTGACGGCGAGGCCCGACCGGAGTGGCGAGAAGCCGAGCCCGTGCTGGTAGAAGAAGGCGAACACGAGCCAGACCCCGCTGAAGCCGAGGAAGTAGAGCGTGCCGACCCCCGCGCCGACGGCATAGCCGCGCACCGTGGTGAAGAGGCGCGGGTCCAGCAGTGGTCTGGTTCCCCGCGCGACGAGGCGACGCTGCCGACGGACGAAGACACCGAGGACCAGGACACCGGCCATGAACATCCACCACAAGCGGCCCAGCCCGCCGGACTCCGCCCGCACCAGCGGATACATGAACGCGAAGACGCCGAGTCCGAGGAGCAGCACCCCGGGCACGTCCACGTACCCCCGGCCGGAAGACCGTCCGGTTCGTGGCAGCAGGCGGCGTCCGAGCAGGACGGCGAGGATGCCGATGGGGACGTTGACGTAGAAGACCCAGCGCCAGCCCTCCTGACCACCGGCCAGCGCCAGGATCGAACCGCCGATGAGAGGGCCGGAGGCGGACGAGATGCCGACCGTCGCACCGAAGTAGCCGAAGGCACGGCCGCGTTCGGCGCCTCGGAACAGTTGCTGGATGAACGCGGAATTCTGCGGCGCCATGAAACCTGCCGCCAGCCCCTGGGCGAGACGGGCCACGACCAGCAGCGTGATGTCGGGTGCGGCCCCGCAGACCGCACTGAAGATCACGAAACCGCAGAGGGCGAGCAGGAAGATGCGGCGCCGGTCCAGTGCGTCACCGAGTCGGCCGGCGGTGACGAGAGCAAGGGCGAAGGTCAGGGTGTAGCCGGACACCACCCACTGCACCTGCGCGGGGGAGGCATGCAGGTCGTTCTGGATGGTGGGCAACGCGACGGCCACGATCGTGACGTCCAGCAGGCTCATGAAACCGGCCACCAGGGTGACCCAGAGGGCCCGCCATCGATGCGGATCCGGCTGGTACTCGTCCTCGCCGGCACCGGGGTCCCGGTCGCCCGCCCCTGACGCGGATGTTGTCACCTGGAGTCCTCTCGCCGACCCGGTCCGGGCGAACAGATTCCCCGGCGGGGGCACGCGCACACCCGACGGGCGGCCCGCGTGAGCCGGCCACCCGCGCGAACGGCGCCGGGCGGCTCCCGGCCCGAGGCACACTCACTTCTCACGGACCGCTGGGGAGGCGGCGCTTGTGGTCGGTCAGGCGATAGCGGCGCACGATGGTGTCGAAGTCCCGCTGGTCCACGGCCTTGCCCTCGAGGAAGTCGTCGATGGCGTCGTAGGTGACTCCGAGGGCGTCTTCGTCGGCTCTGCCCGCGTCGAGGCTTTCCAGGTCGGCCGTGGGAATCTTCCGCACCAGGGCGGTGGGTGCGCCGAGGGCGTCCCCGAGGGCGCGTACGCGTCGCTTGGTCAGGCCGGCCAATGGGACCAGGTCCGCGGCGCCGTCGCCGAACTTGGTGAAGAAGCCGGTGGCCGCCTCGGCGGCCTGGTCGGTGCCGACGACCAGGCCGTCGTGCGCGCCGGCCACCGCGTACTGGGCGATCATGCGCTGGCGTGCCTTGATGTTGCCGTGCACGAAGTCCTGGTGGCGGACGTCGCGGAAGCTCACCCCGGCGGCCCGCAGGGCCTCGAGCGCGGCGTCGACCGCGGGCTTTATGTCCACGGTCAGTACATGGTCGGGCCGGATGAAGGAGAGCGCGAGCTGGGCGTCGTGCTCGTCGGCCTGGATCCCGTACGGCAGCCGCATGGCGTGGAACCGCGCCTCGTGGCCGACGGTCCGCGCCCGCTCCACGGCGAGCTGGCAGAGCCGGCCCGCGACGGTGGAGTCGACGCCGCCGCTGATGCCGAGCACCAGGCAGTGCAGGCCGGTCGAGGTGAGCCGCTCGGTGAGGAAGGCCACCCGGCGCTCGAGCTCCTGTTCGACGTCAAAACTGTTGTCGACACCCAGTTGCCGGGCGATCTCCTGCTGCAGGGCGATGGACGCCGACTCGCTCAAGTCGCTGCTCCCCGATCCGTCTTCCGCTGCGCTGTCGGGACACGGTTACCCGCGAGGTGTCCGGCGAACCCGCGCGTTCACTCGGGGGACACGCCCCATCGGGCTCACGCGCGACGCGCCCCGCTCAGAACACCCAGCGGGTATGCGTGTAGACCCCGTTGTCCCGCCCGAAGCCGTACGCGGTGACCGGCTCCACCGCGTACACCACCGCGTCCCCCTTGCGGAACGCGTCCCCGATACCGTGAAAGGTCCCCTGGGGTGAGGTGATGTGACGCCCGTACTTCGCCTCGTACGCCGTGATCACCTCCTCCAGCGCCGCTGGATCGGCGACCGGCGCGGCTTTGCCCTCGACCACGAGATCGAGCCCCGCGGTGAGCGAGTTCCCACCGGTGGTCAGGGCGCAGTGGGCATCATGAGCGAGGTTCCTCGCCTTCTGCTCGCCCGGCCCGGTGGAGAAGTGGAGTCTGTCGTCGTGCCAGGCGGTGATCACGGGTGTGACGTGCAGACGCCCGTCGGGCCGCACGGTGGACAGCCAGAAGATCTCCGCCGTCCGCAAGTGCCGTAGGGCCTGGTCCCACTCGACGGCGGTGACGTCCTCGGCACCGGGACGGGGATTGAGCGCGGAGCTGTAGCGGGCGTCGAGCTCGGTCGTGGGTTGTTTCCCGGATCCCTGTGGCGCCATGTCGATTCTCCTTCCTGGCGTTCTCCTGAACATCGGCAGAACACCCCGAAACCATTACGGCATCCATGCGGGGGTCCTGCCGCCCCGCGAGACCGAGCGGCCGTGAGCGCTCTCTCACCCGTCACCCGGTCCGGCTGCCCGGCCTCAGCCCTTGCCCGTCATGGCGGGAGCGCGACGGCTGTGGGGAGCGGCGCGGGTGCGCAGGGCGAAGGCGGCGAGTGCGGTGACGGTCAGGGCGGTCAGCCAGACCGCGCTGTGGATCAGAGGGCTCAGGATGATGCTCCGGGTGAATCCCGCGGCCAGGCTGGTCTGGAGGGAGCCGTAGCTCGGAAGCAGTTCGACCAGGGGTTTGTCCGCGGTGGTGCTGGCGACCGGACTCTGCGGCGCGAGGTCGATGATGCTGGTCATGATGATCGTGACGAGTCCTTCGACCTCGCCGCGGAGAAAGAGGGCCAGACACATTCCCAGGGCCCCGTAGACCAGGCAGTCGGCCAGGACCGCGAGACCGAGGAGGAAGGGCTGGAGCGGAGTCCAGTACAGCAGCATCCAGGCGGTGGCGTAGGAGCTGACCAGCACTGATGCGACCGTGAGCGTGGTGAGCTTGGCACCGATGAGGGCGGTCCGGGGATAGCCGGCCGCGGTGAGGCGCCGGTCGAAGGCCCTGGTCCGGCGTGCGGCGCTGAACATCAGGAATCCGACGAGAAGGGACACGGCGTTCAGGGAGCCGCTGATCATCGTGATCTCGTCTCCGCCGGCGCGCAGCCAGGTTCCGGTGGCGCGCAGCCGGAAGGGGAACGTCTTCGGCGTGGTGAGGGTCTTCGCGACGGTGATCCACACCGGGATGAAGACGATCAGGAGCACGGCGGCCAACCGGTTCTTCGCCATGGCCAGCAGCGCGTAACGGCTGGCGACCAGATAGGCACTCATGTGACGTCCGTGGTGGGTGAGGTACCGAGGACGCCGTCGTGCAGATGGTGCAGAACGTCCAGGCGTCTGGTGTCGTGGGCGAGGTGAGAGACGATGATCACGGTGCGGCCGCGGGCTTTCAGCTCCTGGGCCAGGTCCCAGAACCGAAGGTACGTTTCCCAGTCGAAGCCCTGGTACGGCTCGTCGAGCAGCACGACGTCCGGGTCGTGCATCAGGGCGAGGACCAGGTTCAGCTTCTGCAGGGTGCCACCGCTCAGGGCTTTCACCGGCGTGTCCAGGTAGCCGGCCGCGGAGAGGGCGTCGATCAACCGGAGCGCGCGGCCGGGATTCGGCAGACGGTAGGCGACCTGGAAGAGGCGCAGATGCTGACGCACAGTCAGTTCCTCGTCCAGCACCGGGTGCTGCGGACAGTATCCCCGCGTGCCCATCAGATCGACCTGCCCGCCGTCCGGACGCAGGTCGCCGCTGAGGACGCGCAGCAACGTGGTCTTCCCGGAACCGTTCTCCCCCACGATGCCCACCAGTTGCCCTGCCCGTGCCTCGAAGCTGACCCCGCGCAGGACCTGCCGGGAACCGAAGCCCTTGCGGACCGCCGTGACGCGCAGCACCACCGCCGGTTGCCGGCTCACGTCCGGGCCCAAAGAGCCGTACCCGCGTACCGTGCGTCCCTTGGGTCTCGGCGGGAGCCGGAGGTCCGGTGCCGAGGCGGGGCGCCTGCGTGGAACCCGGGTCTGCCGGCCCTCTGTGGCAGGGCCGCATCGAGTCCGGCGGCTCGAGCGGGTGCCCGTTCGGCGAGCGGACCCCGCAGGGGCGCCGTGCCCTCGCCCCGCTCCGCGGACAGCGAGGTGGGACTGGCCATGAGGCGCTCCTTGAGTGCGGTGGAATGCACGGGTTCGACCAGCCAACGACGCACGAGCCCGAGGAGACACGTCGCGCATGCCTCCGGCGTGGGCTCCGCTTCGTACCACTGGCACACAGAACGCGGCTGAGTTCTCCTCCGAGCGATCTGGCTCAGCGCGCTGACCAGGCAAGACGGGCACTTTGGGTGATGCATCGACATCTTGGGGAAAACGATGCGGCAGCCGACGGGAGGTTGTTGTGAACGGTGGAGATGTGGAACTGGGCGAGTTGCTCGCCGCCGCGGAGACGGCGCCGCCCGGCGAGTCCGTCGATGTGGTGGCGCGTGATCTGCAGAAGCGGTTCGGTGCGGAGCGTGTGTCGTTTCTGTTCGTCGACCTCGTCGGTCAGCGGCTGGTTCGGCTTCCCTCGGCCGACGCCGACCTCGCGGAGTTCGACGGCCCGATCGACCTGCAGGGCAGCGTCTACGATCGCGTGCTGCGGAACCAGCGCCAGCACGTGGAACCGGACAGCCAGGGCGGACGGCGCGTCATCACGCCGGTGACGAACCGAGGCGATTGCATCGGCCTGCTGGAAGTGACCCTGCAGTCCGCCGACGACACCGTGCTGCGGCAGGTCCGTGACGCGGCGCACGCGCTGGCCTACATCATCGTCACGGACCGCCGCTTCACCGACCTCTACCACCTGGGCCGGCGCACCACCCGGACCAGTCTGGCCGCGGAGATCCAGCACCAACTGCTCCCCTCGGCCCCCTGCTGTGAGGCGGACCAGTTCACCCTCGCCGCCGGGCTGATTCCGGCCGACGACATCGGCGGCGACACCTACGACTACACCCTCGACCGCGACACCCTGCATCTGTCCATCACCGACGCCATGGGCCACGACACGAACTCGGCGTTGCTGGCCACCCTGCTGATCGGCGCGCTGCGACAAGCCCGCCGCAGCGGCTGTGACGCCCTCCAGCAAGCCGGCGAAGCCCACCGGGCCCTGCTGCGCAACAGCCGGGGCCTTGCCACCGGACAGCTGCTGTGCGTCGACCTCGAAACCGGCTCCTGCGAACTGGTCAACGCCGGCCACCCCCGGCCGCTGCGCATGCGTGACCACACCGTCGAAGAGGTCGAACTCGCCGTCAACCTGCCGTTCGGCGTGGCGGCACCGATCCCGTACCGGCTGCAGGAACTGCAACTGCGGCCAGGGGACCGCCTGGTCCTGCTCACCGACGGGATGCAGGAGCGCGGTGCCTCGGCTGTCGACCTGGCGACACTCGTCCGCGACACCCGCCCGCTGCATCCGAGGGAGGCCGTCCGACGGCTGACGACCGCAGTGCTCGATGCCTGCCACGGCAACCTCAGGGACGACGCCACGGTCCTGATACTGGACTGGCACGGCAGACGTCGCAGACCGGCGGAGTCGTGACTGCATGGACGCCCTGAAGGGCCGGGCACGGACGGAGCGCGAGGACGGACCGGAACTCGACCCCGTTCGCCGGTCGGGTCGTGCACGGCCCGCCACACGGTCTCGGCTGTGCGAGCCGTGGGCCCCGGGGCGTTGTTCGGCCGTACGGTCGTACCTGTTCCTGAGGAGGGCCTGTGATGCGCAGTGTGACCTATTCGATGAGCATGTCGCTCGACGGCTACATCGTCGGACCGGACGGCCGCTTCGACTGGACGGCGCCCGACGAGGAGGTCTTCCGCTTCTGGATCGACGAGATTAGGCAGGTCGGCGTCCACCTGATGGGACGACGGCTGTACGAAACGATGCTGTACTGGGAGACCGCCGACCAGGACCGATCGCTCGACGACTCCGAACTCGAGTGGGCCGCGCTCTGGAAGCCGCTGCCCAAGGTGGTGTTCTCCACCACCCTGTCGGCGGTGCAGGGCCACGCCCGCTTGGCCTCCGGCAGCGTGGCGGAGGAGATCGAGCGGTTGCGGGCCGAGCCGGGGCAGGGCGAGATCGCGATCGGCGGCGCGACCCTCGCGGCCGAGGCGGCCGCATCGGGGCTGATCGACGAATACCGGGCCATTGTGCACCCGGTGCTGGTCGGCGGCGGCATCCCGTTCTTTCCCCGGCACGGGCGCCGGGTGGATCTCGAACTCGTCGAGACCCGCACCTTCGGCTCGAAGTTCGTCTACCTCCACCACCGTGTGGCGCGTTAGGGGAGCCGGCCCGTCGTCCGGCGTCCGAGGCGTGGCTCCGCGGGCAGGCCCTCGGTCATCCGCTCCGTCGGCTGTGGGGCTGGAGGAGTTGGTCGACGGGTGCGTAGTCGTCGGTGAGCAGGGGCGCGTCGCCGATCCAGGACGTGAGGCGGTCGCCGGTGGTGACCTTCCAGCCGGTCTGCCGGGCGTCCAGCGCTTCCTGGATCGCGCGTAGGTCGACGGTCCGGTCGGAGGCGACCAGTACCAGGTTGCCGCCCTCGGGGGTGGCGGTCGGGTCGAGGCCGATATCGGTGGGCTCGCCCAGGAGGTGGACGTGCTCGAAGGTCTGCCTGAGCGTGGCCGCTTCGGCACGGGCGAAGGCCAGATCACCGTGGTCGATGAGGTTGGCGACGTACAGGCCGTCCTCGTTGAGCACCCGCCGTATGTCGGTCATCGCTTCCACCGTGGTGAGGTGCCAGGGGACGCTGACGCCCCCGAAGGCATCGCCGACGACGACATCACGACTGCCGGTGTCCAAACGTCGCAAACCCAGCCTGCCGTCCTCGGCGCGTACGTCGATACCGGATCCCGGCCCCGGTCCGAGTCGGTCGCGATCGATGCGCACGATCCCGCTGTCGATCTCCGACACCAGACTGCGCGTTCCGGGCCGTGTGGCCGCGAGGTAGCGGGGAATGGTGAGGCCGCCGCCACCGAGATGCCCGACCGACAGTGGCTCGCCCTCGGGAAAGGCGGCATCCAGTACCGACACGATGGCACGCACGTACGTGAATTCCAGATGGGTCGGGTCGCTGATGTCGACGTAGGAATGCCGCACTCCGTCCAGGACGAGGGTGCGGCCGCTCTCCCGGTCGGGGTCGGCGACGACCTGTGCGCAGTGGTACCTGGTCTCCGTGCCACAGCCGCCGGGTGCGACGGCGGTGGCGAGGCCGCCCGCCACTACCACGAGCGTAAGGGCGGGGGTGCCGCTCCAGCCGCGCGTGCGCCACTCCACCAGCGCCGAGCCCACCACCAGCAGTGTTCCGAGGGCGATCAGGATGCTGCTGACCGGCAGCCGCGAGACAAGGACGAAGCCTGTGAAGACAGTGCCGAAGATGGCTCCGACGGTGCCGACTCCGGACAGCCTGCCGACCACCGTTCCGGTCTCGGCAAGGCTGGTGAGACGCAGCTTGGTCACGATCGGCGTCACCGCGGACAGCAGTGCGCCCGGCACCAGGATGGTCAATGACGCGATCAGCAGGAGCAGGCCCGGTGCCCATTCCGCAGTGCCGCGGAGCACGGCAGGGGTCAGCGCGACGACCGCTCCCGACATCCCGAGGGAGGGGCCCAGAAGCCGGGCCGGGTCGACCTGATCCGCGATGCGCCCGCCCAGCCAGGAGCCGACGGCGATCGCCGTGAGGGCGATGCTGATCACCATCGTGCTGGTCTCGAGGGTGAGGCCGAGGTAGGGAGCCAGCAGCCGCAGAGCGACGATCTCGACCACCAGCACCGCGGCCGAGGATCCGAACACGAGCACGGCGGCGCCACGGGAACCCACGCCGTGACTACGAGGTGCGCCCTCGTCAACGGGCGAGGAAGACAATTCGGTCACGGGCGCCATCCTCGCACGGGACTCGTCGATGGAGCGACGCCGAGAGAACTCATCGCGCCTGGACTGCCTGAAATTCGCCGAGTGGTTGGTGAGTTGCACCGATCCGTGAGGGCCGGAACGCCGACGGGGCGTCGAGCGGCACTGCGGAATGGGCAGCGGCTTCAGCTCCCGGGCGGGTCGGGCAGAGGCCACCTTTCGGCGATCTGCCGCAGGGGGGCCGTGTTCAGGTCGTGGAACTTGTAGCGGCCCTCCCGCCTCGTCTCCACCAGCCCCGCGGCCTCCAGTACTGCGAGATGCTGGGAGACTCCCTGTCGGGAGATGCCGAGTTGATGTCTCACGGCCAACCGCGAGCAGATCTCGAACAGGGTCTGCCCGGACTTCTCGGCGAGCTCGTCGAGGATGACGCGGCGAGTGGGGTCGGCCAACGCTCTGAACAGGTCTTCGGCCACGGCCCCACTATAGGCAAGTGTCGACTTGCCTGCCCATTCGAGCCGCGGCAGGGTGCTCGTGCCACGTGCTGACAGGTCGACCGGCCCGCCCGGGGGCGCCGGCACGCACCCATGGCACGACTCGCCGCCGATCAGTCGATGAGGGTACTGCGGTGCGCCACCGCCCCCTCGGCGGGCGACCAGCTGATGTGCCCGTGCTGGAACCGGTTGGAGCGGCTGTTTCCGGTACCGATCTCGGTCGTCCAGCTGACACCGAAGGGTTCCCAGGCTGTTCGCGACTCGCCAGGACATGTCGGCCTCCTCGCGGCTCGGGACTCCTTTCGACGCTAGAGAGCCCGCGTCAGCGCGGCGTCCTCCCGCCGTCACCGGTCCGGGGTGACGCTGTCGACGGCGGAATTGCAGAGCCTGAACCAGCGGCCGAAACTGAAATCGAGAGCCTCCTCGGACGATGCGCCACGTGCGCACTCGGGGGTCGCACGCACCAGGGGAATCAGGAGCAGTGACGCGCCGGGGCGAGGCCGGACAGCCTTCACTGTGCGCTCACGCAACACCGTGAGGGGCGGTCAGGGTGTCTCCTCCTCAGTTGTGGTTGCTCGGCCGGTTCCGGCTGGAACTCGCCGACGAATCCGTCGATCTGGGCCACAACGGCCAGCGCCTCCTTGCCTTCGTGGGTCTGCGGAAGCAGGTCTCGCGCACGGTCCTCGCGGGCACGTTGTGGCCGTATGTCACCGAGGAGCACGCCCGGGGCAGTCTGCGCACCACTTTGTGGAAGCTGCCGCACGGGGATCCGCCGCTCATCGGGTGCCGCGGAGACGCGCTGCTCGTCTCACCGTCCCTGCGGCTGGATGTTCACACCCTGACGCAGGCGGCACTCGATCTCGTGGAAGGCCGCCTGCCACCGACTCCGGCCGATCCGCCCCTGGGGCTGCTGGCCGGGGACGACCTGCTGCCGGGGTGGGACGAGGAATGGGTTCTGGTGGAGCGTGAACGCCTGCGGCAGTTGAGGCTGCACGCACTCGACGCGCTGTCCGAGGCGCTGATACGGCAGGGCAGACCCGCCCTGGCCCTGGAGGCCGCATGGGCGAGCGTGCGGGCGGAGCCCTTGGGAGAGCGCACACCGGGCCGTCGTGTCGGCGCATCTCGCGGAGAGCAACCTCTGCGAGGCCCTGCGCCACTATGACGCGTACTGCCGGTTGCTGAACGATGAACTGGGTGTCGGACCGTCTCCTCGGCTCGTCCGGATGATTCCTGCACGGTCGGCCGGAGCGGACCGTGCCGGAGCGGACCGGGCCGGGGAGCCCGACGGTCTTCGCAGGCGCCTCGGCTGAATTCGGCGCAGTGACTCGAGCCGTGTCGCCTTCCGCGACGACCGGTTCCGTCAAGAGGTCAGGGTTCCGGATTCACTGAGCGAAAACCCCAGAACCATGGGGACTTCCAGCCTGTCCCAGCTGAGCCGGCCGGGGATGCCGTCGGCGGAGCTTCCCTCGAGACCCAGCTTCCGCTGCCAGGCCGTGTACGACCTCACGTCGCCCGCTCCCCACACGTCGGTATCGGTGCTCGACGTGTAGCGGTCGCAGTCTTCGGCGACGAGCCTGCCGTGCATCGCCGCGATGACGGGCGACGTGCGTCCCGCCCGGAAGAACGACGCGCCGGGAAAGGGCTCGAACCGGGGCTCGTTCACGGCCGGTTCGGCCGTCCGGGGCACGAAGGCCGGCCAGGATCCGGGATCGACGTGGTCGTTCTCCGGGACATGAGCGTGCGCGTACCACCCGCCCTGCGTCCTCCACGTGGCAGCCGGGCAGGTATGGCGGGACAGGGATGTCGGGCGGCCCCCCGCCACTTCACGTGGCAAAGCCCTGTCCGACGTCGCCGGTGGTACGCGCACCAACCGGGCGGGCAAGGTCGTCATCCAGATCGAGGCGCTCTTCTTCCCTCACTGCCGTGTCGACGGCAAGGTGTACGCGAGGCTGGTCGACACACCGTGCACGGGCTGGTCCGACCTTCACGCGTGGGTCAGTTCCTGGGGCGTACCGGACGTATGGCCCATGGGAAGAACTGGGCGAAGGCCCCCGTGAAGGGATCCCAGAGGATGTGCGGTGCCCGTCCTTTCCCGCCGCCGGTGAAGAAGCCGCGGAGATTGCCGAAGGGAACCAGATCGGCGGGAGCTTCGGCGGTGGCCTGCCGGTCCGCGGTGATGTGCGCGATCGCCCGTGGCGGGAAGCCGGGGTCGCACGGCGCATGGTCTCCCACGTCCGCCTTGAGGGCTTGAGGCATCCATGGATGGGGCATGGTGAAGTCCTTTCCTCTTCGCACCACACACGGTCATCGGGTGCGACAGGATGAGGGAGGAACACGCGTCGGCCGGATGACGGGCCGGCGTGGCGGTCCCCCTTCCTACGATGCGTCCGGTGCGGGTTCCGCGGCAAACGGCGCTTTTCCGGGCTCCAACTCCGAGAACTGGGCTCAGTGTTGACGCGCGGTCCTCCCGCTCCCGGTCCGGCACCGTCGGCGGGGTCGGTTCCGGCAACGGCCTGGCCGGCGGACGTCCCGGTCATGGTCCCGTCTTCCCGTTGCGGGATGCTCCGGGCAGGTGAAGAGTGGATGTATACCGGATCTTCATCCAGTCACTCCTCATGTCCCGGAGCCGCTTCCGCGTCCGCGGACGGAGTCCGGTTCGAACGAGACATCACGGTGCCAACGTATCCGGAATCATCATGGCCAGAATCTCGCGGCGACACATCTTCCATGCGGCAGGCGCATCTCTTCTGGCTGCGGCGCTGGCGTTGCCGGCGGGCACGACGATCGCCGCGGCGGATCCTCTGAGCCCCGATGAGGGCACTCCCGGAGCACTGGCCCGGACCACGGAGCCTCCGCCCTCTCCTCCCCCGACGACCGATTCGACGGACCCCGATCCGCCCCCCGACGCACCGCCGGACACCGGCCCCTCGCCCGATTCCGACGACCCGCCGGGACCTACGACCTCGCCCCCTTCCACACCGAGCGAACCCGACACCACCCAGCCGGCAGACCCCGGTGACACGGAGGGACAGACGTCCGACCCCCCGCCGGAGCAGACGGTGAAGATCGACGAGGCCACATCGACTCTCAACGAGCAGAAGGATCAGGTCCCCGAAGAACTCGCGCCGGCCGTGGAGACGCTGATCTCCGTCGTCGCCAGGGTCGACGATCCGAGGACACTGGCTCAGGACAGGCAGGGGGTCGTCGAGAGCGCGGAGCATCTGTCCACCGCGCTGGCAGCCATCAGCGACCCGAGCACACCGCCCGAGCTGCGGAAAGAGCTGACCGCGATCGTGAAGCAGGTGACCTCGGCACTCGAGGTGGTCAGCGATCCCGGGGTGGCACCCGAAGAGCGGTCCATGCTCATCCTGGTGATCAAACGGACCACGTCCACCCTGGACATGATCTGCGAACCCAAGACGCCACCGGAGGTGCGGGATCCGATGATCGCGACGGTGATGGACGCGAATCATCTCGCGGAGAGCAGCCAGCGCCATCTGGTGGCCGACTCGACTCACGCGAGCCAGATCCCTCCGGCAAGCTCGGACACACCGCAGAACACGCCGGAAGCGCTGCAAGGGGTGGGCGCCTCCATGGAGGTGGCACGGGACCCGAGGACTCCGCCGAAGGACCGCGAGGAACTCGCGCGCGTCACACAGCAGGTGAGCGCGCTGATGAAGAAGATCAACGACCCCGGGACGTCCCAGCAGGAGCGGTCGGAGGCAGGGAAGGAGCTGGAAGAGAAGACCTCGCGCATGAAGAACGAACAGGAGGAAGCCGCGGCCGCCCAGGAGCGCCCGAGGGAGTCTCTCGGCAAGGCCGCCGCGTTCTGCACCAGCGCCGTCTTCGAGTCCACCCGGGAATCCGACCTCATGGAGGGGCTGAAGAAGCTGGTTCCCGCTCAGTGGGAGGAAGAAGGGGTCAAGGACTTCTGGAAGGCCGAGGAGAAGAGCGACGACATGCTCGACGTGCTCGCCCAGCTGCGGAGCAACGAGCACGCCCATGGCCCGTTCGAGGTCGTGCCGCTCATCACCGCACTCGCCGAACTCGTGCCGCGCGACAAGCTGTTCGGGACTCTGGGAGGCTCCGCGCTGTACTGCGAGCAGACCGCCAAGTACCTCGACGAGGAGTCCGGGGTCACGGTGGGCACCTGGCTCACGAAGACCGGAGAGTGATCGGATCAGAGCCCGGCCGACCGCAGCAGTTCGGCCAAGGAGATCTCCGAATCGGCCCGGGCCCTCGCGGCTCCGTACCTTTCCAGCTCTCTCCTTTCCTCCGCGTAGTCACCGAGTCCGCGGAAGTTGAACGGGACGGATGAGATGGAGGAGATGAACTGACCTCCGGGGGACCAGACCACCGTCACATAGCGTGGTTTGCGTGTCACGTTGATGAGGTTGTTGTTGTGCCGCACTCTTCCGCGATGAACCAACTGACCGCCGCATGCCAACGGCTCACAATAGTACGTGCTGTCGTGTTCGTTCCATGAACGGTGAGGGGATCTGAACTCCTCCACATCGAGCTTTCCGCGGTCCTTTCTCATGTACGAGATCTGCAATTCGACACGCACCGTGTCATATCCGGCGTTCCGGGGAAGCTGAAAGATGCGCTTCACCCTGTATTCCTGCCCCACGTCGAGTGAGTTTCCGGGGTCGTGGAACCTGCCGCTGCTTATGGTGGTGTAAGTGAGTTCGTCGACATAGCGCTCGGCCTCGCCCTCGCGCGCCCCTCGCTTCTCCACACTCTCCTTCCACTCCTCCGTCAGGTCCTCTCTTCCCCGGGAGTACACGGCGGTCCTGCCGCGGACCGTGTAGATGTCGTTGAGGATGTACACCGGGATACCTCCGGTGTTCTTCATGTGCAGCGTCAGCGGTACGTGCACATAGGGAAGATTGTTGTCCTCCCACGCCTTGCCGAATTCCGCCTCCAGGGTGAAGTGCATGGGAGCGGCCGATGGCTGGTACATCGTGGAGTAGGCGAGGCTGATGGCCGTCAGGAGTGCCGTGGCGACCACTCCTGCCGCGAACTTCTTGGGCTGCGGTATTCCTCTCCATGATTTTTCGCGCACCAGCAGGAACATCGCCCACACGGACCAGGCCAGCGCGGGCACATAGACGAGCAGGTCTCGTGTGTACTCCCTCTCCTCGCTCCAGAGGAGAAACAGGAGGCTGTCCGTAGCCAGCACGATGAACACCCCCAGCAGGACGATCGCACCGGAGGCTTTGAAGTTCCGCCTGCTCCAGTAGTCGACGGCCGCCACCGCCGCGACACCCAGCACCAGGCCCGAGAGAACGAACAGAACGCCCGTCATCCGTTGCGCAAAGGTCAGGGCGCCCGAGGCATCGGGCCATCCGATGCCTGTGTTGAAGAGCATGGAAATGAGCAGGCCGGCCGTCATGAGTGTCATGATCGAGCGGCGTTTCCAGGCACGGTCCGGCCAGTTCCCGCTGTCACCCCCGCGCCAGCAGATGGCTGCCGGATCGTCCAGATCCATGTTCTCCGGATAGCCGTGGCGGACGAGAATCTTGCGCAGTTCGGCCGGTGACCAGGCACTGCCGACGGTCTCGCCACCGATCGTGACGCCACGCAGACCACGACTGTCCGGCGGCTCCACGACGACCCAGGGACGGAGGCTCATGACCACAGACTCGGATCCGAGCCGGCATCGTGCACGCGGGGCTACCCCGTTTGCCGTGCGAGCCTGCCCCGGCCGGTCTCATGCTTGGTAACGTGCGGGCGGTCAGCGGCATCTTTGGACCTGGCAGGCGTGGCCGATGCCCCGAAAACGCCGGAGCGCCCGTGGATCCAGCGAATCGAGGTGGCAGCCGATGGCGGGAGAGAGTGTCCTGCACCCGAGCCTGATCGTCCCCGTCGGGCATGTCGAACCCGTGCCGCGGCGCCTGCGGGGGATGGTGGCGGGGCGGGTCGTCTTCGACACCCGTCGTGCCGTCTATGTGTGGGAGTGGCGTGCGTACCCTCAGTTCAGCATCCCGCTGGAGGATCTGGTCGAGGGTGTCCTGAGCGACGACGACCACGCCGAGGAGTTCGGTGCGGGACGCGCGCGACGCCACTCATTGCGGGTGGGCGACACGCTCCGCGAAGGGGCCGCCTGGATCTGGGAGGACGGTGTGCCGGAAGGTCTGCGGGGCACAGTCCGCTTCGAGTGGGACTCACTGGACTCGTGGTTCGAGGAGGACGAACCCGTTTTCGTCCACCCCAGGAGCCCTTACTCACGGATCGACGCGCTGCGCTCCTCCAGCAGTGTGCGCGTGGACGTGGACGGCCTGACGCTGGCCGACGCCCCGCACTGTGTGAAATTGTTCGAGACCGGTCTGCCGACCCGTTACTACCTCGATCGGATGTACGTCGACTGGCCGCTGCTGCGCCGCACGGAGAACGTCACGCGCTGCGCCTACAAGGGGACGACGAGCGGCTACTGGTCCTTCGACAGTGAGATCGCCACCCACGAGAACATCCTCTGGGGCTACGACTTCCCGACGGTCCAGGCCACGGCCGTCGCAGGCATGGTGGCGTTCTACAACGAGCACGTCGACCTGTACGTCGACGGCGAGCTGCTGCGGCGGCCGACCGGCACGCCGGGTGTGCCGACCCTCCGGCCCGGCACACCCGCCCGAGGACGGCCCGGCCCCCCTCCGGGTGCGGATCCTGGCCCGTGACGCCTGCGCTGTCGCTCCGCTCTCCCGTGGCGTGCTCCCTCGGACGGTGGGACGCTGGAAATGGTGCTGTGGGCCGCTTCCCGCTTCTCGCCAGGAGGGATGGTCATGGCCAAGCGTCTGGTCGTCTGCTGCGACGGCACATGGAATTTCGCGGATCAGCCGAGCAAGACCAACGTCGCCAAGGTCGCCTTGTCCGTGCGCCCCGGGTCCGTTGCCGGGAGGGAACAACGGGTCTACTACCACAGCGGTGTCGGTACCCATCGACGGGACCGACTACGCGGCGGGGCCTTCGGCGCCGGTCTCTCGCGCAACGTCATGGACGCCTACCGGTTCCTCGTGGAGACGTACGAGCCCGGCGACGAGTTGTTCCTCTTCGGCTTCAGCCGCGGTGCGTTCACCGCCCGCAGCCTGGCCGGGCTGGTACGCAACAGTGGCATCCTGCGCAGGGACCACGCCGACCGGATCCCGGAGGCATGGGCCCTGTACCGTGACCGGATCGAGCAGCCGAACGGCGCGGCCGCGACATTGTTCCGCCGCTCGTACGCGCGGGAGACGGAGATCGCGTTCATCGGTGTGTGGGACACGGTCGGTGCCCTGGGCATCCCGGTTCCGGACACGGCGTGGATGCGACCGGCGGTGGCCCGGTTCAACCGCCGCTGGGCCTTCCACAACACCGAGTTGAGCAGTTGGACCAGGGCGGCCTTCCATGTTCTGGCCACGGACGAGCAGCGCTCGGCGTTCCGGCCGGCCCTGTGGCATCAGCTTCCCGGCTCCGCCGCGCAGGGTCAGGAGCTGAAGCAGGTGTGGTTCGCGGGTGTCCACTGCGATGCCGGCGGCGGTTACCGGGAGACGGGGCTGTCCGACATCACCCTGCTGTGGATGGTCGACCAAGCCCGCCGGCACGGGCTGGAGTTCGACAAGGATGTGCTGAGCACGGAGGGTCCGGGGGTGATGAGGGCTCAGGAGAGCGTGGACTTCCGTGTACGGCCCGACGCTTCGGGCGACCTCCACGTCTCACGGACGGGCATGTACCGGCTGACCAGGCCCTGGCACCGGCCGCTGGGGGAAGCGGTGGACAGCAACGGTGAACCCGACGGCAACGAGTTCCTGGCCGTGCCCGCCAAGGAGCGCTTCGACCGGGACCCGGGGTACCGGCCGGCGGAACTGGAGCGCTACCTGGCCAGGCAGGACCGGATCCGGCTGGAGCCCGTCCTGCTGCCGGACCTTTCCGCGGGCCTTCCTCCCCTGCCGCCGGCTCCGTCCGGCACGGAAGCGGCGGCCGGCAGGCACGAACAGCGCCACCGCACCACCTGAGGCGACGACGGCCTTACTGCTTTGCGCTGCCTCTTTGCGCGTGGTTGGCTCACGCTCATGACCTGGCTACCCGAAGACTTTTCCCATCCCCTCCACGCCGAGATTCCCGGCGGTGGAGGCCATCGACTGCGCCCGATCAGCGGTGCCGACGCACCCCTGGACTATCCGGCGGTGATGGGGTCCCGGGAGCGGCTGTGGTCGATCTACGGCGCGGCATGGGGCTGGCCGTCTGCCACGATGTCATACGAGGCGAACCGCGCCGATCTGGAGCGGCACGCCGCGGAGGTCGAGGCTCACGAGTCGTTCAACTACACGATCGAGAGCGAGGACCGCACGGCGTTGCGCGGTTGCGTCTACATCGACCCGCCGGAGAAGCAGGGAGCGGACGCCGAGATCTCGTGGTGGGTGGTCGACGACCAGGTGGGCAGCGAGCTGGAACGGGCGTTGGACGCCTTCGTACCGGTCTGGATCGCCGCGGACTGGCCCTTCGAGCGGCCGCGCTTCATCGGCCGGGACCTGACCTGGGACGAGTGGCTGAAGCTGCCCGATCGTCCGTGAGGGATGCCGGTCCGCGGCTCAGCAGCACGCGGCACGGGCTCCCCGTGCACTGTGCACGTGAGGGAGCCCGTGCCGACCTGATGCGCGCTGTGTGCGCCACGGCCGTATCGGCGTGCCGAGCCGTCAGTGATCGGTGCCCGGGTTCTCCGGCCGGATGCGTCCGCGCCAGCCGCCCGTACTGCCGCCGCTCTCCACATAGTCCTTGAAACGGCCCAGGTCGCCCTTGACCCGCCGGCCGATCAGGCCCAGGGCGTCGGCGCCCTTCTCCGCGACACCGGTCGGCTCGACCTCCATGGTGAGCTCCACACGGGTGTGCGTGTCGTCCAGCGGCTCGAACCGGACCGAACCACGCTGCCGGGTGTCGCCGCTGACGGTCCGCCAGGTGACCCGGTCGTCCACGAGCTGGTCAACGATCTCCGTGTCGAACTCGCGCCGTACACCGCCGATGCTGGTGGTCCAGTGGTTGTGCCGCTCGTCGAGCTGCCTGACCTCTTCGACGCCTTCCATGAAGCGCGGGAAGTCCTCGAACTGCGTCCACTGGTCGAACGCCCTGCGGAGCGGGACGTCCACGTCGACCGTGTCCTTGACCGTGCTCATTGATTCCTCCTGGTCCGTTCTTCGCGGGGGGGCGGACACGCGCAGCGTGCCGACGCCCTGTACCTGTCCAGGACCGCGGGTACCCGGAAAACCCGGTGTGAAAAGATCGTCGCTCGCCCGGGGCTCCCGTGAGGGCGGACGAGGGGTCGGCGCGCCGCGTGGCCCAGCCGCCCGGCCGACGGCCGGAGACCCGTCAGCGGCGGTGCAGGCGGACGCGGGCCCAGGAGTTGTTGGCGTAGCCCTTGGGGTTCCACAAGGGGCCTGGGGATTCCGGCATGGACGCACCGGCGGAGTCCCATGCCCGGGCGACGACCTCCACCTCGCCGGCGGGCAGGTTCACGGTGGCGCGCCAGTGCCGCCACGCCCATGGCCCGTCGGCCCCGTACACGTCGGCGCGGGTCCAGGTGCGGGCTCCGTCCGGCGACACCTCGACCCGGGCGACGGCACGTCCCTCTCCGGCCAGTGCGTAGCCGATGATCTCCACCGGGCCCCGCGGCAGGCGGGCGCCGTCGTCCGGGGACAGGATGTCGCAGTTCAGTCCGGTCGGGCCGAGCTCGGTGCCGTCTCCGGGAGCGGCCCGGTCCGCGTGGAAGCCGGCGGGCAGCAGACGATAGGCGGAGGTCTGGAAGTATCCGTCCGAGGGTGTGCTCCTCGCGGTGACCCGGGTGAGCCATTTGACGCTGCGGGCACCGATCCAGCCGGGCACCACAGCACGCAGCGGGGCTCCGTGGACGCGGGGCAGCGGCACGTCGTTCATGGTCCAGGCCAGCAGGACCTCCGGCGCGAGCGCTTTGCCGAGAGGGATGGATCCCGCATAGGGCTGTGGCGGATCCGCCGACGCGGAGACGTCCGGGGCGTGGAAGGCGATGTGCGCGGTCCGCGGCTCGGCGCCGGCCCGGGCCAGGACGTCGGCCAGCCGCGCGCCGCGGAAGCGGGCGGTCGAGATGGCGCCCGGGCCCCACGGCGTCTCGCCGGGAATGTCACGGACGGCGATCAGGCCCGCCCGCCGGTTGCCCGCACACTGCAGGGTGACCGTCACCTCGACCTCGTCGAAGCTCTCCCGCAGCTCCTCCAGCGACATCCGCAAGGGCGTCCCCACCAGACCGTCCACCTCCAGCTTCCATTGCGCCGGGTCGAGGTCGGGGACAGGGCCGTGGTTACGGCTGTAGAAGGCGTCGACGGGTGTGGTCGGAGCGCCGGCCAGCGCGGCCGGGGACGGTTCGGCGTTGAACGGCTGCCGTGCGTGCACCAGCATGTCGTCCCGCTTGCCCCAGATGCCCATACTTTGCCATTGTCCGCCTGTCTCCGGCAGACCGCCCGCCCGCCCACGCCGTCGTCGGGCGGACAGGGGCGTGAGCCCCACGGCCCGGTGGACACGGAGAGGGCCGCGCCGCTCCGCGCGGCGGCGACCCCGGTGAGACCTCAGGGTGGGTGCTGGTAGCGGGCGGCCATCGCGGTGGCGTGGTCTCGCAGCGCGTCGCGCAGCGACTCCGGGGTCAGGGCTTCCGCGTCCGTGCCGAGCTGCCACAGTGCCCACTCGGCATGTCGTAGATCCTGGAACGACGCCTCCAGCCGCAGCCAGCCGTCCGCGTCGGGTTCCGCGCCACGGACGGCCACCGCGCAGCTCAGCAGGTCCTCCCGCCGGTCCGGGTGCACCCGTACCAGCACGGCGATATGGCCGCTGGACAGGAACTCCGCGCAGCGTTCCCGCCAGACCCGGTCCAGATCGACGCGGTTCGGCCGCTGTGCCGGTTCGGGAAGTTCCTCGGCGGCCAACACCCGCGACAGCCGATAGGTACGGTCCGCACCGGATCTCCTGGCCAGCAAGTAGCCCCTGTCGCGTACGGTGACCAGGCCGATCGGGTCCACCGTGCGCCACCGTGGGCTCTGGTCCGGGGCCGCGTAATGGATGCGCAGTCTGTGTCCGGTGAGCACCGCGCGCCGGATCTCCCGCATGGTCGCGTCGGGTACCTCCTCAGTGACCGGCCGACGTGAGAGCAGGTCGGTCCGCGGCTCCACGAGAATGCGCTGCGCCGCGTCACTCGCGGTGGCCCGATGGCTTTCGGGCAGTGCGTCGGCCACCTTGCGCATGGCCGAAGCGAGCGCCGAACCGAGACCGAACACGTGCTCACCACGCTTTGCCCCGGCCGTCAGCACGGCGAGGACCTCGTCGTGATTCAGACCGGTGAGCTCCGTCCGGAAACCCGGCAACAACCCGAACCCGCCGTGCCGGCCGCGTTCGGCGTAGACGGGGACACCGGCTGCCGAGAGCGCCTCGATGTCACGCAGCACGGTACGGGTGGACACCTCCAGCTCCCGGGCGAGCGTGTCCGCGGTCAGCCGACCACGCTGACGCAGGAGCAGCACCAGTGAAATCAGTCGATCGGCGCGCATACGAGGAAGCTATCGAATACATGACCAACGATGTCATGTTTTTTTGGAAGGCTCGTCAGCACCGACGTCGGCGATGACGGCTGCCGCCGACGAACATACGTATTCCCTCAGCATGGAATGGAGTTGCCGTGACAGTGCAAAGATCGGCAGTCAACCCGGTGACGTGGTCGCTGGACATGGGATTCAACCAGGGTGAGCTCGTCTCCGGGCACACCCGGACCCTGTACTGCTCCGGGCAGACCGCGATGGACGCCGACGGCAAGCCCCTGCACGACCGTGACATGGCCGGCCAGTTGGCCCTGAGCCTCGACAACCTCGAGGCCGTACTCGACGAGGCCGGCATGTCCCTCGCGAACCTCGTCCGGCTCAACGTCTACACCACGGACGTCGATCTGCTGTTCCCGCACTACGCTGTGCTGGCCTCACGCCTGGGCACCGCCGGAGTGGCACCGGCCACCACGATGCTCGGGGTGACACGGCTTGCCGTCCCCGGGCAAATGGTCGAACTCGAGGGCACCGCGGTCGCGTGATACGCCCGCGTCCTGTGCTGCTCGTGCCGTTCGCAGCGGTCCGGGCAGCAGCTGGACGGATGCCGTGGTGGTGGGACGGAACGCCGGCCGGCGCGCCGGCCCCGTACGACGTACGGGTCACCCCGCCGACACGCCGCCCAGCGGCTGACCTCCCCCGATGCCCTGCCGATCTCCCGTACGTGCCAGAGCGCGGCGGAGAGGATCGGGGAACTCTCCCTCCACAGCCGCTTCCAGCAGCACGAGTTCGCACCGCACGGCGTCGCGCCGCTCGTGAGACACGGATTCCAGCAGCCCTTCGAGCAGAGCGCGCAGACGCCGGTACACCTGCAGCGATTCCGCTCCGTACTCCCGGATTTCCGTGACGCCGAGCTCCAGATACTCCTCCCAACTGCGCCCCGGCAGGACGAGCCGTGGCTCGCCGTCCTCGTCACCAGCGTTGCGACGACCGATTGAATCCGTCGAGCACACCTCAAACGACCAAACACGCGCAGCGTAGAAGAAGAGTGTCCAGGATCACGGGGAAACTTCATACAGCGGTATCTCCAAGTTCCTGGCCGATTACCGGGCGGTCTTCGAGGGCAAGCTCGCGCAGCGGCTGGCCCGAGCGGAGAAGGAGGGTGACCTCGTGGCCGGCACCGACACCGCGGCTCTGGCCCGTTTTGTCATGACGCTGAGCCAGGGCTTGGCCGTCCACGATGGCGTCCCGCCGGGTGGTGTAGCCGATCAACGGACCGGACTCGCAGGTCACGCCGGGTACATCGACCGGCTGGGGCACTCCCGGCGCCTGACCGGGCCGCTTCGCGCGCCGCGCCGACGTGGAGATCACCGCGAGCCGGGTACCGGAGGGCGAAGCGCGTGATCGCCTACACCACCTCGCGGGACGCGACCCCGTCCACGCCGCCGCCGGCGCGGAGCGTGAGGATCTGCAGGCCGCGGTGGACGTCGCGTTGCGGGCGGCCGCCATACTTGCCCTCGGCGAACCCGGTTACCCCCGCAGCGGAAACCACCAGGTCGTAGCCTTCGGCACCGGCGTCGTCGGCGGGTTGTCGTTCGCCGCACCGCTGAAGATCTGCGCCCAGCGCGCCGACGGCCGGCACGGCGCATCATCGGATGCCCTCTCAGGCCGCGGCGGACCCGGGACCCGGCGAATTGGCGCCGGGTTCTGCCACGGCGTCTCCTGCTTCAGCACGTCGCATCGGCCGCACCCTCCTCGACCCGCCGAGAGGCTGTGTCGGGTTCTGCCATGACCAGGTGAGCTGCCTCGGCGCAGGCCGGACGACTTGGAAAGCCCGCCAATATGTCAGACCTCTCCTGGGAGATCACCGTTCGGGCTCACCGGCCTGCTCGCGCCGGGCGCCAGTAGTCGCTCAGTGCGGTAGGGGGTCGGCGCTGGCAACGTCTGCGCCGACGAGGACGATCGGCTGCATCCAGGGCATCATCCGACCGTCGAGCTGGTCGTGGCTCGGCACGCGCGACTCAGGACCTCGGGGCACAGGAGGCCACCACCTGAATCCCGGGGGGACGTCATGGCCTCGTGGGGTCGGCGCATGCGTCGGCTGCCCCGACGCAGCGATTGGCGCACCTGGACGAGGTCGTCATCAAGGTCAACGGCGAGCGCAAGTACCTCCGGCGCCCGGTCGACCAGGACGGCAACGCGCTGGACATGGCGCACCAGAAGGACCTGCCGGCCGGCGGACGGTTCAGGCGCAGGACCAGGCCGACATCCCCTGGATGCGGGCCAGGCGTTCGGCCACGGCGATCTGTTCCGCGCGGGTGGCCAGGTCCGCGCGGGGTGCGTACTCGAGTCCCCCGGCCGCGACCCAGCTCGACTGGGAGAACTGCAGTCCGCCGTAGTGGCCGTTGCCCGTGTTGGCCTGCCAGTCGCCGCTGGATTCGCACGCGGCGATGGCGTCCCAGTCGGGTTCCGGGGCGGTCGACGCCGAGGCCGCCACCGCGGTGGTCGTGCCGAGGACGGCGGCCGTGGCGACCAGAACCACCAGGGCGGTGCGGATCCGGCGTGCGGGCGCGCGGTGCCCGGTGCCCGTATGAGCGCTGCTTCTGCGTGTCATAGGGAGACTGTTACTCCACACGAAGGGCTGTTGGCATGCCGGGTGCCGTCTCCTTACGCCGGACGGGGGGAGGCTACGCCCGTCCAGGGCTCGTACCGCACCGGACCGACCGCGCGGCCGGCCCTGCTGGCCTCCCAGTCGGTTAAGCAGGGCGCGCTGCCGGTTGCGGGCCGCGACCGATGCCCGTGTGCGGGACGGTCAGTTCTTCGGGCCGTCGGAACCGACCGGCGTCGGCTCCCTCTGATCGTGTGCCGGGTCCGGCTCGGAGCGGAGGGCCGACGCGCGGGGACGCAGCAGCAGTGAAGGGGTCGCCAGCAGGAGCAGGCCGGCCAGTCCGATGGCCGTGCGTGGGCCGAGCAGGCTGCCGAGCACACCCCACAGGACCGTCAGGAGCGCGGTGGTGGCCCTGGTCGTCACCACCCAGGCTGTCCATGTGCGGGAAACCCGCTCGGTCACGGTGCGCTGGAGGCGGCAGGTGACGCTGACGGGGTTGAAGACCGCGCAGGAGAGGATGAGCCCGAACTCGACGCCGATCACCACCAGCAGTCCCCCGGTGCCCGGCCCCGGGAACACCAGGCCGATGGGCCACAGGGCGCGCACCGACCCGGCGACGACCAGGACTTGACGTTGTCCGAACCGGGTGGCGAGCGGCCGGGCCAGGCGTGAGCCGAGCAGCCCGCCGACCGAGGGGACGGCGAAGGCGAGGCCGTACTGCCATGGTGTGAAGCCGAGTTGGCTCAGCATCAGGACGGCCAGCAGGGGTGAGGTGGCCATCAGCAGGCCGTTGAAGAGGACGGTGTTGAAGAACAGCGGGCGCAGCGTCGGGTCGGCCAGGATGTACCGCCAGCCGTCGAACAGGTCACCGGCCCGCGGGCGTCCGGTCTCCCGGCGCCCGGGCGGCGGCTCCTCCCCGCCCGTCGCGCGGATGCCCGCAGCCGACAGCAGGTGGGTGACCGCATCGGCCGCCACGGTCGCCACCGGACCGAGCAGTGCGATCGTCGCACCGCCCAGCGGCGGTGCGACGATCGTGACCGTCCAGGCCGTGGACTCGAGGCGGGCGTTGGCGACGAGCAGGTCCTCGTCCGGCAGCAGCGTCTTCAGGTAGGCGCCGGAGGCGGCTCGGAAGACGATGTCGGCTGCCGCGACGGCAACCGAGACCAGCAGGAGCTGGAGGTAGGTGAGCGCGCCGAACGCGAACGCGGTGGGGACCGTCAGCAGCACCGCGCACCGCACCAGGTCCGCCGCGATCAGCACCCGCCGCTTGCGGCGGAACTCCACCCATGGGCCGAGCGGCACCGCCACGGCCGCGCCCACCGCGGTGCCCACGCCGGACAGCGCGGCGACCTCGGCCGGTCCGGCGTTCAGCACCTGGACGGCGATCAGGGGGAACGCGCCGTGGGCGAGCCAAGTGCCGAGCGCACTGGTCCCGTACGCCGCCCACAGCCACCCGAACGGCCGCCCGAGCCGGTGTCCGCTCCTCATGTCCGTGCCCCCGTCACTCAGTCTCCCGTACAACCGTTTCGCGATCGGGAGTATCAAAGCGAGCGTCATGACCAGGGATCAAACAACCCTGAGGCCCGCATGCCACAACCAATGGTTGTGGCTCTATGGTGGCGGGGTGGACCTCGACACCGTTCGGACCTTCGTCGCCGCCGCCGACGCGGGACAATTCCAGGAGGCCGCCGCCGAGCTCGCGGTCAGCCAGCAGGCTGTCTCCAAGCGCATCGCCGCGCTGGAACGCGGCCTCGGCGTGCGGCTGTTCACCCGGACCGCCCGCGGCGCCGGGCTCACCATCGACGGGCAGGCGTTCCTGCCCCATGCGCGCGAGTTGCTGCGGGTGGCCGAGCGCGCGGAAGCGTCCGTGCGCCCGGGCCGCCGTCCGCTGCGTGTCGATGTGATCGCCTCACGCATCGCACCGTCGGGCCTGATGCGTGGCTTCCACGGGGCGCACCCCGAGATCGACCTCGACGTGGTGATGCTGTTCGACATCGACACGGCCATCGCCGCCCTCCGGTCCGGATCGCTCGACGCGTCCTTCCGCGCCGTCGCCATGCCCGGTCGGCCGCTCCCCGAGGACATCGAGTCGGTCCGGGTGCTCGACGAGCCGCTCCAGCTCCTCACCGGCCCCGCCCACGCGCTGGCGGGCGCCCGGTCGGTGACGGTCGCCCAGCTCGCCGGGCACCGGATCTGGATGCCCGGCATCGTGCCGGGGACGGAGTGGGCCGCCTACTACGACGACCTCGTCGCCGAGTTCGGCCTCACCATCGAGGCGACCGGACCGAACTTCGGCTCCGACGCGCTGCTCGACACCGTCGCCGACACTCCCGCCCTGGCCACCCTCATGAGCGAGCAGACCCGTCTCGTCTGGCCTGCCGGTCACGACCTGCGGCGTATCCCGGTCGTCGACCCGACCCCCGTCTACCCGCACTCGCTCCTCTGGCACCGTGACAACCCCCACCCCGCGCTGGTCACCCTCCGCGCCCACCTCTCCGCCAAGGTGGCCGGCCACGACACGGCCGGCTCCTGGACGCCCGGCTGGGTGACACCGCGTTGAAGGCGGGACGCAGCGCTCGTCAGGCCGGTGTTTCGGCGGTGGCGGTCAGGACCGCCCGCCCGAGGATGTGGCCGGCCATGGTGAAGCCGAGCACGGCCGGGGTGGCGTCGGCGGGCACGCCGATGGTCTCGGTGTCGAGGGCGTGCACGACGACGAAGTAGCGGTGCGGGCCGTGACCGGCGGGCGGGGCGGCGCCGACGAAGCGGGGGCGCGCATGTCGTTGGGCAGCTGGAAGGCTTCCCGGGGCAGATCGGATCCGGTGTCGTCGCCCGCACCCTCGGGCAGGTCGGTGACGGTGGCGGGGATGTCGGCGACCGCCCAGTGCCAGAACCCGGACCCGGTGGGGGCGTCGGGGTCGTAGACGGTGACGGCGTAGCTCTTGGTGCCGTCCGGGGCTCCGCTCCAGGACAGCTGGGGAGAGATGTCCTTGCCGCCGGGGACTCCGGAGGAGAACTGCTCGGGCGGCCAGGCGCCACCGTCGGCGACGGTGGTGCTCGTGACGGTGAAGGAGGCCGCCTCGGGGAGGCGGGCGAAGGGGTCGTTGGCGCTCATGGCGTCGTTCCTTTCAGGGTGTGTTACCGGGTGTCGGGCATGTGGGCCTGTGGACGGGCCTGCGGCGTCTCGCAGTGGCTCCGGCCGCAACACAATCGACCATACCACTGATAATCGATTATCTAAGGGATCATCTATGGATCGTCTATGGTGAGGTCATGACTCCTACGGCCTCGACCTCGGCTCCCGCCGGTAAGCGGATGCTCTCCGAGCAGGTCCACGCGCTTCTCCGGGACGCGATCATGCGCGGGGACCACTCCCCCGGTGACGCCCTCAAACCGCAGGACCTCGCCAAGGACCAGGGGGTGAGCCTGGCCGTCGTGCGCGAGGCACTGGTGCGGCTGGTCGGCGAGGGCCTCGCCGACCGGCTGCCCAACCGGGGTTTCGCCGTCCCGGCCTTCTCCGACCGGCGCTGGCAGGAGATCACGGAGGCGCGCCGGACCGTCGAACCGGTCGTGCTGCGCCTGTCCGTCGAGCGCGGCGACGTCGACTGGGAGGCGCGCGTACGGGCCACCCACCACCGTCTGACCCGCACCCCGGTGTACGCGCCGGAAGGCGGCGAGTACTACAGCGAAGAGTGGTCCGAAGCCCACCGGTCCTTCCACCGCGCGCTGCTGGAGGGGTGCGGCAATCCCGTACTGCTGGAGACCTTCGACCGGTTGTGGACCGCGAGCGAGCTCGCGCGCCGCTGGTCGTCCCGGCGCACCCCCGGCCGGGACGGGGTCGACGAGCACCGCCGGCTGGAGGAGGCAGCCCTGGCCCGTGACGCGGACACCGCAGCCGCGTTGCTGGCCCGGCACCTCACGCTGACCGCGGCCGGACTGACCGGCTGATCTCTCAGTCGTCTTCGACAAGGACGTGCGCACTCCGCCGGTGCGACCGGCCGCCCGGCCGCGCGGCACGCCGGGCCGCCCGATGTGGCCCGGCGTGCGCGTTCCCGGCCGGTCGGAGGGGTCAGGCGTCGGTGATCGGCGCGGTGTCCAGCCGGATGTTGTCGATCGCCCAGTACCAGTTGTTGCCCGCGTTGAAGAGCCGGAAGGACACCTTCGCCGAACCGGCCCCGGCCGGGACGGGGCAGGAGAGCCGGACGAGACGGTTCTCCTGATCCAGACCCTGGTTGGCGTTGCCGGAGTCCGCGCCGCTGTAGTGGAGCAGCCTGGCCCTGTCGCCGGAGTCGAACTCGACGGTCACCTCGGCCTCCTGGGGACTCTCCTGCCGGTAGTGCGAGTCGAAGGCCAGATGCAGGGTGGAGGTGCTGGCCGGGATGTCCACCGCCGGGCTGGTCAGGGTCGAGTCGAACCGGCCACGGCCCGACGGGCCGCCGGTGTCGTCCCAGTCGTCGGGATCGGCGACGGCGATGACACCGAGGGCTCGCGTGAAGTGGGCGCGGTTCTGCCCGGCGGGGAACCAGAACTGTTTGGACATGAGCGTCCAGCCCTGGAGTTCACGCGTTCCCCTCGGCATGTCCGCCGCGTTGGTGACCGTCCAGCCCTCGGGGGTGGTGCGGGTCCAGCCGAGCAGGCCGGGTCGGCCGAGATCGGCGGCCGGGGCGAGGGCGGGGGCCGCGGACTCGAAGTCCTCCGCGAGGAGGTGGCCCGTCATGACGGGTCCCGTCCTGACGGGCAGCGACGCGGACGCCTCCGTAGCGCCCCCGCTCCGCGTCGCCGTGACGATCGCCCGGAGGGTGGCCGAGACGCGTGCCGCCGTGACGGGCGCGACGACGTCCCACGCCAGGGTCGCGTCCGAGCGCGCCGGAACCGACGTGGGCGCGCTGCCGCGGACCGTGGCCGTCCAGCCCTCGGGGAGGACCGGTGTGAGGGTCAGGCCGGTGAGCGGTGTGCTGCCGGCGTTGGTGACGGTGGCTCTCACGGTGGCGGGTCGGCCCGGGGACAGGACGGCTCCGTCGGTACCGGGTGAGCTCGCCGGACCGGTGAGCGCGACGGTCAGGGCGGGAGCGGCCTCCGTGTGCACGCGCGCGTCGGCGAACCTGAGCAGTCCGGCGCCCCGGGCGTGCGCGGCGACGGCCAGCCGGCCGGCGGTGGCCTCGCGGGAGGGGGTGACGGTGAAGCGCACGTCGGCCGAGGCTCCTGCCGCGAGCGTCGCGGGGGCCGTACCGTGCCGTTCGACCGTCCAGCCGGCGGGGGCCGTCAGGGCGGCGACGAGGTGGTCGAGCCGGTCGCCGCCGCGGTTCCGCAGGGTGACGACGACATCGGCGGGGACGCCCTGGGTGAACGGTGCGCTCCGGGAGGGCAGCGGTTCGGGCAGGCCGATGGCCGCGGCCAGTACGGGGGGTGTGCCGGTCGCGGGGTCGGTGACACCGGGCCTGTCGTGGGCCAGGTGGCCGGTCATGCGGCGCAGGAAGACCGGGTCGTCGCGGTCGACGACCACGATGTCGTACCAGCCGTGGTCCGCCGGGCGCAGCCGCACCGTGCGTGACGAGCCGGGCGCGAGGGTGACGGTGTGCACGCGGTCGCCGTGCCCGCCGGAGTGGACCGACTCGCCGACCAGGAGCCTGCGGGTGGTGGAGGTCGGGTTGGAGCACACGATCCGCACCTGGCCGGTGGCGGGATGCCCGGCCAGGTGGGCCTCGGCGCCGGCGCCGGTGCCGCGCAGCTCCCACAGCGACCAGCCGGGTGCGTGCACCTGGATGTCGTAGCCGTCGTCGCCGTGGTCGACGGTGTGGTCGGCTGTGCCGCGCGCGGGGACGGTCCAGGTGTGCGGGGCGGTGCCGTCGCCAGGGTAGGAGGTGAACCACGCACCGGTGGCTCCGTCGTTGCTCAGGCGGAGGCGGACGCCGGTTCGGGTGACGTCGGCGTGCAAGGACAGCCGGTAGGGGGAGGGGCGGGTCCGGCGGGTGCCGGGTTCCTGCGCGGGGAGCGACTGGTGCGGCGGCGGTACGGGGTTCCACCGGCCGACCGGGGCGGGTACCGGGCCGGGCCGCACGACCTCGGGCTGCCGGTGGCCGTGGTGGAAGTCGAAGGCGGAGGTGAGGTCACCGAACACGCTGCGGCGCCAGGCGCTGATGTGGGGCTCGTGGACGCCGGTCCACCTCTCCAGGAACCGGATGACCGAGGTGTGGTCGAACGCCTGGGAGCTGACGAAACCGCCCACCGTCCAGGGGGAGACGATCGTCATCGGTACGCGCGGACCGGGTCCGACCGGGCTGCCGTCGTACCAGTCGTCGTCGTTGCCGGAGGCCGGCCGCGGCGCGACGGGGGCCGGGACATGGTCGAAGTAGCCGTCGTTCTCGTCGAAGTTGATGAGCAGCACCGTCTTCGACCAGGTGTCCGGGTCGCTCGCGATGGCGTCGAGGAGGTCGTAGACCAGGTTCGCGCTGCCGACCGGGGTGGAGGTGCTGGGGTGTTCGGACAGCGCCGCCGTCGGGACAACCCAGCTGACCTGCGGCAGGGTGCCCTTGCCGATGTCGGACCTGATCCGCTGAACGAGGGTGTCCGGTTCGCCGCGGTGGGCGCCGCGCAGGAACAGCCGGCGCTCCGCCTCCGTCAGCGCGTCGACGCCCTGCTGGAACTGTGCCAGTTCGGCTTCGCGCTGCTCCGGGCTCTTGCGCAGGAGGCTGTCGTAGAACTGTTCGGTGGTGGCGTAACTGCCGGTGACCCTGGAGAGGATCTTCCGGCCGATCTCCTTCCAGGGCCGGAAGTACTCCACCGCGTTGTCGGTGAAGTTGTCCCACTCCTGGTAGATCTGCCAGGACACACCGGCGGCCTCCAGGCGCTCGGGGTACGTCGTCCAGGTGTAGCCGGCGTGGTCGTGGTCGTAGGCGGCGTTGGTGACGGCCCGGCCGCCACCGTCCGGTTCGTAGCCGGTCGTGCCGGTCCACAGGTAGTTGCGGTTGGGGTTGGTCGAACCGTAGACCGAGCAGAAGTAGGAGTCGCAGAGGGTGAAGCGGTCGGCGAGTTCGTACTGGAGCGGGATGTCGTGCCGGTCGTAGAAGGCCATGCTGCTCTGGGTCTTGGCGGCGACCCAGTCGTTCCACCATCCTTCTGCCCGGGCCTGGTTGGCGTCACGGAAGCCGTGCGCGAGCGCGCCGAGGTACTGGATGTCGCTCTCCGGGCGGCCCGCGTCGAGCGCCGCACGGCGGGCCGAGAACGGCAGGACGGCGCCGCCGCCGGGCCGCGGCTGCTCGAAGACACCGGCCCCCGACGGCAGACGCAGCGGCGTGGGGTCACCGAAGCCGCGCACACCCCGCAGGGTTCCGAAGTAGTGGTCGAAGGAGCGGTTCTCCTGCATCAGGACGATCACATGCTCGATGGCACGCAGGCCGCCGCGCGGCACCGGCGCGGCCATCGCCTCGTGCAGCGACGGAGGCAGGAAGGAGAGCGCGGTCCCTCCGGCGAGAGCGCCGAGCACGTGACGGCGGGAAACATCAGACATGCCGGGGACGCTAGGGTGCGTCCAGCGCACGGCAACACCCCGCCGGGCGGATTTTCGCCGACCGTTCACCGGATGGCATCGCTCGTTCCGCCGTCCGTCGGCTGGGCGGCGGTCCTGCGCCCCGCGGGCTTTGTTCTCCTGGTACGGCGGCCTTGTTCACGCCGTGTTCAGCGGGCGGCTCGAGACTTGGCCGCCCCGGCATGACGCACGCATGCGGACGAAGGGGTTGAGCGGTGAAGGGCAACGACGTCCAGGACGACACATCTTCGGCTGTATCCAGACGCCAGTTGGTCAAGTACGCGGGTGTGGGGGCGACGTTCGTCGCCGCAGGCTCGCTGACAGGGGCTACTTCCGCCGTGGGAGCGGCCGGTGACGACCGCGCCTTTGGTGGCGGTTCCCGCGGGAGGGCATGGCGCGCGGGTGACCATCACGTGCACTCCGAGTACAGCGGCGAGTTCGACACATCCACCAGTCCCCCTGTCTTCCACAAGGGTGCGGACGCGGTGTATCCGATCGTCACCAACGCGATCATGGCCAAGCACTTCGGCCTCGGCTGGATCATGTGCACCGACCACGGCGGTCCCACCACTCGAAGGTGAATCTGGAACTGGCCTATCCGGAGCTGCTGCGCTCACGCGTCCTGGTGCCCGGGGTTCTCCAGTTCTGGGGCATGGAGTTCGACGCTCCCGCACTGGACCACCACACGCTGATGATCCCGCACCACGCGGACGAGGCGGGGCAGTTGTTCGAACTCGAGAGCCGCTTCGCCAAGTACGACGCCTTCCCCACCGACCCCGGCCGCAACACCGAGGCCAAAATGGTCGAGTTCCTGAGGACCGCGAAGGACATGCGGCACAAGCCGCTGGTCATCGCCCACCACGTGTCCCGCTCGGCCACCGGTCTCGGTGTCTACGGACAGGACACCCCGCGCGAGTTCCGCAACGGCAACAACGACGCCCCGGACGTCTACGTGGGCTTCGAAGGGTCACCCGGACACCAGGCCGATCCGCTCATCGGACGTGCGCGCGGCGGCTACCGCGGCCACCCCACGTACGGCGGATTCGACCAGATGACCGCGCGGGTGGGCGGTCTGTGGGACTCCCTGCTGGGCGAGGGCCGCCGCTGGTGGATCACCGCGACGTCCGACTCCCATGTGCACTGGACCCGTGGCGGCTCCGACTTCTGGCCCGGCGAGTACAGCAAGACCCACGTGTACGCCCGGCAGGACTACGCCGACATCATGGACGGGCTCCGCAACGGCCGGATCTGGGTGGGAACCGGTGATCTGATCACCCGTCTCGACCTCACCGTCACCGGCCGGCACGGTGGTGCGGCGATGGGCGGGACCCTTGTCCTCGGCCGCCGTGACCGCGATCAGGTCGACATCGAGATCAGGTTCCGCCCGGCGAGGGGCGAGAACGCGGGTGGCCGGCGTCCCGAGGTGCGTCGCGTCGACCTGATCGCCGGTCAGGTCACGGGACCGGGCTCCAGCCTCGATGCCGACACCAACCCCACCACGGAGGTGGTGGCGCGGTTCGGCCCGCGCGACTGGCGCCGGCAGGGGCACGACCACGTCATCAGATACACGTTGCGCGACGTCGGGACGGATCTCTACGTGCGGGTGCGCGGGACGAGCACCGATGAGGCCGAGCCGCTCGCCGACGGGCTGGAGAGCCCGTGGGACGACCTGTGGTTCTACTCCAACCCCGTGTTCGTCGAGGCCCGTTAGCACCTCTCGGTGCCGGCCGCGGCGCCCCCAGGACGTCAGAACGGAAGCTTGCCGCGTGCCCGCCTGCCCGCGGAGCCGCTGCGGCCGACCGCGCGCGAGCTCGACCGGAAGGGTTTGCTGAACCAGCGTCCGAGCGGGCCCGGAGCCCTGGACCCGGCCCGGGAGCCGAAGCCGAGGGTGCGTTGCGCTCCGTTCTGCGGGTGCCGCGAGAATCGTGGGAGAAGAAATGCGAGGACGGCGATGACCACGCAGACAGCGATGATGCCGACGACCATCATGGAGACCTCCTGAGGGGGTGGGGAACGCCGTACCGGCTGTTCGTGTGGGAACGCGTTCCCCGTTCTCCCGTCGACACGCTTGTCAGCCGGAGTGGGCCCGCCCACCCCGCCGCTCCGGCGGGGTGGGCGGCGGCGGGCGCGGCGGTCGTCAGGGCAGGGTCCACTGCTGGTTGGGTCCGGTGTGGCAGGCCCACAGATGGACCGGCGTCCCGTCGTTCCACGTACCGCCCGAGGCGTCCAGACACTTGCCCGACTGAGGATTGCGCACCGTACCGTCGGGCTGGGCCGCCCACTTCTGCGCACCCGTGCCGTTGCACGTCCACAACTGGATCCGGGTACCGTCCGCACTCCCCCCACCGGAAACGTCCAGACACTTCCCCAACGCCCGCAACGCACCGTCGTCCGCCACCGTCCAACGCTGCGCCGCCGACGCGTTGCACGTCCAGATCTGCACCTCCGTACCATCCGCCGTCCCCGCGTTGTCCACGTCCAGACACTTACCACCCACCCCCTTCACCTCACCCGTACGGGGATCCGTCGGGGCTCCGGACTGCTTGATCCGGATGTTGCGGAAGGCCGCCTCGTCGCCGTCACCGTGGTTCTGGAGTCCGATGTGGCCCTGCCTCAGGCTGCGCGCCGGGTCCGTGTTGGTGAAGTCGTTGATCTTCCGGCCGTTGAGGAAGATCTCGAGCCGCTCCCCGGTGACCCGGATCTCGTACGTGTTCCACTCCCCCGGCGGATTGAGCGCGGCGTCGCGTGCGGTCAGGTCGGCGGAGCGGAATCCGTACACGGCACCCGTGGTGCGGTCGGCCGCGTCGGTGGCGTCGATCTGGATCTCGTAGCCGTTGTCCACCGCGGACCACGGGTCGTCGGACGCGGGGAAGCCGACGAAGACGCCGGAGTTGTCGTCACCACTCAGCTTCCAGTCCAGCTTCAGCGAGTAGTCGCCGGTGAACTCCCTGGCGTCGTACCAGAGCATGCCCAGTCCGCCGTGCGAGGTGAGGGAGCCGTCGGTCAGGGTGAAGCCGCCGGGGCCCGCCTGCTTCCAGCCAGTCGTGGAGGTGCCGTCGAACAGGGAGGTGTAGCCGGTCTCCGGGCGGCAGTCGGCCCGGGTCGTGCCGGCGGCCCAGCGGATGCCTCCGAGCAGATGCCTGCGGAAGGCGGGGTCGGCGTAGGACTCCTCGGTGTGGCCGCCGCCGGTGTAGAAGGCCCGGCCACCCGCGTAGTCCTTGCACCAGGCGATCGGGTGGTCGCCGGACATGCTGCCGCCGGAGTAGCTGGACTCGTCCAGTGACGCCAGGACATGGGCCGTGGTGCGGGGGTTGGTGCGGTAGTTGTACCACTCGTCGGTGCGCTGCCAGGTGCGGCCCAGGTGCGCGGTGGCGTCGTGCGCCCGGTCCTCGGCCCTGACGGTCGCGGGCTGGATGGCGGGGTGGGACTGGAAGAGGGCGCCCGCCAGTCCTTCGTAGAAGGGCCAGTCGTACTCGGTGTCGGCGGCGGCGTGGATACCGACGTACCCGCCGCCCGCGCCCAGGTACTGCTCGAAGGCCGTCTGCTGGGCGGGGCCCAGGACGTCTCCCGTGGTCGACAGGAACACCACGGTCCGGTACTGGGCCAGGTTGGCGGTGGTGAAGGCCGTGGGGTCCTCGGTGGCGGTGACGGTGAAGTTGTTCGCCGCTCCGAGGTCGCGCAGCGCCGTGATGCCCTCATCGATCGAGGAGTGGCGGAAGCCCGCCGTCCGGGAGAAGACGAGGATCCGGTACGCGGGGTCGGCCGCCGCGCCGGCCGTGCGGTGCGGGGCGTGAGCGGCACGGTCGGGGGCCGGTGCGGCGCCGGGCTGGGCCGTGGCCTGGGGGGTCAGGCAGAGCATGGCTCCGGCACACAGGCCGAGCGCCGTCTTGAGCAGGGTGCGCATCGTCGGTCGCCTCCTTGGCTACGGCAGGGTCCACTGCTGGTTGGGTCCGGTGTGGCAGGCCCACAGATGGACCGGCGTCCCGTCGTTCCACGTACCGCCCGAGGCGTCCAGACACTTGCCCGACTGAGGATTGCGCACCGTACCGTCGGGCTGGGCCGCCCACTTCTGCGCACCCGTGCCGTTGCACGTCCACAACTGGATCCGGGTACCGTCCGCACTCCCCCCACCGGAAACGTCCAGACACTTCCCCAACGCCCGCAACGCACCGTCGTCCGCCACCGTCCAACGCTGCGCCGCCGACGCGTTGCACGTCCAGATCTGCACCTCCGTACCATCCGCCGTCCCCGCGTTGTCCACGTCCAGACACTTACCACCCACCCCCTTCACCTCACCCGTACGGGGGCCGCCGCCGGTGGAGGTGGTGAAGGAGAACTCGTCGACGTCGAACAGGGCGCCGCTGCCGCCCCGGAAGACGAGGTAGAGGGTGGTGGACCCGGCCGGCCGGTCGGTCAGGGAGGCCGTGACGTCCTGGAAGGTCTCCCAGCCGCCGGTGCTCGGCACGGTGGCCGTGCCGAGCAGGGTTCCGGCCGGGGAACCCGCGCGGACCTCGAGGGTGCCGCCGCTGCCGCCGGAGGAGACGCGGGCGGTGAAGCCGGTGGCGTCGCCGAGGCTGTAGGGCGAGAAGGAGATCCAGTCACCGTTGTGGATCTCGCCGACCGTCCTGCCGCCGTGCGCGGGTGCGTGGTTGATGATCTGTACCCCTGCGGAGTCGCCGTAGTGCTCTGCCTGACGGTGGCTGGGCTGGGTGATGTGCTGGTCGTGAGCGGTCAGCGCGGGCTGTCCGTTCGCGCCCCGGTCGGTGTACTCGGCGTCGATGACGCCGAAGATGTTGGCGTTGGGGTCGTGTTCACCGTCCGCCAGGGTCTGCAGGGTGCCGGTGCAGCCGGTGGCCGAGGTCTGCGGGTGCCCGTGGCTGTCGTGTCCGATGATGAAGGTGACCTTCACCCTGGCGCAGTCGATCGTGCCGTCCTCCGGGTCGGTGACCGTCACCTCGAACGGGATGGCGGCGCCGAAGTCGTGGATGCGTCCGTCGGCGGGTGTGTCGAGCCGTACGGTCGGGGCGGTGTTGCCGACGGTGATCGGGACGGAGGCCGTGGCGGATCTGCCGGTGGAGTCGGTGACCTTCAGGGTCGCGGTGTACTGGCCGTTGACGGTGTAGGTGTGGGACGGGTCGGCGGCCGTGGAGGTGGCGCCGTCGCCGAAGGCCCAGGCGTAGGTGAGCGCGTCGCCGTCCGGGTCGGAGGTTCCGGCGGATGAGAAGGTGACGGTGAGGGGTGCGCCGCCGGAGGTGCTGCTCGCCCTGGCCTGGGCCACCGGGGCGCGCCCGCCGGTCACGTGCTCGATGCGGTACAGAGCGGAGTTGGCGTCGCCGTTGAAGTAGCCGGTGCCGTAGTCGAGGACGTAGAGCGCGCCGTCGGGGCCGAACGCCATGTCCATCACCTGGGTGCCGCTCCAGGGAAAGGAGTTGATCGACTGCACGGTCCCGTCGCCGCCGGCCTCGATCCGCTTGATCCAGCGGCGGCCGAACTCGCCGGCGAAGAAGTCGCCGTCGTACTCGGCCGGGAACTTCACCTCGGAGGGGGAGCCGGCGTCGTAGCGGTAGACGGGGCCGCCCATGGGTGACTCGGATCCGTTGCCGAACTCCGGGACGGAGCCGCCGTCGTAGGGGATCCAGGCGGGCTGGGCGGGGGGCAGGTCGGTCAGGCCGGTGTTGCGCGGGGACGTGTTCCTCGGCGCCGCGCAGTTGAACGCCGCCCCCGTGGCGCCGGAGGCGAAGTCGTGGTCGACGTAGGCGTTGTTCCTGCCGGTGCAGTACGGCCAGCCGAAGTTGCCCGCCGTGGTGATCCGGTTGAACTCGACCTGGCCGGCGGGGCCGCGGGAGGCGTTGGCGGTGCCCGCGTCGGGGCCGTAGTCACCGACGTACACGGTCCCCGTCGCCTTGTCCACGCTCATCCGGAAGGGGTTGCGGAAGCCCATGGCGTAGATCTCGGGCCGGGTCCTGGCGGTGCCGGGTGCGAAGAGGTTGCCCGCCGGGATGCCGTACGTCCCGTCGGGGTTCACCTTGATGCGCAGGATCTTGCCGCGCAGGTCGTTGGTGTTGCCCGAGGACCGCTGGGCGTCGTAGGCGGGGTTGCGCGAGGCCCGCTCGTCGGTGGGGGTGTAGCCGTCCGAGGCGAAGGGGTTGGTGTCGTCACCCGTCGACAGATAGAGGTTGCCGGCCGCGTCGAAGTCGATGTCGCCGCCTACGTGACAGCACAGGCCGCGGGAGGCGGGCACGTCGAGGATTCTCTTCTCGCTGCCGGGGTCCAGGGTTCCGTCCGCCCTCAGCACGAACCGGGACAGCCGGTTGACGCCGTCGAACCGTGCGAAGTCGGACGGCGTCCCGTCGGCCGGTGCGTCGCCGGCCGGGGTGTCCGACCGGGGAGCGTAGTAGAGGTAGACGAAGCGGTTGGCGGTGAAGGCGGGGTCGACGGCGACGCCCTGCAGGCCTTCCTCGTCATGGCTGTAGACGTCCAGTGTGCCCGCCACGGTGGTGGTGCCGGCCGCGTCGGTCCGTCGCAGGGTGCCGTCGCGCGAGGTGTGCAGTACCGAGCGGTCCGGCAGGACGGCCAGCGTCATGGGTTCGCCCATCTCGGCGACGCCCTTGGCGAGAGTGACCTGCTGGAAGTCCTCGGCTGCCGCGGCCCCGGCGGCGCCGCCGGGTCCCGCCGGGGCGGATGCGGGGGCAGCGGCGACGGGGCCCGTGGGAAGCGCCAGGGCCCACGCGCACACAACGGCGGTCAGCAGGGTGCGGACACGTCTGTGTCCGGGCGGTCTCGTGCGCACAGCAATCTCCAGGACTGTGGGGAGGTGCGGCGGCCCGGGGGCCTGCCGTGACGAGTCCGGGCGCGCGCCGTCGCGCCGTCGAGCACCGGTGCCTTCACCCGAACGGGTTCATGACCGGTTCATTTCAAGGAAGTTAGCGGGCCTCACGCGAACGCGTAACCCCTTTCGCGCCCCCTCCCTCATCTTTTTCCACGCGTGAGACAAAGTGCCCCGGCATCGATGTCACCGCGCCGCGCGGTTCGTCACCCGTCCGCGCCGGCGTCACCGCTCCATCCGTCCGCCGGCTCGCCGGTGAGCCGCGTCGCGAGGCGGTAGGCAACGGTGACATCGCGGTAGTCCCGGCCGGAAGAGACCCGGTCGGGAAGGTGCGTGCGGTCACTGTGGCTCGTCGACTCACGCTTCCCGGCGCCGGGAAAGCGGACGGAGGTCCTGGGCTCCTCGGTGAAGCGAAGCCGCTCGCAGTGGACCGTCGACCCGAACGTGATGTCCCACGCCGGGTCCAGCGGTCCCGTGCCCGACGTTCAGGGCGGCTCCTTCCGCTCCTCGGCGGCACGGCGGCGACTGGGCCGCGGGGGCAGTTTTCCGTCCTTGGCACGTGCGCGGCGGGGTCGGGTGCCGGTCTGACCGCGGGGGGCCGCCGTGGTCCGGTCGCGCTCCGCGGTCCTGCGCGGCGTACTCCGTCCGGCGGCAGGTACGGTTCCGCCCGCGGTGCCGGTGGCGTCCGTGGTGGGCGGGACGTCCGCCACGGCGTCGACACCCTCCGCCGCGGTCCGGCCCGCCGCTTCGGTCACGCCCGCGGCCTGGTCGACCACCCTTCCGGCGGCACCGCCCACCTGCTCGATGGTCTGCCCGGCGGCCTGGCCCGCCTCGTCGCCGACAGCCTCCACCGCCCGTCCGGTGGCGCCACCCACCTCCTGGACAGCCTCGCCCGCCCCGCGGCCGACGTCCTCCACCACCGAGCCGGCACCCCGGCCCACGTCCCGCACCGCGGTCCCGGCGCCCCGGCCCACGTCCTGCACCGCGGTCCCGGCACCCCGGCCCACGTCCCGGACGGCCGTTCCGGCGCCCGTGCCCAGCTCGCCCACGGCTTGACGGGCTCCGCCACCGATGTCCTGGACGGCGGAACCGACCCCCCGCGCCACCTCCCGCAACAGTTCCGGGTTGCGGTCGAGCGTGGTGAGCACCCGGTTGATGATCAGTGCGACATTGTCCAGGCGAACCTTGAGCTGCGCCTGTGCCTCCACGCCCGAGATCCCCAGGTGTACCCGGCCGAGCGCGACGTCGGCGCCCACATTCAGCTTCAGCAGATCCAGCACCTCGGCCTGCAGCGAGACATGCGCCCGCAGGTTCTCGACATCCAGGTCGATCTCATCGACCTTCAACATGGGGACGTCGAGGAAGACGTCGGGGTCCGCCCCCTGGACGTGCGGCAGGGACTCGGCGTACTCGTCGGTGTCCTCGACCTCCTCGCCATCGGGTTCACCGTCGTACTCGTCGACTTCCTCGACGGGTTCCTCTTCGTTCTCGGCGTTGTCGTGCATCATCACGCCTTCCCACGAGGCCGCCGCGGTCCTTTGTCCATTGTGATCCCTTGTGCGAACCCGTGCGAGGGCAGAGGCGCGCGGTGCCGGTTCCGCCGCTCCCGTCGGTCTTCGGCGTGGCGCGGGTGCCGACGGCGTCCCCGAGGCCGCACGCCCCGTATGCGCGGGACCCGATCAGCCGAGTGTCCGGCAGTACAGGGCATCCGGGGTGCGGAAGGAGCCGATGCGGCCGGTGAAGGCGATTCCGGCGGCGTACTCGTCGTCCGCGCACTGTCCCTTGTAGTGCCCCTGTGCGAAGTCGCCGCCCTTGGGGTCGGTTCCCCTGTTGTCACTCCGGTCGAACCAGACCGTGCGACCGCTCGTTCCGGCGACCTCTCCGGGTGCGGCCTTCGCGCACAGAGCGGCCGAGACGGCGGCGCCGCGAACGCTGTAACCGCTGAGGAAATGCCCCACGGGACACTGCAGCTTGGTGTACCCGGATGCCCAGTCACCGCCCGGCGGGACATGCCGTTCGTCCCTGACCACTTCGTGCCGTCCGGCCGGGTCCCACAGGTGTCCGGCGGTCACGTCCGAGCACAGTCCACGGTTGCCCGTGTGGCTGATGCCGAGGAGGCGCTCCCCGTCGGGGCATGCCGCCTTGCGTGCTCCGGAGTCCCAGTCGGGCAGGGCGCGCATGCGGCGGGAGGCGACGAAGTCGCTGTGGTCGGGGCTGAGCATCGACCAGTTGGCCACGGGGGCGATCTGTCCGGTGCGGCCGCCGCTGCGGACGAGCCGGGTCCATGCCCCGGCCCGCCAGTCGTCACCGTCGAGGACACCCATCCGGCGGCCCGCGGCATCCCAGTGCAACAGCGCCCAGCCGTTGCCCCTGCGGTTCTCGTGCCACCCGACGAGCGGCCAGTACGCGAAGTCGGCGTCGGTGCGGACCAGATGGTCGACGAAGTTCTCGAACCAGGCTCGTTGTGCGACGCCCGTCTCCTCCCGCCCGCCGGCACCGAACTCACTGATCCAGACGGGGGCGGTGAAGTGCCGGTCCCGTTCCGCGGTGACGAAGAATGCCTGGCGGTCGAGCACGGCGATCAGTTCGCCGGGGGAAAGGTCCTGGTAACGGGGGTCGGTGGTCTCGCCGATCCCGGTGGCACCACTGTGGTTCGGGCCGGTGTAGCCGTAGAAGTGGGCGGAGTACACGAGTTTGCCCGAGTCGACGAGGGTGTGGGACAGCGCACGCACGGGTTCCAGCGTGGGGCGTCCGTGCGCGAATCCGTCGACGGGGATGCCGGTCCAGTTGATGCCCTCGACGATGATGAGGAGGTCGGGGTTGGCCTCGGTCAGGATGCGGTCGCCGACGCGCTGGGAGGCGGTGAACCAGTCGTGGTTGTCGCCGAGGCCCCAGTTGGGGTCGTCCCAGATATTGCGGCGGACCTCGTTGTAGAGATCAGCGCCCACAACGCGCTTGTTCTTCTGGTAGCGGGCGGCCATGAAGAGCCAGTCGCTCTCCCAGGCCCCCGTGGACCGACTCGTGTTCCAGCGCTCGTTTCCATCGACTCCGCAGCACCAACGGGTCGTGTTGGTGTGGTTGTTGAGGATCACCGCAAGGCCCGCATCGGTGAGTGCGCGGACCACGGCATCGTAGACCTGGAGCGGGGTGCTCCCCCTGAGGGCGGGGTTGGCGGCGACGGCGTCGTCGGTGACGGGAAGGGTGTCGTGGATCATCTCGTTGGAGAAGGGCAGCCGGACGCTGTTGATGCCGATCTCCTGGAAGCCCGCGATGATCTCGGTCATGGGGGCGCGGTCGAGGCCGAGCGGTATCCGGTGGGAGTTCTCCCCCGCGTGGTGGTTGGCGTCCTCGTCCGCGCTGCCGCTGCCGTTCCAGGTGCCGCTGGCACCATGCCAGTTGCCGGACCGGAGTCTGAACCGGTCACCGTCCGCATCGACGATCCAGCGGCCCCGCGTGCTGAGCGGCGCCGTCCAGTCGTCCACGGCGGCGACTTCCGTGCCGGAGGCGGTTTCCCGCGGCACCGCCGCCGCGGGGCCCGGCACCAAGGGCGCCAGCAGAAGGACGGTGGTGAGAATTGCCTTGGCCAAGGAGTCGCGCACGGTCACCTTCCCCATCGTCGTCACACGAAATGGGCTGTCATGACAGCGTCATAATGGGCCATGGGAACGACGCGGTCCAGGCATTCCGGCCCCTCCGGACAGCCGGTTCCGGCCGGTGAGCGGGCCGGCTGAACGGTCGGAGCACCGCGCGCGTACAGAAGTGGCAGAGGGCCGCTCGCCCGGGCGGGCCCACTGTGCGTCGCACGGATCGTGCAAGGAGTAGGCAGCGATGAGCACCACCCGCCTGAGCGACCGGCTCGCCGGTCATCAGCCTCTCGTTCTGGGGCTGTTCCGTATCGTCATCGGCCTGCTGTTCGCCAGTGAGGGCGCCGCCACGCTCTTCGGTGTCCTGGACAGGGAGGCCAGCCCCGCGGGTGACTGGCCGTTCTGGTACGCCGGTGTGATCGAACTCGTCTGCGGCGTCCTCGTTCTCGTGGGGGTCGCGACCCGCGGTGCGTCGTTCCTCAGCTCGGGAGCCATGGCGTTCGCGTACTTCACCGAACACCAGAAGGACGGGGTCTTTCCTCTGCAGAACGGCGGGCTGGCCCCGGCGCTGTTCTGCTGGGGTTTCCTCCTCCTGGTCTTCTTCGGGCCGGGCGCTCTGACGTTGTCGCGCCTGGTCCGTCCGCGGTCCGCCCCGAACACCACGGCCCCGTCGGCCGGGAGCGCGGAGAGTACCCGGGCCGGGTAGGACAGGCCGTCACGGAGGCATTCACCGCCGGTCTCGGGGCAATCGGCCCGTACGGCAACTCACCCGAGCAGAAGCAGAGATGAGTGTGATGGCATGTCCTCCCCGGAACAACCCCCGACGCGAGCCGACTCCATGCGGGCGCATCCGGACACAGGTGCGCACCGGAACAACGGACTGGCTGTCGCCGCGCTGATTCTCGGCATCCTGGCGGTCATCCTGTTCTGGACCGTCATCGGCGGTGTGGTGCTCGGCCTGCTGGCACTGATCTTCGGCATCATCGGCGCACGCAGGGCACGGGGCGGCCGAGCCCCGCACGGCACGATGTCGGTCGTGGGCGCGGTGCTGGGTGCGCTGGGAGTCATCGCATCCGTGGTGATCATCGCGATCGGCGCATCGATTCTCAATTCGGACGAGTTCAAGGACTTCGACGACTGTGTCCGTCACGCCGACACGAAGAGCGAACGTGACGCGTGCACCGAGGAGTTCAACAGGGACATCAACAACTGACCAAAGCCGGAGTCGGACGGCGGCGCCCCGTCGTCGGTGCGGTGCCGCGAGGTCGGGGCAGCCGGGGACCGGCTGCCCCGGACCTGTGCGTGTCACCCGGACGGACGGCAGAAGCGGAGGGAAAGCACAACTTCCAGACGACGCGACAGGCGCCCCGCCGGGAGGCGTAGGACAGTGAGACCATGAATCGTCACCGACGCCAAGCCCGGCGGGCCCCCTGGGTCGCAGGCGGTGCCGCTGTGCTCGTCCTCGGCGGCGTCGGGGTGTGGCTGTTGGTCGCGCAGGACGGCGGCAGCCCCGGTCCCACCCCCTCGGCCTCGACCGACCTGTCCCTGCCGACTCTGAACCCGCTGCCGTCGTGGACCTTCGGCCCACAGCCGTCGAGCGCCGGAGGGCAGACGCCGACGCCGGCGCTTTCCCTCTCGCCCGGGCCGACGTCCCGCCCCCGTCAGCCGGCCACCCCGCGGCCGCCCCAGCCGGAACCACCGGGCCAGGGGCAGGCAACGCGGTTGGCACCACCGACCCGTCCCCTGACGGCCGAGCCGGAACCACAGCCACAGACGCCGACGGCCCAGCTTGTACCGCCGGCCCAGCAGCCGACGGCCCAGCAGCTGCCGCCGAGCCACAGGCCCACAGCCGGGACGGCACCGCGCAGCCACAAGCCCGCCATCCGGCCGAGCGCCACAGGTGCGTCGGCCGGGGAATCGGCAGGGCCCACCCCTCGGACGGGACCGGTATCGACGCCGTCACCCGCCCGGCCCACAGGGCCGAAGCCCCCGGCACCGTCCCTCACGGCACAGCATCCGTCGCGCCCGGCCCCACCCTCACCCACCAGGGCACCGACGACGCCACCACCGGTTCCCCCCGGGCCCGTACCGCCGCCGCCCGCCAGGCCGTCCACACCGGTTTCACCCGCTCCGCCGTCCGTATCCGCGCCCGCGTCCGCGTCACCTCATCGACCGCACAAGACGCCGACACCCACGGCCGGCGGCGACGAGCCGAAGACCACCCAGTGGTACACCTCGGCGGCCGCGACCGAGGCCGCCCGGCGGATGGCCGCCACCGGTACGGTCGGTGATGTCACGTGCTCCATGGCGGCCGCAGGCCGGCCGGACCCCCGTCTGCTTCCGCGGAGCAGCCGTGTCGGCATCGGGCACCATGGCGTCTACTGGTGCCTCGTCTGGTGACCCGAGGGGGGCCGGCGGGGGTGGCGGTTCGGCCAGGACGCTGTCCTGTCGGTGCTCGCACGGACCTCGGTCCACCCGCCGTCCGACGCGTCGCGCCCGTCACGTCGGTGGTGTTGTTCCCTGCGGCACCGCGGCAAGAACGCCGAGGTGCCGGGATCCCGCACGATCAGTGACATGCCACGGCGTAGGCTGCCCTCGGCACGGACACGGTGGCTGGGTGGGGGAGCACATGACGGCTGGGACGGTCCCGAAGTGGGCGTCGGCACTCGACTCGGTGGTGGTGTACGCGCAGGGCGCGCTCTGCCGCCGGCTGGCCCGGGGCAGGGTGCCGGCGGGCGGACAGATACGGGTGACGGGACTGCCCCGGTCGCTGGACCCGGACTCGTTGCGGGCCCGTGTGGTCGGCGCGTCGGGGGTGCGGGTCACCGGGGCCCGGATGGAGGTCGAGGCCCAGCCGCGCGACACGGACCGCTCCGACACCTTGCTGCGCGACGTGGAGCGGCTGCGTGACGACTGCGCGGCCGCACAGGGTCGCCGGGACCGTCAGCTGACCGTGATCGAGGAGATCAGTGCGCTGCGTCCGGTGCCGCCGACCCGCAAGCGCGACGATCCGCACCGCCGTACGCCGGTCGACGCGTGGCTGGAACTCTCCGATTTCGTCGACGCGCGTCTGACCGGACTCCAGAGCGGGCTGCGCGCGCTGGAGGAGGAACTGCGCCGGTGCGAGCACGAACTCGCGGTCGCGGTGGACCGGCTCTCCCGCGCCTCCACCGATGCGCCCGCCGCGCATGTGGCCACCTCGTTCGACGCGGTCCTGACGCTGGACGGCACGGGCGAGGCGGAGATGGAGGTGGAGGTGGAGGTGGAGTACGGGGTGCCCGGTGCCGTCTGGGTGCCCGCCTACCGTCTCACGCACCGTCAGGGGGACGAAGGCGGACGCCTGGTGCTGCGGGCCTCGGTGGCCCAGCGCACGGGCGAGGACTGGACCGGGGTACGGATCGCCCTGGCCACCGCCGACCTGCGCCGCCGCACGGATCTGCCCCGGCTCCGCTCGGTCCGCATCGGACGCAGCCAGCCCGCCCCCACGCCCTCGGGCTGGCGTGCGCACCCGGCGGGACTGGACGGTCTCTTCGCCGGCTACGACGCGGCGGGCCCCCGGCCGGACCGGGACACCGCGCCCTCGCTCGTCGGGGCCGGCGCTCCGTCCGGTCCCGTTCCACCGCCGCTGCCCCCTCCGCCGGCACCGGCGGGCTACGGCGGGCCGCCGGCCCCCGGCGGCGCGGTGGGCGCCTTTCCTCAGGCCCGTGGCAGCGGTGATCTCGTTCCCCCGTCCGTGCCCCGGACACCCGCCGGGGCACGGACCCGCGGCGGTCCCGCCGCCCGCGCCGCCCTGCCCGTGGCCGCCGCGGCCCCCGGGGCAGCGCCGCAACCCGAGATGTCCGGGGGCCTCTCCGCTCCCGTCCCGCCCGCGCCCGCGGCCGGGCCGCCGCAGCCGGACAGCGCCGAGCTCGACTACTCCGGGCTCGTCCTGTGCGGACCGGACGAACCGCGGGGCCGTCGGGGCCGGCTGTTCCCCGGCTCCGGTGTCGACCCGGTGAGCGCCGAGTACCGCCGCCGCGCCGAGACGGTGGCCGCGCTGCCGCTCCCCGGGCACGCCGTACGGCCCCGCGAGTCCGCCGGTTCCTTCGACCACCGTTTCGATTCCGCGGCACGGGCCGACATTCCCTCGGACGGTACCTGGCACACCGTCACCGTCGGCGAGATCCCCGTCGGCCTGCGGACCGAGTACATCTGTGTACCGTCCGTGGAACAGACGGTGTACGCGACCCTGATGCTCTCCAACGCCACCGGACAGGCCCTGCTGGCGGGGCCGGTGGAGGTGACCGTGGACGGGGAGTTCCTGCTGACCGCCTCCCTGCCCACGCTCGCCCCGGGCGGCGAATGCCGGGTGGGACTCGGACCGGCGGAGGCCATCGGAGTCACCCGCCGTACGAATCTGCGCGAGTCGACCTCCGGTCTGCGCAACAACACCACCGTGCTCGACCACCGCATCCACGTGGAACTGGCCAACCGGCTCCCCGTCCCCGTCCGCGTCGAAGTCCGCGAGCGCGTACCCGTCACCTCCGACGCGGACGTCCGGATCGAGGAACGAGCCGACTGGACGGCGCCCGGGGACGACGAGGACCCGGAGCGGCACGCGCCGGGAACGCGTCTGTGGCGGGTCGAGCTGCCCCCCGGCGGCACCGCCGCACTCGACGGTGGCTACGAGATCCGCATCCCGGCCGGCAAGGCCCTCACCGGCGGCAACCGCAGGAGCTGACACAGCCATGTCTACGTCATCGGAGCCGATCCCCCTGATCGCCCTGCCCGTCACCGCCGTCACCTGTACGGAGGACCGCGCCCATGTGGAGCGGACCGCCGTGCTCGATCTGAAGGCCGGCACCCGGCGACTGCGCCTCGGGCCGGTCGGTGCGGCGGCCGTCGACCGTACCCTCCACGCGGAGCTGACCTCTGGCATTCCCGCGACCGTGCTCGACGCGCGGATCGTACGCCGCTGGACCCCGCGCGGGCCGGAGCCCGCCGACGACGACTCCGCGCTGCGCCACCGGGTGGCAGCCCTGGAAGAGGAGCGGTCGGCCCTGGAACAGCGGCGCGACCGGCTGCGCACCCGGGGCGAACTGCTCGGCCGTGTCGCCGCGGACCTGCTGCGGGACATCGCCGAGGGCGCCGGCCTGGGCGAGACGGAACGCGACCGCTGGACCCGGGAGCTGGACCGGGTGGACGGCGAACGTGACTCCTGCGGTGAGCGACTGCGCGCCGTGGAGGCCCAGTTGGCGGGCCTCGCCGCTGAACTCTCCGAGGCGCACCGGGCCCTGGCCCTCTACGGGACGGAGCCCGCGGAGCTGACCGCCCACGTCGAGCTGACCGTCCACTCCCCGGCCGACGGGCAGGCCGAGTTGCGTGTGCACCACCTCACCCCGTGCGCCCTGTGGCGGCCCGCCTACCGGGCCGTGCTGGACGGACAGAACCTCACGCTGGACACGGACGCGATCGTCTGGCAGCGCACCGGCGAGGACTGGTCGAACGTACGGCTGACCCTGTCCACCGCCCGCTCCGCCGCGGCGACACAGCCGCCGCGGCTCGGCGAGGACCGGCTGACGCTCACCGAGCGCTCCGCCGCGGAGCGCCGTACCGTCCATGTCGGCCTGCGCGAGGAGGAGATCGCGGAACTCGGCCCGGCCCCGACTCTCGGGCTGCCGGGCGTGGACGACGGCGGCGAGGTACGGGTGCTCCACTCCCCCGCGCCGGTCTCCGTGCCGGCGGACGGCCGCGCCCATCGTGTTCCGCTCTCCTCCTTCACCTCGTCCGCGCGGAGTGAGTACACCTGCTCCCCCGAGCTGTCGCCGCTGGTCAGCCAGGTGGTGCGGTTCGACAACCGGTCCGGGCACGCGCTGCTCGCCGGGCCGGTCGACCTCATCGGCATCAGCGGGTTCGGCGGGCGCGGCACCCTGGACTTCACCGCCCCCGGTGCCCCCGTCGATCTCGCCTTCGGCAGCCGGGACGACCACCGGGTCGTGCGGCAGACCGAGGAGACCCGGGAGACCGCCGGAATCACCCAGCGGACCGTTCTCACCCGGACCGTCCGGCTCCACCTGTCCAGGTTCTCCGCCCCCGGCGAGGAGGACGACAGGGTGATCGTCCTGCGGGAGCGCATCCCCGTCTCCGAGGTCTCGGCGGTGGAGGTACGCCTGCACCGGGACGCCTGCTCGCCGGCGCCCGACGCGGTCGACGAGGACGGCATCGTCCGCTGGAACATCCCGCTGGGCCCCGGCGGCCGGCGCACCGTCAGCCTGGTCTACGACGTGTCGGCGAGCAGCAAGGTCACCGGGCTCTGAACCCGGCGGACCGGCCCTGCGGGCGGTCGGCGGCCGGCGCGACCTCCTCGCGCCTCGGGCCGGGGACCCGGCGGTGTCCGGTACTGCGCAGGCCGACCTCGTCCGGGGCGATCCGAGCGCGCCCCGGACGGAGAAACCCACCGAGCTCAGAAGGCTTCATGCCCGCAGGACAGGCACGCGCGCGCCCTTCGTCCTGGGTGGGCCGCACCCAGGAACACGGCGCACCGGTCAGCCGACGGGTGCCGGACGCAGGCTGTCCCGGTACTCCCGGGCGACGGTCATCAGCGCGTCGAGCGCGTCCCGGGTCCGTGCGAGGTCGGCGATGTGCTCGGAGATCCGGTCGCGTTCCTCGGCCGTCCGCTCCAGCGCGGCGTCGGAGTGCTCCTCGCTGGGCGCGTCGACGCAGGGCAGCAGTTCGACGATGGTGCGGCTGGACAGGCCCGCGGCGTACAGCCGCTGGATGAACGCGACCCGCTCCACCTCGTCGTCCGCGTAGTGCCGCTGCCCGCCGGCGCTACGGGTACTGGTCAGCAGCCCCTGTTCCTCGTAGTAGCGCAGGGACCGGACGCTGACCCCGGAGCGTGCGGCGAGTTCCCCGATGCGCATCTCGTCCTCCCACCGTGCCCCACGGCACATCACCCGCTTCTCAGCTGTCCACGGGGATCCAGCGTACGTTCCGCGCCGGGGCCGGGCGGGGGTCAGCCTCCGTGGGTGGTGGCGCTGCGGTAGCCGGTGTAGGTGTACGGGTTGTCCAGGATCTTCGTCTCGGGGATGTCGGGGTTCATCCCGTGTTCCCAGGCCTCGGGGCCGAGCTTTCCCCGCAGGTGCTCGACCGTCGCCTCGGCGCTCCGGCGTGCCCTGGCGAGGTCGATGCCGACCAGCCGGTGGTCGTACTTGACGACGCGTCCGTCGACCACGACCGTGTGCACGTCCGCGCGCTGGGCCTGGAAGGCGATGTGGCCGTAGGGGTTGATCAGCGGGAACATCACCGGGGAGCGGTCGTTCTTGATCAGGACGACGTCCGCCTTCTTCCCGGCCTCCAGACTGCCCACCGTGTCGTCCAGTCCGAGTGCCTTCGCGCCGCCGCGGGTCGCCCACCGTACGACCTGTTCGGCCCGGAGGTGGACGTGGGTCACGGTGTCGCCGCCGCCGTGCGCGTCGAGGTGTTCGCGTGCCCGGTCGGCGCCGAGGGTGGACCGCATCGCGGAGAACAGGTCCCCGCTCCACCACACGCTGGTGTCCATGGACAGGGACACGGGGATGCCGTGCGCGCGCAGCGCCCAGGTGGGCGGATAGCCCTGGCCACAGCTCTGCTCGCTCTCGGTGGACACCGAGACGGAGCCGCCCGTGGCCGCGATGCGGTGGTAGGCGTCGGCGCCGAGGGTGGCGGCGTGCACATAGACGGTGTCGGGGTTCATGAAGCCGTGCTCGTACATCAGACGGATGCCGTCGTCGTTGGTGGCGCCCCACACGCCGGCGTGCGTGGTCACCGGTGCTCCCAGTTCCCGGGCCACCTCGAAGGCGGCCTTCTCGGGGAAGGCCGGGTCGCCGGTGACGTCGAAGGCCATCTGGAATCCGAGCATGTCGCCGCCACGGAAGCGGCGTTCGACGAAGGCGCGGAACTCCGGCGCCGCCGACCATTCCCAGGGCGCCGCCTGGATGTTGCCGTAGGCGAGGACGAACCGTCCGGGAACCTCCTCCAGGGCGTCGACGGCGGCGTCCGCGTGCTGCACCGTCTGCAGGCCGTGCGACCAGTCGACGGTCGTGGTGACACCCGCGTCGAGCGCCTCGATCGCCGAGAGCAGGTTGCCCGCGTACACGTCCTCGGGCCGGAAGTGCTTGCCGTGCTCGAGGTAGTACCAGACGAAGTACTGCGTCAGGGTCCAGTCGGCGCCGTAGCCGCGCATGGCCGTCTGCCACATGTGCCGGTGCGTGTCGATCATGCCGGGCATGACGATGCCGCCGTCCGCGTCGATCTCGGTGGTGCCCTCGGGAACGGCCAGGGACGGGCCGACCGCTTCGATCCGCTCGCCGACGACGAGGACGTCGGCCTGCCGGTGAACGGTCCCCCGGTCGTCCATGGTCAGGACGGTTCCGCCGCGGAACACCACAGGTGCCCGCCGCGCTCCGCCGTCGAACCCGTCCGCTCTGCCGGCCGTGTCCATTGCGTCCTCCGACTCGTGGCGCAGGGTGTCGTGCGGGCTTCACCGCGATACGGACGATTGTCCGTGGAACGAACACCTCGATGTGGCGTAACGATGGATCCGTGCCGAAGGGACTGTCAAGGGTCCGGCACAAGACCGTCGCCACCGTCCGGCGGCACCCGGCGGACACCCGTACAGGGGCGGCTAGGCTCGGTGCGGGCACCTCGTGGTGCCCATACCTCCGAACAGCAGGAGCCGCCGTGTCTCGTCGCGACGACGACCCGAACTTCATCGAGGCGATCGCCCGCGGATTCGACGTGATCAAGGCGTTCGACCCGCACGCGCCCGTCATGACGCTGAGCGAGGTGGCCGCGGCCACCGGTCTCGCCCGGCCGACGGCGCGCCGGATCCTGCTGACCCTGGAGGCGCTCGGGTACGTGCGTCCACTGCCGGGCGGAGGCTTCGCCCTCACCGCCCGGGTCCTGGAACTCGGACTCACCTACGTCCAGTCCATGGGCCTGTGGGGCGTGGCGCGCCCCCATATGGAGCGCCTGGTCGGCCGGACCAACGAGTCGACGTCCGTCGCGCAACTGGACGGCTCCGACATCGTCTACGTGGCGCGCGTGGCCGTACCCAAGATCATCGCGCTGGCGGTCTCCATCGGCACCCGCTTCCCCGCTCCGCAGACGTCCCTGGGCAAGGTGCTGCTCGCGGGTCTCGAGCCGGCGGAGCTGGACCGGGCGCTGGCCGAACCGACCAGGTCCGGGGCCGAGCCGCGGCACCGGTTCGACCGTGCGGAACTGGAGGAGACCCTGCGGGACGTGCGCGCCCAGGGGTGGGCGCTGACCGACCAGGAACTGGCCGCGGGCATCCGCTCGGTGGCCGCTCCGCTGCGGGACTGCGACGGGCGGGTGATCGCGGCGATGAACGTCACGGTCCATGCGGCGGAGACCTCGGTGGAGACGCTCCGGGACGAGTACCTGCCGTTGCTGCTGCAGGCCGCCGGCGAGGTGAGCGCCGATTTCGCGCGGTACGGCGCGATCCCCCGGACGCCGGTGGCGTGAGGCGCTGGCCCGGGGCTTGACACGCCGCCCCGGCGATCCGAGACTCCGTTCTACGGACGCAAGTCCGCAGAGCGGACAAGGAGAGTGCTGAGGCATGTCAGACGACACTGCTCCGTCCGGTGACGACGGCCCTCGCGGGCCGCTGCACGGACTGCTGGTGGCCGACTTCTCGCGCATCCTCGCGGGTCCGTACGCGACCATGCTGCTCGGGGACATGGGCGCCGAGGTGATCAAGGTGGAGAGCCCCGGGGGTGACGACACCCGCAGCTGGCTTCCGCCGGTGCGCGGCGACGTCTCCACCTACTACCTCGCCGTCAACCGCAACAAGCGGTCACTGGCGCTGGATCTCAAGGACGGGACCGACGCGGCGCTGGCGCGCGAACTGGCCGCCCGCGCCGATGTGGTGATCGAGAACTTCAAGCCGGGCGGACTCGCCCGGTTCAGCCTGGACTACCCGGCCGTCCGGGACGTGAACCCGGGCGTCGTCTACGCCTCGATCAGCGGATTCGGCTCCCGGGCCGATCCCTCCCTGCCCGGCTACGACCTGATGGTGCAGGCGATCTCCGGTCTGATGAGTCTGACCGGCGACCCGGAGGGCACGCCCTACCGGGCCGGCATCTCGGTCTTCGACGTGATGACCGGGATGCACGCCACGATCGGCATCCTCGCCGCGCTGCGCCACCGCGAACGGACCGGCACGGGACAGCATCTCGAGGTCAGCCTGCTCTCTTCGGCGCTGTCCGGGCTGGTCAACCACTCCAGCGCCTACGTGGCCGGCGGGGAGGTCCCGTACCGGATGGGCAACGCCCACCCCAGCCTGTTCCCCTATGAGCCGCTGCCGGTGGCCGACGGCGAACTCGTCGTCATCGCCGGCAACGACGGCCAGTTCGCCAGGCTGTGCGAGGTCCTGAACCTGCCGGACCTCCCGGCCGATCCGCGTTTCGCCCGCAACCAGGACCGTACCGCCCACCGCGAAGCGCTCCGGCCGCTGCTCGTGGAGCGGCTGGCGACCCGCACGAAGAAGGACCTCTTCCACGAGCTGCTGGCCGCGGGCGTGCCGTGCGCGCCCATCAACACCATCGACGAGGGCGTCGCCTTCGCCGAGGAAGCCGGCCTCGACCCGGTGGTCCTGGTCGGCGAGGGGGACGCGGCCGTTCCGTCCATACGCCACCCGGTCCTGTTCTCGGCCACCCCGGCGCGCCACGCACTGCCTCCGCCGGGCCTGGACGAGCACGGCGCCGCCCTGCGCGCCTGGCTCGCGGGCCCGCGCGACTGAGCGGTCCCACGGCGGGCGTCCCCTGTGATCGAGCGGCCCGCGCGACCGGGCGCCCCGCTTCCCCCCTCCCCCTCCCGAGGAGCACCACCGTGCAGCACCCGTCGAACGGCCGGCCCCCGCGGTATCCGACCTCGCTGGGCACGTCCGACACCAGCACCATCACCCTGCTCGGCCACGATCTGGCCGGCGAACTCATGGGGCAGGTCGGATTCGGCGAACTGGCCCTGTGGCTGGTGACCCAGCGCCGCCCCGAGCCCGGCGAGGTGCGGGTCTTCGAGGCCGTGCTCGTCGCTCTGGCCGACCACGGCTTCACTCCGACCGCGATCGCGGCCCGGCTCACCTATCTGTCCGCGCCCGACTCCGTGCAGGGCGCGCTCGCGGCGGGACTGCTCGGCGGCGGCTCGCGCTTCCTCGGGGTGACCGAGGACTGCGGCGCCTTCCTGCACGAGGTCGTGGCCGGGCACGAAGGGCGCCTGCCCGACGACGTGGACGAGGAGGGCTGGAACGCGCTGGCCCTGGAGACGGTGCGGGCGGCCCGGGCCGGCCGGCGGCTCGTCCCCGGGCTCGGACACCCCGTGCACAAGGTCCAGGACCCACGTACCCCCGTACTGCTCAGGATCGCGGAGGAGAACGGTCACAAGGGCCCCCACCTGCGGCTGTTCGAGGCCGTCGGCCGGGTCCACCCGCAGGTGCTCGGCCGTACCCTCCCGCTCAACGGCGCCGGTGTGTGCGGTGCCGCCCTGGCCGACCTCGGTCTGCCCGTCGGGCTGCTGCGCGGTTTCGCCCTGCTGGCGCGGGCCGCCGGCCTCCTCGGCCACCTCGCCGAGGAACAGCGCTCCCCCGTGGGCATGGACGTCTACCTGTCCGTCGACCGCAACGCCGAGTCCGTCCCTGCGCAGCATCCGACACGGCAACCGACGAAGGAGTGACATGGCAGAGCTGGTGGCGGTCATCGCCTCGACCCACCATCCCTTCTACTACCGGGCCTCCACGGCGACCGGCGAGGACCGGCCCCCGTTCGCGGACGCCTGGGTGGCCAAGATCGAGAGGTTCCGCGAGACGCTGACCCGGGCCCGCCCCGATGTCCTGGTCATGGTGGGCTCCGACCACTTCCACCAGCTGTGGCTGGACAACATGCCGCAGTTCCTGGTCGGCAAGGCGCCGTTCTACGACGCCAACTTCTACAACGAGGAGCGCGAGTTCGGCCTGCCCCGGATGCTGCTCCCGGGACACGAGGAGCTCTCCGCCCATGTGCTGCGCGAAGGGCTCGACGCCGGTTTCGACCTGGCCTTCAGCAACGAGCTGCGGATCGACCACTCGATCACCTGCCCGATCATCACGCTGCGCCCGGAAGCGGACCTGCCGATCGTGCCGATCTACACCAACATCTTCGCGCCCCCACTGCCGCGGCCCCAGCGGTTCGTCCAACTGGGGCGCTCCCTCAGGGAGATGATCGAGAGCTGGCCGGCCGACCAGCGGGTGGCGGTCATCGGCACCGGGCACCTCTCCCTCGAACTCGGAGGCCCGCGCCAGTTCGGTGAGCACGGGCCCGACCCCGAGTTCGACCGCAAGGCCGTCGAATGGATCGCGAGCGGTGACATCGAGGGCTGTCTGTCCGAAGTCACCCTCGACAGCCTCCACCGCCCCGGCAACGCCACCCACGGCTTCATGGACTTCATGCTGATGATGGGCGTCGCCGGCGAGGGCGCGAGAGCGGACCACGTCGACACCCTGGACCTGTTCCACACGATGGAGGCCTACTTCACCTGGTATCCGAAGGGAGTCCCGGCATGAGCAAGTACCTGGTGAACAAGTTCCTCTTCACCGTCGACCGCGACCCGGAGCTGGTGGAGCGCTACCGCGAGGATCCGCGCGGCACCGTCGAGTGGTGGGAGGCCGCCCGGGCCAACACCCTCCTCAACTGCGTCGGCCAGGAGGCGTCCACCTGGCTGAGGTTCGAGGACGCCGAACGCGAGGCGCTCGCCACGCACGACCACTGCGCGCTCTTCGCGCTCGGAGCCCACCCCTTCCTCACTCTCACCCTGTTCATCGCCATGTTCGAGCGCGATCACGAAGGGCTGGGCTACCAGAAGCAGTACGCCGAGCGACTGGCGCACTTCGCCCTTCCCTACCCGGACATCGCGACATGACCGCCGGTCTGCTGCTCCTGCGTCTGCTGCTGGCGGGGCTGCTCTTCGGGCACGCCGCCCAGAAACTGGCGGGCCGGTTCGGCGGCGGTGGCCCGGAGGGCACCGCGCCGGTCTTCGAGAGCTGGGGGTTTCGACCCGGCCGGCCCATGGTGCTCCTCGCGGGCACCTGTGAACTGGCCGGGGCCGTCCTGCTCGCCGCCGGTGCGGCCACCCCGCTCGCCGCGTCGATCGTCCTGGGCACCATGATCGTCGCCGCTGCTCCCAACTGGTCGAACGGCCTGTGGGCGCATCTCGGAGGCTACGAAGTCCCCTTCGTCTACGGGGCCTTGGCGCTGGTGCTGGCGATGACCGGCCCGGGTTCCTGGTCGGTGGACCATGCCCTGGGCGCGGACGGGATGTCCGGCGTTCCCTGGGCACTGGCCGCGGCGGCCGTCGCCCTGGCAGCCGCGGCCCCCGCCCTGCTGCTGCGCCGCCGCAACCTCCGCGCCCCGGCTCCGACGGCCACGGGAACGCCCGAGGCGCACACATAGCGCGTGCCGGCGGTGGTCAGGGGCGCCGCGCGGCCCAGACCGTGCGCTCGGTCCGGACGCTCAGACCGGGGTGGCGCAGGATGCTCCGCTGTCCGCCGGTGTCGAGCAGCTGGTCGAGAGCGGTCAGGTCCTCGGCCGTGAGGGCGGCGGCCGCGCTGCCGCGCATGCGGCGCAGACTGATGAGGGCGTAGGGGCCCACCGCGTCGCTGCGGTCCGGACCGACGCCGACCGTGCGGGTGCGTTCGGCTTCGATGGTGAAGCCGGCTCCGGTCAGCGCCGCTCCCCAGTCGGCACCCCGGTGGGGCATGTGTGCGGCGTGGTGGTGGGCGACGGTGGCGTGGCAGCGTTCCTCGAGACCGGGCGCGGTCTCCGGGGCGTCAGCGGGCAGGAACCGGGGAGAGCCGGCCGGCTCGAGGACGGCGAACAGTCCGCCCGGGGCGAGCAGTTCGTACACCGTGCGCAGGGCGCCGCCGGGGTCGGCCAGGTGGTGCAGGGTGGCCGATGCCCAGACCAGCTCCGGTGTGCCGAGGCGGGGCCAGGGCGTCGCGTCGAGATCCGCGTGGACGAGGCGGACGCGGTCGGCCGCTCCGGCCGCGGCCGCCTTCTCACGCAGGCGGTGCAGATGGGCGGTGGAGGAGTCCACGGCGGTCACTTCGGCGTCGGGGAAGCGTCCGAGCAGGGCGAGGGTGCCCGCTCCGGTACCGCAGCCGAGGTCCACGATGTGGCGGGGGCCGGCCCCTACGGGCAGCCATGCCGTGACGGCCGCGGTGTCCTCGGCGAGTACGGCCGCTTCCAGGTCGAGGAAATCCGCCTGATCGCCCGCGGCGTGCGCGGGGCCGTGCGTACCGTGGGAGGCCTGGTGCGGGGTGGAGTGACTCATGCGCCCACGCTAGGCGGGCCGTCCGCGGGGAACCCGCCCCGTCCCGGAACGCGCAAGACGATGGCCGGTTGCGCTGCGGCACCCGCAAAACGGGTTCACCGACATGAGCGCGTTCCGGGAAGCGGTCACCGGGTGGGCGGCCGGTGGTCCCGGTGACGTGGCACAGGAGCCGGCCTTCGCCCGGGCGCACGACGAGGATCCGGCCCGGCCGAAGCTGTCGCCGAAGGAGCGCCAGGTACTGCTCGAGTGCGCCTCCGGACTCACTCTCCAGGCCACGGCGCGGCGCACCGGGGTCGGTGCGCACACCGCCCGGTACTCCTGAACCTCGTCAAGGGGGATGTACGCGCAGACGGGCAGGCCCACCTGCACGAAGACCGGCCTGGCGGGTCCGTGCCGGTCGTCGGCACGGGGCTCCGGCCGGACGTTCTCACCTGTATGCCTCCGCTGCGCTGGTCCCACGGGCGCAGCGGTGATGCGGTGAGGGACAGGGGAGAAAGCGCCCGGGGCAGGTCGGCACCGGGCGGTCGTCCCGTTCTCAGGAGGCACACGTGACCACCCCTCGCCCGATCGTCCGCCCGGCCCGCGCACTCACCCTTGCCCTGGCCGCCGGGACGCTGCTCGCCACGGCGGCCTGCTCCGGCACGGACACCAGTGCTCCGTCCGGCTCGGAGACCGCCTCCACCGTCGCCGAGCGGGGCATCGCCGCCCAGACCACCACACCCTCGTCCCCTTCCCCCTCACCGTCCTCGGATCTCACCGAGGTCGGCGCACGGAACGCCCTGATCACCTCGGAGGACATCGAGGACGACTGGACGCAGGTGGGGAACCCACAGGAGTGGCGGGACTCCCTGCTGATCGGGAGCGTCGACGTGGCCGCGTTCCTCGACGGGCAGAGTGACGCCTCGGAGTGTCAGCGTCTGGTCGACGCGCTCTACGACGAGACGCTGCTGGGACGCCCCTCGGGGCCGTCGGCGGTCACCGGTTTCCAGGAGGGCGAGTCCCGGCTGCTCTACCAGGTCGCCGCCTACGACGACACCGCACTCGACGAGTCGATGCGATGGCTCACGTCGCTTCCGGACACCTGCGACCAGTTCACGCTCACCGGCGGGGGCAGTGGTGACCGCACCGTCCAGGTCATCGGACTGAAGCTGCCCGAGAGCGGTGACGCCCGGCAGGGACTGACCGTGACGGTCAAGGGCACGAGCAGCGGTGAGAAGGTGACCCTCACCCTGGACGTCGCCGCCGTCCGGCTCGGTGCGGACGCGATCACGGTCACCAACGGCGGACTCGACGGCGCCGATCACGACACCACCTCGACCGCCGTGAAGCAGGGCACGGGGCGGCTCGAGGAGGTACGCGCCGGCCGTACCCCACAGCCCACGCCCAGCGGCATCAACTGAACGGAACCGGCCGGCAGACGGCGCGCCCGGCGGTCAGGCGTCCCTGACCACCGTCCTGACGGGAGTGCCGATCTCGATCGTGCGGCTGACCGTGCAGAGCCGGTCGTGGGAGGTCCGCACCGCGCGAGGAAGGATCGCGCGGGCGCGGTCCGCGCCCTCACCGTCCGGGAAGGTGACGTCGAAGGCGACCGTCAGGTCCGTCATACGGTTGCCCAGCTCGTCGCTGATCTTGTCGCCGGTCACCGACACCGAGAACGCGACGGGCTCGGCGTGACGGACGGTCGCCACGTCGACGTCCGCGGCGGTGCACCCCCCGATGGCGGCGAGCAGCAGTTCGACCGGAGTGAATTCCGCTTCCCGGCCGTCGCCGGAGGCGGTACCGAAGTGGATCGTGCCGCCGCGGGCGTTGGTGGCGACGAAGTGGCCGGTGCCCGTTCGTTCGACGACGACGGAACGCTGGGAGTCTTCGCTCATGCGTCGACCGTAGTACCGCCGGGACGGGCACGCGGGCGGGACCCGCCGTCCGCCTGTCGCCCCGCGCGGGCTGTGAGGCGGTGGAGTCGAGGAAGCCCTCGCCCCCTGGACTCGCCGCGGCTCGCCGAACCCGGGCCGGGCATGGTGATGGCGATAGCACGGGGCAACGGGCCTGACCGGCGGCGGCCGGCGTCCTCGCGCTCGGCGCCATCCCGGCGCCCCAGGTCACCTCCGGCCCGCGGCGGGAGTGGCGAGGGCGTCGAGCTGCAGGTCCGCCGGAATGGCCGGCCCGGTCCGGCCGTGGAATCCGGTGGTCGTCGTCGCGGCGAGCAGGGGAGTCGAGCACCGCCGTACATCGGTGATCGCGTCATGGTGGCCCGCCTTCCAGGTGGACGCACACTCCGTCACCCTGGTCACGGGTGGCCGGCGTCCCCATCGTGTCCGGATGACGGCACGTCAGGCGCGATGCGGCCGCTTCACGTCCGGCAGGGCCAGGTATCGCGCGAATGCCTCGCGCGCGTCGGGGACGAACGCCTCGTCGTGCACCAGTTCGGCGAGTTCGGGCTCGGTCAGCCAGGCGTGCCAGGAGATCTCCCCGGGGTCCGGGCCGAGGGGCCCGGTCACCACCGTCTCGTGCAGGCCGAGCCAGTACGGGCTGATCGCGCCCTCGCACCGGAACTTGAACACGAACCTCGGGCGGGCCCGGACGCCGAGTTCCTCCGTCAGTTCCCGTGCGGCGGCCTCCTCGTAGGACTCACCGGCCTCGACGGCGCCTCCGAGCATCCAGTTGTACTGCCCCGGGAAACGCGAGACGTCATGGGAGCGGCGGTGTACGAGGATCCGCCCGGCGGTGTCACGGCACACGACCGTCGCGATGCGATGCAGCCATCCGTGGCGTATCGCGTCGCCCCGGCCGACGACGGTGAGGATCTCGTCGTGCTCGTCGACACGTTCGACACGTTCGTCCATGGTCCCAGCGTGCCGGACGGCACCGACAGCCCGGACTCACCCGCTCCACGCGTCCGGGCCGCCACCGCGCCACTCGACCAGCGCGGACCGCCGCATGAAGTCGTCGTCGACATCGTCCAGACCGGCCAGGCGCAGGAACTCCACGATGTCCAGCAGCCCGTACGCCATTCCGAGGAACCGGGTACCCGCGCGGACGCGCCGGCCGCCGTCCTCACCGGGCGGGTAGATCACGATGGGCTGCTCGCTCGCCATGACACCAGCGTGCCCGGGGTGGCATCCGCGCGCACGCGGGCGCGTCCCCCGGGCCGGGGCGTACCCCCGCGTCACCGGTGTGCGGCGTGCACGCGAGGGACGGGGGGCCGATCGGGGAAGGACCGGTCGCCGAAGAGGATCCGGCCCGCCGCCGCCCGGCCCAGCGGTGTGCGCAGCAGGGTGAACGCCGCCGTCGTCGCGGCCGGCGTCCGTACGTGGGACAGTCCTCTGCGCAGGGAGAGCCGCCCGCGGAAGGCGGCCCGCAGGCCGGCTCCGCTGTAGTGCGCCAGCGCGTCCGGCTTCCCGGCCTGCAGGGCGTCGTCCAGGACCGAGGCGGCCAGTTCCGACAGGCGCAGGCAGGGGTCCAGGCCGCCGGCGGTGAGGGGGGAGACGGCGCCCGCCGCGTCCCCGACGAGGAGTCCGTCGGCACCGCTGATACGGCGCAGCACGCCGCCGACGGGTATCGGTCCCCCGCGGCGCTCCACCGCTTCGGGGCGGTCCACTCCGGACAGGCCGGGTGCCGAGGCGCTGAAGCGTTCCAGGGCCCGGCGGAGGCCTCCCGGGAAGCGGTCGGCGTAGCCGGCGGTGCCGACGTGGGCGTGCTGCCCGTCGTGGACCACCCAGGCCAGGTATCCGGGGGCGACGGAGGGGTCGAGGACGCAGTGGAAGGTGGGCGGTTCGCCGTTCGGGTGGACCTCGAAGACCTCCTCGGCGCCCACCAGCAGATGACGGTTGCGGTCGAGGCCGAGGTCACGGGCGACGGTCGACCGGGCCCCGTCGGCACCGACGACGAAACGTGCCCGGACCGCGGCCGGACCGTCGCGGCCGGCCAGGTGGAAGGTGCCGCCCTGCCGGCCGAGGTATCGCGTGCCCAGCGCGATCCGCACACCGGCTTCGGCCGCGGTCGCGGCCGCCGCCTCGTACAGCCCCGCCATGTCGCCCACCCGGTACTCGTCGCGGTCGCTGACCAGGCTGACGGGGCGGCACAGGTCAGGGGGGTAGAGCAGGACGCGCCGGATCGGGGGGCCGAGGTGCCGGTCGGGCAGCGGGAAGTCGTCGAGTGTCTTGCGAACGAAGATTCCCGTGGTGCGGATCGCTCCGGCCAGGGTGGTGCGCCGGTCGACGAGGAGCACGTCGTGGCCCTGGCGGGCGAGGAGTGTGGCGACGTGCAGGCCGGCCAGCCCCGCGCCGACCACCAGGACGTCGGTGCCGACCGTACCGGTCAGGTGGTGGGTTGCGCGGGCCGCTGTGGGCATGGCTGTGCTCCTCGTGGAGTCGGTCAGGGGTTGCCGGTGCGGGCGTGCCGCCGCGGGCGCGTGTCGTGGCGCCGGCCGGTTCAGACGCTCGCCGACGACATGGACTTCGATCGAATCACGATGGGAAACTATCGAAAATCGATAGGTTCGGCAAATCGCGTGCCCCGCCGCGGCGGCGCCCCGCCCCTCATCACGAGCCAGCCGGCTGCCGCGCCGGCCGCGTACCAGAACAGGTCCGGTGCGTTGAAGGTGGAACCGAGCACCAGACGGGAGACGGCACTGTGCCGTGCGAGCTCCGCGGGCAGCCCGGTGAGTTGCAGGAACTCGACGCCCCAGCTGACGGCCAGCGCGATTCCGGCCGCTCGCGAAGGCGTCGTCCGCGGTGCGACCAGGACGACGAGGGCGAGCACCAGGACGGTGTACAGGGCGTCCCCGCCGTACTTGGCCACGTCCCCCGTCGCGACGGTCCTGAGCCCCAGTCCCGCGCCGATGACGGCCAGTCCGGCCGAAGCCGCCACCGGGCGCCGGTGGGCCGGGGCGTTCCCGGTGCCGTCACGGGTGCGGAGTTTCCTGGTGCCGACGCGGGTGCGGATGGAGGAGGCCATGGGCGTCATTCTGCTCGCCGCCCCACCCCGGCGGCCGTCGGTCGTCCGGCGCGCGGGGCCGGCGATCGCGCGGACCCGATCCGATCGGGCACAGGATGTCGGGTCCGGCGGTGTGTGGGCTGCCTAACGTGGTGATCACGAAAGAGGAAGGAGACCGGGCGTGCTGGAGCGTCTCAACCAGACGATGGAACACATCGAGCGCCGTCTCGACCGGACCGTCGACGTGGCCGAGCTGGCCCGTGTCGCGGCGACTTCGGAGTACCACCTGCGCCGGATGTTCTCGGCGCTCGCGGGAATGCCGCTGTCGGAGTACATACGGCGCAGGCGGCTCACCGTCGCGGGTGCCGCGGTGCTCGCCGGGCGGGAGACGCTGCTGGACATCGCGACGCGTTACGGCTACGGCTCGGGCGAGGCGTTCGCGCGGGCGTTCCGCGCCCTGCACGGTGTGGGTCCGGGCGAGGCCCGGCGCGCCGGATCCGCGCTCATTTCCCAGCCCCGGCTGACCTTCCGCCTCACCGTCGAAGGGAGCAACAGCATGCGATATCGCGTAGTGGACAGGCCCGCGTTCACCGTCGTCGGCCCGAAGGCCAGGGTGCCGCTCGTGCACGCGGGGCCCAACCGGGCGATCATCGACTTCGTCCGGGGGATCGCCCGGGAGACCCTGGAGGACCTGGAGAAGCTGTCGGACCAGGAGCCACAGGGGGTCGTCGCCGTCTGCGACGACCTGGACCCGAGCCGGGCCGAAGGCACCGAACTCGACTACTACCACGGGGTGGTCACATCGGCGCCCGCGCCCGGGGGCGCCGGCGTGCCCGGGGGCGCGGCCGTGCTGTCCGTCCCGGCAGGCACCTGGGCGGTGTTCACCACCTCGGGGCCGGCCCCGGAAGCCATCCAGTATCTGTGGCGGGACGTGTTCACCGAGTGGTTCCCCTCGAACCCGTACCGCAGCAGGCCGGGCCCGGAGATCCTGCGCACCCGGATGTCCCCGGACACCACGGAGGCCGATGCCGAACTGTGGCTCCCGGTGGAGCGGGAGGAGCGGTAGGTCCCGTCGGTCAGGTCCTGGCCGGCATCGCCTCCTCGCCGGCGGCCCCCCAGGCATGGGCGCACAGTGCCTGTTCGACCGCGTCGGTGTAGACGGCGGCGGCGAGCCAGGACCGGGCGAAGCGGCCCGTGTCGGCCGGGAGCAGACGGCCGAAGGTGTCGCGGGTACGGTCTGCGGCGGCGGCGTGGAGGTCGTCGAGGAGGTCGGCGGCCGTGGCGAGGCCGTGACCGCGCAGTCGGGCGGCATCGCCCGGTGTGTTGCCGGCGAGGGTGAGGACCCGGCGGCCCCCCGGCACGGCCTGGTGGACGCGGCGGCGCAGCAGGTGCAGCGGTGCCCCGTCCCCGGTGCCGGCGGTCGCGGGCGGGGCCGCGAGGGCCCCGGGAGGCAGATCGGCGTGCTGGAGGCGGTCCAGGCCGAGGTCGACCCGGGCCGCCGGGTCGGTGGGGTGCTCGGTGGCGAGGAGCAGGGCGCGGGGGCGCGGGCCGGGCACCAGGCGTGCGACGATCCGCAACCGGCTGCCCGTCGCGGCGGCGAGCAGGCGGAGGTTGTCGCGGCAGGGCAGTGCGGGATCGTCGTGGGCGGTGGCCAGGCGCAGGGGCACGCCCGCGCAGTCGGCCAGCAGACAGTCGCCCGTCGCCCCACGCACCGTGCCGGTGAGGGTCACCTCGAGGAACAGCAGGTCCTGCGCACCGCTCAGGGCCCGCGTCACTTGTTCGGCGGCGGGCACGGCCCACAGCCGGTCCAGGGGATCGTCGCGCCAGGCCGCGCCGGACGCGCGGACCGCCCGCACGCCGGCGCCCGCGCCGAGGCGGCCGTCCGGGGAGACCGTGGCGCCGGACACGGCCAGCCCCGCACGTGACAGTTCCCGGTGGGTCAGGGCGGTGTCACCGATGCGTACGGCCCGGTCGGCGGCACCGGACGCCCGGGTGGGGCCGCCGGGTGCCACGTCGGACACCGTGTACAGGCGGCCGTCGGCGTCGGCGGTCCAGGTGACCGCGCCCGCGTAGCCGGTGGCCGTGAGGACCGGTTCGGAGAAGACCCCGTACAGCCGGAGGGAGCCGTCGGGGCGGTAGGGCCGACGGACCGTGCCGCGCAGTTCGGCCAGGTCGGGGCCGGTCGCGTACGGGAGGCCGTGGGCGACGCCGAGGACCGCGGCGAGCGCGTCGGCGAGGCCGGCGAGCCGGTATCCGGGATCGGCGGCGCGGGCCGCCCGGACCCCGGTCACCACGGAGACGGCCGCGGCGGAGGCTCGTGGGAGGCCGGCGAGGCGGGCGGTGTGCGCGGCGTGCAGGAGTTCCGCCTGGAGCACGGCCCCGGCGCCGTCCGTGCCGGCTTCGAGTACCGCGGCAGCAGCGTCGAACACCGCGCGGGCGGCGGCGTGTTGTGCGGGAGTGATGGTCTCGGGTTCCGTGTCTCCGCCCGGCTGCGCCACGGGTCCGGCGGTCTCCGTCTCCGCCGTCCCGTCCGGTGCGTCCATGTTCTCGCCGGGGTCCTGGGCCGGGGCGGCGTCGGCGACCGGGGCCGCCGAGGCGGCCGCCGCGCGGTGCAGGCAGTCGGGGGCCAGCAGACATCCGCAGCGGATGGCGTCCGCGCCGGTCACCGCTCCGCCCGGTGCGTGCAGGACGACGTCGGTCTCGTCGTCGACGGCGATCCGGACGGTGGCGCCGTCCCGGGTGACGGGACGTGCCAGGAGCTTGGTGACCCCCGCGTCCAGCCGCTTGCGGAGCCGGGGCGAGAGCGCCCCCACGAGTTCGGCGGTGACGGACGGGGCGACCGGAGGGAGGTCCGGGCTCATGCGATCTTCTCCCCTACCCAGCGGGCGAGTTCGAGTGGACTGAGAGCGGCGACCGGCATGCCGGCGGCGACGAGCTGCCCGGCGACGCCCGTGGAGTAGCGGGGCCGGCCGGTGTCGTCGAGGCTCGCGCAGCCCAGGACGTGACAGCCGGCCGAGACCAGCGCGCGGACCTCGGCGAGCAGCCCGCCGACCGGGTAGCCCTCCTCGAAGTCGCTGACGACCACGACGAGGGTGCGTGAGGGGACGGTGACGAGGTCACGCGCGTGCCGCAGTCCGGCGGCGATGTGGGTGCCGCCGCCGACGCTGACCTCCAGCAGCAGGGACAGCGGGTCGTCCACGTGCCCGGTGAGGTCGATGACCTCCGTGGAGAAGGCCAGGAAGTGGGTGGACAGGGTCGGCACCCCGGCCAGTACCGAGGCGGTCAGCGCGGCCCACACCGTGGATGCCTCCATGGAGCCCGACACGTCGGTGACCAGGATCAGCCGCCAGTCCGCGGCCCGGCGCCCCCGGGTGCGGAAGACCGGCCGTTCGGGCAGCACCCGCACCGTGCCGTCCGGGCCGCGGCGCGCGGTCGCGAGGTTGGCCCGCAGGGTGCGGGGCAGGTCCAGGCCGCCGCCGGGCCGTCTGCTGGGGCGGGGCAGGGCCGTGCCGTGCAAAGCGGGACGCAGACGGGTGGCCAGTTGCCGGGTCAGCTCTTCGACCAGCCTCCGTACGAGCGGCCGCAGTGCGGCCAGACGGGCCTCGGGCAGGCCGCCCGCGTGCCGCAGCACGGTGCGCAGCAGGTCCACCGAGGGGCGCACCGCGTCCGGGTCCAGCGCGGTGAGGACATCGCGGCGGCCGGACGCGGCGGCCGCCGCCAGGACCTCCTCGCGGATGCCCGGCCCGAACAGCGCGGCCAGCTCCTGCGACCACTCCCGCACCCCGGGATACGACGCCTGCCGTCCCCCGCCGCCTCCCGGGCCCGCGAGATCGCCCCGGCTGCCCTCACCGCGTCCGTTGCCGTACAGCTCGTCCAGCGCGGTCGCCAGCGGCGCGGCGGACGTCGGCAGCGCGGCGGTACGACGGCCGAGGAGGAGACGCCAGCGGTCGGCGGGCGCGAGGAAGGTGCCCCCGGCCAGGGGCACGCCGGCCCCGGAAGAGCCGTTCCCCGGCGGCCTCTCCGGCCCGGACGGCACCGCGCCCTCCGGCCCGCGGTGCCCCGTGACACCGGGCCGCGTCCCGGCCCCCCGCTCGGGCGGGACCATGACGTCCGGCTCGGCTTCCGTGCCGTCCTCCGGCCCGCGTGGCGCCGCGGAACCCGGCCCAGATCGCGTCACGCCTCGCGATCCGGGTGACGCCGTGGTTTCCGATCCGGGGCCCGCCGGCACACCCGCGCCGGGTTCCGCCGCGACATCCGCGCCGGGCTGTGCCACGACACCGGGTCCGGGTATCGCCTCGCCGCCCGGACCGGTGGCCGTCTCCGACCCAGGTCGCCCCATGCCCAGCGGTACGCATGGCGCCGTGGACGCCGATCCGGGCCCCGCCGGCACACCCGCGCCGGGTTCCGCCGTGGCATCCGGGCCGGGCCGGGTCGTGGCCGTCGGCGCGGGGTGTGTCGAGGCGGTGCTGTGCGGGGGGTGCGGTGTGTCGTTCGATGCGGTGTCGCCGGTTGGGTCCGTGCCGGCCGGGCCCGTCGGCAGGCGCAGGGACCGCAGCCGCTCACGGGCCGCGAAGTCCGCCGCGGTCCAGGCGGCCAGGGCGGCCGGGTCGACGCCACCGGTGTCGGCGACGTGCGCGGTTCCCAGGCGCTCGTCGACCGAGGCCAGGAGCCGGTCCCGGGCCGCGGGGCTCAGCGTGTCGAAGCCGCCGCGCAGCGCGGGGAGCCGGTCGAGGAACTCCCGGTCGGGCAACTCGGTCACCCGTGTGAGCAGGGGCTCCAGCGCGGGCTGCGCCGTCTCCAGCAGCGGTCCCGCGGCGGAGAGCAGTCCGCTGAGCCGGGCGGTGAGCGCGGCGCGGGAGTCGGGGTCGGTGGCCCCGTCGATCCAGGAGGCCACGCGGTCGCCGAAGCTCCGGGCGTCCTCGTGCCCGAGCAGGACGCGCACGGCCCCGGCGGCACCGCGCATCAGCGGTGAGCCGTCGGCGGACAGCCGGGCCAGGGCGTCGGCGAGCCGGATACCGCCCAGCAGATCGGCCCGGTGGGCGAGTTCGAGCAGGGCGTGGGCGTCGGCCACGTCCTCGGATCCGGTCAGGCCGTCCACCTGCCGTACCGCCGCCGCCGTGAGCAGCTCCGCGACATCGGCCGCCCGGGCCTCCCGGTCCGTGTCCGGACCGAGCCCGGGGACATGACCCGCCCGCAGCCGGTCCAGCAGGGCGAGGCCGGCGAGGAGTTCCGGCAGGGTACCGGCCCCGGGCAGGACGTCGGCGAGATCGCCGAGCCGTTCGTCCGCGAGTCCGTCCAGGCCGCACTCCGCCGCTCGCAGGAGCCCTTCGACGGCCTGGGAGGCCGTCGGCCCGCCCTCGTCGCACTCCTGGCGCCGCCGTTCCCGCAGCACCCCCTCGGCGGCCTGCGCGGGGGTGACTCCGCGCACGCCCGCCGCGGTCAGCACGGCAGCCGTGGCGGGCGTCCAGCGCACCTCCCAGCGGGAGGTGAGGGCCTCGGCGCCGCCCGCACCGACGACCTCCTTCGCCTCCCCGTAGGGCACCCCGCACACCGTCAGCCGGCGCAGCAGCAGCTCACGGCGCCGGTCCAGGTCGGAGCGCAGCGGGTCCAGCCGCAGATCCCGGGCCGGCGCGGGGCCGTCCGTCTCCGGGCCGGGCAGGCCGAGTCGCGCCGTCTCGGCCTCGACCGCGGGGGCGAGGCCACTGCGCGGCGCCTGCGGGGCGGGCCGCCCGCCGCGCGTACCGACGAGGACGCGCTCCATCGCCCGCGCCACGGCCCGCCCTCTCCCGTACGGCTCCCCCTGAGCGAGCACCGTCTGTACGGCCTCGACCAGTTCACCCCGGCCGGCCGCGGGCAGACCGCGCAGCCGGGCCAGGTCGTGGGCGAGCCGGCTGATCTCCCGTGCGTCGGCGGGTCCGGAGGGGTGGCCGAGTCCGCGCAGCTCGGCGCAGATACGGACGGACGCCCGGGTCAGGGCCTCCTCCAGCGCCGCCGGATCTCCCGCCGCGCGCAGGACCATGTCCTGCCACTCGGGGTCCCGGATGCCGGCCGGGTAGCCGGACCGCTCGTCGAGGAGTGCGTACGTATACGGGATCAGCGAGGTGGTCCAGCCGGGCCCCCGCGGGTCCGGGTCCGGTGCTGCGTCCTCGCCGGTGTCCTCGCCGCTGTCCTGCCGCACCAACGCGGGGGCGTGGAAGGCCCCCACCACCACGGCGGCCCGCTCGCCCCGGGCGGTGGCATCGGCGAGCCGGGCCCGCATCCAGCGCTCGCGCCGCAGGTCCAGCTCCGGCACGCCGCCCGAGGCGGCCGCGTCCTCACGCAGGGCCCACCCGGTGAGCAGGGCGGCCCGGCGCAGCGCCTCGGGTGGGGAGCCGGGGGCGGTCGCCTCGACGAGGCGGTCCCACAGGTCGTCCCCCGGGCGGCCCGTCAGGCGGGCCCGCAGCGCGGTGGCGAGCCCGGGGCCGCCAGTGCCCGTCACCGCGGCCCGCCGCCCCTCGGCCCAGGCCGGGTCGGCGAGCGGCAGGTCGCAGGCGACCACCGGTACGTCGTGCCGGGCGGCCCAGCGGACGGCGGCCAGTTCGGGCGAGAAGTCGGCGAACGGGTAGAACGCCGGCCCCCCGCCGCTTCCGTCGACGGGAGCGGCGGCGAGCGCCACCGGAGCCCGTGTCTCCTCGTGTGCCAGCCAGGGCAGCCATTGCTGCATCTCGGCGGGCAGTTCGACGAGCAGCACCTCCGGTTCCGCCTCGTCCAGCAGCGCGGGCAGCGCCGCGGCCAGGGAGGGGGCGTGGTGCCGTACGCCGACGAGATAGGGCGCGGACCGGTCGGTGAGGACGGTGAGCGCCTCGTCGGGCGGCCGGACGGGCGTGCCCTGCGGGGCGGCCTTGTGGGAGCGGGACACGACCGTCAGCCCTCCAGGACCGTACGCAGGTCCCACAGGGTGCGCCAGGTGGCGGACCCCTGTTCGGCGCGGCGCCGGACGGGCCCGTCCCAGTATCCGCGCAGCCGGGCGGCGTCGGCGGGGTCGTCCTTGCGGACCACGCCGAGCAGGTGGCCGGGCAGCAGTCCGAGCACGTCGCGGTCGCCGGGGAAGTACGCCGCGGCGAGGGCGAGCGCACCGGCGACGGACACGGCCTCCGCGGTGCTCATCACCGTCGAGGGCCGCTCGACCTCCCAGCCCTCCGCGGACCGGCCCTCGCGCAGGTCCCGGAACGCGGTGACCAGGGCCTCCAGTACGGCGTCGTCGACCTGGAACGGCGCGCCCGCCCGCTCGACGGACGCCCGCGCCTGGCCACGCACCAGCGCGGTCTCCGCGTCGAGGTCCCCGATGGGGCCGACGGTCTCGAAGTTGAAGCGGCGCTTGAGTGCCGCGGACATCTCCGAGACACCCTTGTCACGGAGGTTGGCCGTGGCGATGAGGTTGAAGCCGGGCGCGGCATGGGCCAGGGCGTCCTCGCTGCCTGCCAGTTCGGGAACCGCGATCCGCCGTTCGGAGAGCAACGACACCAGCGCGTCCTGCACTTCGGGAAGACAGCGGGTGACCTCCTCGACGCGGGCGACGGCGCCCCGGGACATGGCGGTCAGCACGGGTGAGGGCACGAGTGCCTGCCGGGTGGGTCCCTGCGCCAGCAGCAGCGCGTAGTTCCAGCCGTACTTGAGCTGGTCCTCGGTGGTGCCGGCCGTGCCCTGCACGACCAGGCCGCTGGTGCCGCACACGGCGGTGGAGAGCAGTTCCGACAGCATCGACTTGGCGGTACCCGGCTCGCCGACGAGCAGCAGACCGCGCTCCCCGGCCAGGGTCACCACACACCGCTCGACCAGCGCCCGGTCGCCGACGAACTTGTCCTCGATCACCAGTCGGCGCGGTACGCCCTCGGGCACGTCGGCGTCGTCGGGCAGCTTCAGGGCCTCGCCGGCGCTGCCCATGACGAACGTGACGACCGCGCGGGGGGTGAGCCGCCAGGCGGGCGGTCGCGGTCCGTCGTCGTGGGCGGCGAGGAAGGCCAGTTCGGTCGCGTACCGCTCCTCGGGCGGGACGATCTGACGGGCCGGGGAAGGGGACAGGGTGGTGGTCATCGCTTCGCGTGGCTCCAGGTGCGGGTGGACGGTGGTCATCGGCGGCGGCCCTTGCGGGTGGCGCGGGTGGTGAGTTCCTCGTAGGCGGGGGCGTCTCCGGCACGGACCCGGTCCCACGCGCGGCGGAACAGTTCGGGTACCGGCAGCAGCGGAACCACCGGGGAGTTGCCGCGCACCGGGTAGAGGCCCTGCTTCCAGATCTCCACCGGCAGCGCGGGGGACTTCAGGTCCAGCCAGCCGCACGGCAGGAAGAGCGTGCGCCCGGCGCGGGCCCGCTTCGCCTCGACGACCAGACGGGGGGCCGCCGCCAGCTCGGCGCGGGCCTTCTTCATGCGGGCGGGCTTCCAGCCGGTCCAGCGGGCGCAGTTGCGGTCCGTCGGGTCGGGCAGGGTGAGCAGTTGGAGGTAGAGCCCTGCCGCGTCCGCGCCCAGGCCGTGGGACGCGGCGACCTCCGCGACCAGTTCGGGCACGCTGACGGACGGATCCTGGGCGTAGCCGGTGGGGCCGTCCGGTTCCGTTCCGGCCGCGACGGCGCGGGCGAGTTCGTCGTCCACGACCGCCCGCAGCGCCCGCATACCGTCGCCCCGTCCGGGTCCGACGAGTCCCTCGACCAGTCCGAACACGGGGTCGTCCGCGCGGTCGAGTGCGCAGGTGCGCACCAGGACGGCCTCCTGGTCGCCGTACCAGGGGCGCAGTACCAGCGCCTCGCCGACGGGTGTCAGGCCGCGCGCGTCGGCGCCGCCGGTGGCGGGCAGTCCGAACGCCTTGCGCAGTTCGGCGGCGGTCGGTGAACCCTTCTCGGTCCAGTCCAGGTCGAGGTCGAGCAGCAGCCCGGGGTCCGCGAGACGGCGGCGCAGCGCGGCCAGTCCCTCCGGAAGCGCGGCCCGCAGGGGGTGACCGTACGGCAGCGAGTAGGCGAGTCCGGCCAGGGACGACACGGCGTACGTCAGGTTGTACCGTCCGGGCAGTGCCCGGGGGTCCTCCGGTACGAGGTTGCCGTCCTTGTCGAGCCGCTGGACGGTGGTACGGCTGAGCCAGGAGGGGCGGCGCGGATTGAGCAGCGCCTCGACGGCCACGGTGGACAGTCCCGGCAGGGCGAGATCGCCGACGAGGTCCTCGGGGAGGCGGACGAGGCCGTCGAAGCGCTCGGCCCACACGCGGCCCGCCGCGTCCGTGTCGGGTCCGGTCGTCCACAGGTCACCGGGGTTCGCGGGCAGCAGCGCGCCGACCAGGGCGGCCCGGTCGCCGGGCTCCAGCGAGCCGAGCAGTGCGTCGCCGAACTGCTTCTGACGTGGCTTCAGGCCGGTGGCGGCGCTGACCTCGTCGGTCAGCTCGGACGGCTTTCCGGCCAGGAGCAGGGCCGCCTGTACGGGGCCGAGGCCGCCGTGCGTGGCGGCTGCGAGCGCGGCGGGCGCGGCCGGCTGCCAGGGGGCGGCGCCCTTGTCCCGGACGAGTCCGGTCACCGCGGCCAGTGCTTCGGCCGGGAACACCGGCGGGTGCGCGGTCTCCCGGCCCGAGGTGAAGTGGGCGACAGCGCCGAACACGCCCGTCGGGTCGTGGTCCAGGGCCAGCCAGTTCACGCGCTCATGATGGTGGTCGACGCTCTGGCAGCCGAGGACGACGACGGTGCGGCCCTCGCGGCGCAGCACCTGACCGGCGCGGTCCTGCTCGCCCCGCGGCTCGCTCAGCACGACATCGCGCAGCGCGGCTCCGGGGGCGGCCAGCGGCCCCTCGAGGATCGCCTCGAAGAACAGCAGCAGTGCCCGGCGGTGCGCCTGCGTCAGGGCGGGGGAGGCGGCGCGGTAGGCGAGCGGGCGCAGCGCGTCCAGCAGGGACGGCCACGCCGCTCCCCCGGACGGGACGGTGCGCTCGTCGCTGTGCCATCCGCCGGCGGGCCCGGTGAGCCGGGCGGCACCGGGCAGTGCCTTGCCGCCGGCGGGCTTCCCGGTGAGGACGTGGTTGACGGCGCGGATCTGACGCAGGACGCCCCACCGCTTCCCGCCTCCCCACCAGCCGTGCTGTTCGGCGAGGCCGGCGGTCGCCTCGCGCAGTGTCTGGTCGTCGCCGTCCTCGGGAGCGTAGTCGGCGAACATGTCCACGACCCGCGGGGACTCCGCCCTGGGCCGTTCCTCCGGAGGCGACACGAACCCGGCGACGGACTCGGCGACGCGCAGCACCGCGAGCAGCAGAGCGGTGACACCGGTGAGCAGACCGGGCTCGGTCAGGGCGGGCAGGGAGCGGGAGACGACCTCGCGCAGGACCTCCTGGGCGGTCGGGACAGCGGGGTCGCCGGTGGTGGCCGCCCGGCCGGTCCGGGCCTCGGCTGCCGCCTTCGCGCGCCTGGCCTCGGCCAACTCGGCGTCCCTCGCCGCCAGAACACTGGCCCCGGCCCTCAGCAGTTCCCCGGCCTGCTCGTCACTCAGCGCCCGGAGGATCGCCGAGGCGCTCTCGTCGCGCGGGCGCAGGGCGTGCCAGAAGTCGACCGGCGGAACGAGGGGTGTGCCGGCGGCGAACTCGCCGCCGCGCTGCAGCGGTGCCAGTCTGCCCAGTTCCCGCACACCCGTGGTGCCGTCCGTCGTGTACAGGGTGACCGAGCGGTAGTGGGCGACGGCGAGGGGCTCGACGCCACCGGGCAGGCGCAGCGCGCCGAGCGGCACGCCCGGTATCCGGCTGTCCCCCGCCGGCAGGGCGGCGGTCCTGCCGTCCGGTGTGCCGACGGTGATGCGGGCCTCGTCGCCCTCGCCCTCGGTGCGCACCCAGCGGCCGAGGACCGTGCCGTCGGTGCCGAACGGGCTGTGCTCCAGGCCGGGTTGCAGGGGCAGCACCGTGCAGTGCTGCTGCAGCAGGGTGGCGCCGTCGCAGATGCCGGAGCGCAGGAACGCGGGCAGCGAGGCGCGGCCGTGGGTGCCGGTGGCCGGGTCGTACTCGAGCCACACCTGCCGCACCCCCTCCCGGCCCTGGCGCCAGTACGAGGTGCCGTCCCCGATGACGGGGCGGGCGGGCGGCAGGACCGTGTCGCCGGCGTGCAGGGTACGCCCCCCGGTGACACGGCCGCCGTCCGGCCGCGGAATCGAGGTCTCGCCCGCGTCGCCGCCGCTGTACCAGGAAGGGAGTTGCTCACCGCCGAGCTCGAAGACCTCGGCGGGGCGGGCCGACCAGTAGCCGTGCTGTTTGTTGCCGTCCCGCCACATGACCAGCAGTTCGCCGTCGGTGTAGCGCAGCGACGGCCGAAGCGGCCGGCGGTCCGGTTCGGGCGGCAGCCGCAGGTCGTGCTCCAGCAGGATGTCCTGCGGTCCCACGACGATCGCCTTGTGCCCCCGGGAGAGGATCAGGGCCGGCCATGCCTCCTGGACGACGAGGGTGTCGTCGCGCCCGCGCCGGGTCTCGGCGTCGAGCCGTCGCACCGCCTCTTCGAGCGCGGGCCAGCCCAGCTCGTCCGGGATGCCGGCGCGCAGGGTGTTGCCGAGCAGCGGCGCGACGTCGAATGCGGCGGCCCGGGCGAGGGCCTGCGGGCTGATGTGTGCGGCGACCGTGCGGAAGGGACGCAGCCGCTCGAGTGCAGCGCGGGCGGCCGCCAGACCGGTGGCGCCGTCCAGCTCCGCGGCGGCGTCGTCCAGCCACTCGCGGAGCACGTCGGCGAGTACGGGGTGGCCGGCGATCTTCTCCGGCAGTTCGGTGCGGGCCCGTTGACGGTGCGGGTTGCCGACGGCGTCGTACAGCATGCGCCGACCGTGCGGGTCCGCCGCGACGGCCGTCAGGTCACGTCGCCCGGCCCCGGAGTCCGCCATCCACCGGCCCAGGTCGAGGTGGATGTCCGTGCCTGCGGCGGGCCGGGTCAGCGGAACGTCCTCGGCCAGGCACAGGTCCAGCAGGTCGAGGTCGGCGCCGGTGTGCCAGCGGCCGGTGAAGAGGTCGACGCGGCGGCCCTGTGCGCGCAGGCGCGGGGCCATCCGCTCCACGAGCGCGAGGGTGGCCGGTGAACGGTCGCCGACCGTTCCGCCGTGCTTGCGGTGCAGCGACCAGCGGCTGAGCCAGTCCGCCGCGTCGACCCGGTCCGCGGCCTCGCCCCGGCTCTCGCCCGTCAGCAGCCGGTCGGCACCGGTCTCCGCGAGCAGCGTCAGCCAGAACTCGTCGTCCTTCGTGGTACGGCCCAGCCCGGCGGGCATGATCTCCAGCAGCCGGACCCGTACATCGGGCTGCCGCTCGGCGAGGACGGCGAGCGTCGTGCGGTAGGTGGTCCAGAAGGACGCGGGAGCGCGCACGGCCGCGGGTGACGCGAGCAGGTCCGCGACCAGAGCGCACTCCTCGGCAGCCCGGTCCAGCCCCGACGCCTTGATCAGGGCGCGCGCGTCCTGCGGCAGGGACGCGTACGGCGGCATGCCGGCGGCACAGCGCTCCACGGTCAGCTGCCGGAACTGTGCCCATGCCTCGGCCGGCGCGAGCCGTGCCGAGAGGGCCTTCACATGCTCCTTGAGCGCCTTGACGGTCAGCGCCCCGGCGAAGGCGAACTCCAGGAAGACGGCGCGCTGCCGCTCCTCGTCGACGGGCAGCGCGTGCACCCGCTCCGCATCGCGCGCCTTGCCGAAGAAGGCGGCCGCGTAGGTGGTGTTCTCGTGCTGCAGGAAGACGCGCGCGGCCTGCTCGTAGAAGGTGGGCAGGAAGTGCGGCACGGCCCGGCCGAGTCGCTCGCCGAGCGTCTCGAAGCCCTCTTTGGCGATGCCGGGACGGGACTTGGCCTGGCGGGCCAGCCGCTCGACATCCCTGACCAGCGCGAGCGCGTGGTGGCCGTTCGCCGGGTCGTGGACCAGCGCCCAGGCGGGGAAGCCGAGGGTTTCCCGGCGTACCTGCCCGACCTCCAGGGTCTGCGGCTCGCGGGCCAGTCCGAGGAAGTCCAGGGCGAGGTCCTCGGCCTCACCGAGCGTGCCCGGTACCAGTCGTACGACCTTGCGCTCGTCCAGCGCGGTGTGCGTGTACGTGCGGGCGGTGAGGACATCGGCGTCCTCCCGGTCCGTGACGCCAGGGGGCAGCACGGCGCCGGCGTCGAGCAGCGCGGCCGTGGTGGTCTCGTCGAAGCTGAACCCGTCGTACTCGTGGGTCGTCATGCCGCACGCTCCTCGTCCTCGATGTCGCGTCCGGCGTACAGCGCGGCCGCCATGCGCATGCCCTCCGACCAGGCCACCGGCCCGACCTGACCGAGCTTCAGGGCCCGGCCCGCCGCGTCGGTGAAGACGAGCGGTCCGGTCTCCGTCTCGGAGTAGCCTTCGTAGTCGCCGACCCATACCCGGGCCTCGACACCGCGGCCGTCCTCCAGTACGGAGCACACGGCGTGGCCGCCCCGGACGCGGTATCCCAACTGGGTCGCGCGGCCTTGGAGAAACCTCAGTTCCCTGAAGACGCCGCCCGCGTAGTCCTCGACGGAGCCGGCTTCGGCGTCCAGGGCCGCGGGCCGGTGCCACACCTCGCGGAAGAGCTGCTGGGCGCGCTGTTCGATGCCGATCTCGACGGCGAACTCGCGAAGGTCCTCGAGTTCGTCGAGCAGTACCGGGTGCGGCAGGCGGACCAGACCGGGGGTGATCCGGACGGTGTCGCCGTCGAGGTCGACGAGGCCGAGGCCGCGCTCGGGGTCGGCGTCCCGCAGGAATCCGGCCACCACCCCGTCCGTCCCCGTGACCACCATGTCGCGCAGGGCGGCCTGCCAGGCTGGGTCGGGCCAGACCCGCGCCAGGACCGCGAACGGCACCGGCAGGGAGCGCACCATCCACCGCTCCACATCGGCGAGGCACTGCCGTTCGTGCCGCTCCAGCCATTCGACGAGCTGGCGCAGCCCCACCACCGCCGGATCGTCAGCGATCTTGGACGGTACGGACTTCAGCCGCCGCCCGGCCGCGTTGCGGCACACCACCTTGCCGTCGTCGAGGGCGACTTCATAGTCGCCGGCCGACACCCACCCCATGCGTGCCTCCCGCATCCCCACTGATCAAGTGACGGGAACTGTAGAGCAGGCCTCTGACACTCGTCCGTGGACGGTGTGCCCGGCCCGGGCGGGCCGGGCTACCGGCCGGGCGCCGGGAGCGGGGAGCGGAGTCGCGCCCGGGCGCGGCAACGGCCTGCCGGGGCGCCGCCGTTCTTCCACACGGAGCGATGGCTGCCTCGGCTCCGGTCCGGCCGGCGGCGGTGGAGCCGTGGCGTGAGCGGAGCCATCAGGGTGGTCACAGGCCGTGTCGGACGGCTGTGCGGGTGCCCGCTGGCCATGCTGGGTCGGAGCAGGAGCCTTCCACGCGAACAAGGAGCACGGCATGCCCACGGACCCGGTCGGACGATTTCTGACGGCTCTGGACCCGGAGCACCGGGAGGCCGTCCGTTCCAGACCACGCGAGGAGCAGGAACACCTCGCGGCCGCCTGGGAGCGGGAGCTGGAATCCGACACCGAACTCGACTCCCTCGACGAGTTGTCCCCGCCGGCGGCCGAGGCCGAGGCCGCCCGCCGTGTTCTGCGGAACGAGCCGGGGTAGACCCCGGGCCGGTGGTGGGCCCGCACGCCGGCGTGGCCCTCGGCGCGGCCGGTCGTCCGCCGTCCGTCCGACGATTTCGCGGCTACTCGCTGTGCACGATCTGGATCAGATTGCCACAGGTGTCGTCCAGGACGGCGGTGGTCACCGGGCCCATGGCCAACGGTTCCTGGGTGAAGACCACACCGAGTGCGCGCAGCCGGTCGAACTCCGCCCGTACGTCGTCCACGCTGAACGAGGCGGCCGGAATGCCGTCCTGGACCAGCGCCGTTCTGAACGGCCCGACCGCGGGGTGCCCGGAGGGCTCGAGGAGCAGCTCGGTCCCGTCGGGGTCCTCGGGGGAGACCACGGTCAGCCACCGGTCCTCACCCACCGGCACGTCGTGCTTCTTCACGAAGCCCAGCATGTCGGTGTAGAAGCGCAGCGCCTTGCCCTGGTCGTCGACGAAGACGCTGGTCAGGTGGATCTTCATGAGGACTCTCCGGAATGTGTGGAGCGGGCGGGGGCCAGGATGTGTCTGAGCGGACCGGTTGCCCGGACCGTGGAACGTACGGCCGCCCTGGCGTCGCGGGGCGACGAGACCGGAAAACCGAAGGACGGCAGGGCGCCTCGAGGACGGCGCCCGCCATGACTCCACCATAGGCAAGTACTTACTTGCCTATCAAGTCGGCGCCTGTCCTTCCGGGGCCGGTGGCCGGTCGGCACCCCCGCGGGCGGACCTCCCACGAGCCCCACCCGGCCCGAACGGTCCGCCGGCCCGCGGCTCATGTCGGCGTCCTGTCGCCGCCCCGGCAGTGACGAAGGCACGAGGCGACGGCCACGAAGGGCCACACGGACTGGACAGCCGTGACGACTCGTTCCGCGACACCGGCCGCGCCCTCACGCTGCAACTCGACCAGGAACCACACCGCGCCGACGACCATCACGGCGGTCGCCACGAACGACGGCGCGGGCCGCAGAGCCCATGGCGCGGCACCGCTGCCATCGGCGGCCAGGACCGGCCACACGGCCAGGAGCACGAATCCGACGACGGCGACCGAGCCGTGCCGCAGGGATCCCCCACTGCTCGGCGCCGGGATCAGCGCCACCACCACAGCCGCCACTCCCCCACCGGCCAGCGCCACACGTCCGGCAACAGCCGCCGTCCTCAGCCCCCAGGCGGTGAGGAGATGACAGACACCCAGGGCGAACAACGCACCGGTCATCACCCAGAACCCCGCGGCCCCGTGAGCCGCCAGCACACTGATCGTCTGACTGACGGGGTCGTACCCCGCCCCCTCCAGGGACGCCGCGATCAGCCATCCCGCGATCAGCAGGACAGGCGCACACCCGGACGAGAACAGGACCCATAGGGGAACGGTCGGCATTCAAGAACCATAAGACGCGAAAAGCACCCTGACGGTCTTTGTGCTGGTAAGTCGCCCGATCACACGAGATGAGGCCGGACGGGCCGACGCGTAGGGTGATATCCGTGTTCCTGCAGCCGTGGCCCGAGGCCGCCGCGGACGCATCCCCTTCAGCCATTCACGCGGGAGGATCAACCATGGGCACGGTCAGCACTCCTGACGGCACGACCATCTTCTACAAGGACTGGGGCCCGCGCGACGCCCGGCCCATCGTCTTCCACCACGGCTGGCCGCTGAGCGCCGACGACTGGGACAACCAGATGGTGTTCTTCCTCGCCCAGGGCTACCGGGTGATCGCTCACGACCGGCGCGGCCACGGCCGCTCCAGCCAGTCCTCGGCAGGCCACGAGATGGACACCTACGCGGCTGATGTGGCGGCGCTGACGGCCGAACTCGATCTGCGGGAGGCCGTCCACATCGGGCACTCGACCGGCGGCGGCGAGGTCACACGCTATGTGGCGCGCGCCGAACCGGGACGGGTCGGCAAGGCGGTGCTCGTCGGCGCGGTTCCGCCGGTCATGGTCAAGTCCGAGGGCAATCCGGACGGTCTGCCGATCGAGGTCTTCGACGAGCTCAGGGCATCCCTCGCCGCCAATCGGGCGCAGTTCTACATCGATCTTCCGTCGGGCCCGTTCTACGGCTTCAACCGGCCCGGCGCGGACGTCTCCCAGGGCCTGATCGACAACTGGTGGCGGCAGGGAATGGCGGGGGCGGCCAACGCCCACTACGAATGCATCAAGGCCTTCTCCGAGACCGACTTCACCGAGGACCTCAAGCAGATCGACGTCCCGGTCCTCGTCGCGCACGGCAGCGACGACCAGATCGTGCCATACGCGAACTCGGCGCCGTTGTCGTCCGGGCTGCTGCGGCACGGCACCCTCAAGACGTACGAAGGGTTCCCCCACGGCATGCTGTCGACGCATCCGGACGTCCTCAACCGCGACATCCTGGAATTCGTCACGTCATAGCACGGCGGTGGGCGCGTCGCGTCCGCTCACCGGCGGACCACGCGCGGCGAACGCCGGCGACCCGGAGAACTCCGCTCCACACCTGGTTCCCACCTCGCACCGTTCGTTTTACGGTGGCGGGCAGGGGAGGCGACACACGACCCAGCATCCCTTACATCGGGGCATTACGGCCACATTTCAGGGTCACACCCCTCTCCCCGGGCGACGTCCGCCCACTTTCGACATAAGGCTTGACAGACCGAACCTAACATTGTGTGATTACCGCCACCTAAGGCGCGAGAGGGATCACACTGTGAAATCAAAAGCAGCCATCCTCTGGGAAACCGGCCGGCCGTGGAGCGTCGAGGCAATCGAACTCGACGCTCCCCAGCAGAACGAGGTCCTTGTACGGATCGAGGCCGCGGGCATGTGTCACTCCGACGACCACGTCCGGGTCGGGGACGGATACGCCGCACTTCCCACCATCGGCGGCCACGAGGGCGCCGGCGTGATCGAGCAGATCGGCCCCGGCATCGAGCACCTCGCAGTGGGTGACCACGTGGTGTTCTCGTTCCTGCCGGCCTGCGGACGGTGCCGCTGGTGCGCGAGCGGGCGGTCCAACCTGTGCGACTACGGGCAGTTCCTGATGGAAGGCTCGATGATCAGCGGCGGATACCGCGCCCACGCCCGGGGCAAGGACGTCGGCACGCTCTCCCTCGTGGGCACGTTCAGCGAGCGCACCGTCGTGCACGAGACGTCGGTCGTGAAGATCGACCCGGACATCCCGTTCGAGGTCGCCTGCCTGCTCGGCTGCGGTGTGCCGACCGGCTGGGGGTCATCGGTCAACATCGGCAAGGTCCGGCCCGGCGAGACCGTCGTGGTGGTGGGCATCGGCGGCATCGGCGCCAACGCGGTTCAGGGCGCCCGGCTCGCGGGCGCCAAGAACATCGTCGCCGTCGACCCGGTGGCCTTCAAGACCGAACAGGCGAAGATACTCGGCGCCACACACACCGCCGCCTCGATGGAGGAAGCGGTGGGCCTCCTCCAGGACATCACCCGCGGTGTGATGGCCGATGTCGGGGTGAACACGATCGGCGTGGTCGAGGGGTGGATGATCCAGCCGTTCCTCGACCTCGTGTCCAAGGGGGGCCGCGCGGTCCTCACCGGCATGGCGCGCAATGTCGACGACAAGGCGACCCTGGGCATGCAGATGTTCGCGCTGTTCGAGAAGTCCCTGCTCGGCACCGTGTACGGAGGCTGCAACCCGCGCGCGGACATTCCCCGGCTCGCCGAGTTGTACCGGGCCGGCAAGCTCCGGCTCGACGAACTGGTCACCCGCACCTACTCCCTCGACCAGATCAACGAGGGCTACGCCGACATGCTCGCGGGCAAGAACATCCGCGGCGTGATCGTCAACGAGTTCTGAGTACCCGGATCCGCTGCCGAGGAGGCTTCGTGACGACCACGCATCAGGGCGACAAGCAGGAACAGCTCGACAACCAGCAGCAACTCGCCGAACAGCTCAGCCACTTCGACCTGTTCAGCTGGGAGGACCAGCGGGTGAAGTGGGAGCTGTTCTCCTACGCCCGCGACAAGTGCCCGGTGGCACACACCGACGGGAACGGCGGCTTCTACATCGTCACCCGCTACGAGGACGTGCGCCGGGTGATGGAGGACTGGGAGACGTTCTCCTCGACCGAGTCGCCCCTGGTCCCGACCGGGGTACCGTCGCTCTGCCCCATCGACAACGACCCGCCCGTCCAGACCGCCGCACGGCAACTGCTCAACCCGCTCTTCTCCCGCAAGGCGCTCGCGCCCTACGAGGAGGCGATGCACCAGACGGCCCGGGAACTGATCGACGCCTTCGTCGACCGCGGCTCGGCCGAGATCCTCAACGAGTACGCCGGCCCCTACATCGGCCGGATGCTCACAAAGGTGATCTTCAACGACCTCAGCGACGAGGAACTCCAGGCGGCCCAGGACCTGGCGCTGGCGGTGGCCGAAGGGGCCACACCGGAGCTGTTCGGGCAGTTGTTCATGATGTGCACCGAATACCTGGAGCGCGCCAAGCAGCGTGGGATCTCCGGCGACGGTGTGCTGGCCCGCCTCGTCAACGGCCGCTTCGGTGACCGGCCCATCAGCCACGACGAGCAGGTCGGCGCGCTCGGCATCCTGATCCTCGGGGGCCTGGACACCACCCGCGCCGCGATCGGGAACATCACCTACCGGCTCACCCAGAACCCCGGCCTGGAGGACCGGCTGCGGGACCCCGCATGGGTACGCCGGGACATGGACGAGTTCCTGCGTCTCGACTCCCCCGTCGCCGCGATGGCCCGGGTGGCGACCCGGGACGTCGAGCTCAACGGCGTGCTGATCAAGAAGGGTGAGCGGGTCCAGGCCCGGTTCGACTCCGCCAACCGGGACACCGACAAGTTCCGGGACGCGGACCAACTGGTCTTCGACGAGGCGCGCAGCGGCCACGCCGCCTTCGGCATGGGGGTCCACCGCTGTGTCGGCTCCAACATGGCCCGGATGCAGATCGAGATCGCCTTCGAGGAGCTGCTGAAGCGGATCAGGAACATCAGACTCGCCCCGGCCGCCGACATCAAGTGGGTTCCGGGACAGAGCAACGCACTCCACACCGTGGACATCGAGTTCGACCGGGTGGGGTGACCGATCATGAAGGTCGATGCCGATGTGACACGGTGCCAGGGGCACGGCCGGTGCGCCCTGCTCGCCCCCGATGTGTTCGACGTGGACGACAACGGCAAGGTCGTGGTGCTGCTTGCGGAGGTCGGTGACGAGCACGTCGCCGGCGTCCGCGAGGCCGTGACGAGTTGCCCGGAGGCCGCGCTCGACCTCGCCTGACGGGTGTCCCGGCCCGACCTTGTTCGGGCCGGGACACCCGTGTGTTCCCAGGTCACGCATCACCGTCCGACCTCCCCGTCCCCTCGGCACGCGTGAGGTCGTCCGGACCAGGCGGCGCCCGCCCCGTCCAGCCGGTCGGCTGGGGAGCGGGCGCCTCCGTTGGTCGTGGTCGTGGGTGCACCCCGGGAAGGCGATGACTTAATCTATCGTTGTTTGATAATGTGTGGGTGCCACGCCTTCCCGCTCTCTCCTGGAGAGGGGCCGCGGACGTCGGCGTGCCCTGTGGTCGTCGCCTCCGCTTGTCGCGGAATCCGAAGGGAGAGATGTGAGCTCGAAGGACGTATCGACCGAACGGAAGGGCGCCGTCCTGGTGATCACGATCAACCGGCCGGACGCCAGGAACGCGCTGAACCGGAACGTGGCCGAGGGCATCGCGGCGGCAGCCGACGCACTCGACGCGTCCGAGGACCTGCGGGCCGGTGTGCTGACCGGGGCGGGCGGCAACTTCTCCGCCGGCATGGACCTCAAGGCATTCCTGCGGGGCGAGTCGCCGAGCCTGGAGGGCCGGGGACTGTGCGGCATCACGATGACGCCTCCCCGCAAGCCGTTGGTGGCCGCCGTGGAGGGCTGGGCGCTGGCGGGAGGACTCGAACTCGTGCTGGCCTGCGACATGGTCGTCGCGGGCGAGACAGCGCGGTTCGGCGTCCCCGAGGTCAAGCGCGGCCTCGTCCCGGCCGCCGGCGCCGCCCTCAGTCTGCCGAACCGCGTGCCGCGGGCGCTGGCACTGGAGATGCTGCTCACCGGGGAGCCGATCGAAGCGCCACGAGCCGCGAAGATCGGCCTGGTCAACCGTGTGACACGGGCCGGCGGGGCGCTGGAGGGCGCCCTGGCCCTCGCACAGAAGATCGCCGAGAACGGTCCCCTGGCGGTCCTGCGGACCAAGCACATAGCGAACGCCGCCGCGGACTGGGGAACGGAAGAGGGCTGGAAGCGCCAGCAGCCGTTCATCGAAGAGATCTTCGCCTCCGAGGACGCCGCCGAGGGGGCACGCGCCTTCGCCGAGAAACGCCCCCCTGTCTGGCGTGGGCGGTGAAGTCCGGCGTCGTCGCGCGCGGGCGGCACGGCGTCCGTCCCCATGATCCCCGTCATCCGCAGGAAGAGAGAGAAGCATGAACATCACGGGAGCCAGCGCTCTGGTCACGGGAGCGGCGTCCGGCATCGGCGCCGCGGTGGCACGCCGTCTCGCGGCGGAAGGGGCCCGGGTCGTCGTCGCCGACGTGCAGGAGGAGAAGGGGCAGAAACTCGCCGCCGAGATCGGAGGCGTGTACGCCCCGGTGGACGTGACCGACACACGTCAGATCGGCGACGCGGTCGCGGCGGCCACCCGGCTGGCGCCGCTGCGGGCGGTGGTCAACTCCGCCGGCATCGGCGGGGCCCAGCGGACCATCGGCCGCAACGGCCGGGTCGAGTCGGCGCACGACCTCGCGGCATTCTCCCGGATCGTCGCGATCAACCTGATCGGCACGTTCGACGTCATACGCCAGGCGGCGAGTGCCATGAGCACCAACGAGCCGGACGCCGGCGGACAGCGCGGCGCCATCGTCAACATGGCCAGCGTCGCGGCCTTCGACGGGCAGATCGGCCAGGCCGCCTATGCCGCGTCCAAGGGGGGCGTGGTCGGCATGACGCTCCCGGTGGCACGCGACCTGTCGGCCTCGGGAATCCGCCTGAACACGGTGGCCCCAGGTCTGATCGACACTCCGATCTACGGCGAGGGCCCGGAGGCGGAAGCCTTCAAGGAGCAGCTGGGCTCGCACGTGCTCTTCCCCAAGCGCCTCGGACTGCCGGAGGAACTCGCCGCCGTGGTCCTGGAGTTCCTCCGCAACGACTACCTCAACGCCGAGACGGTCCGGGTGGACGGCGGCATCAGGATGCCTCCTCGGTGACCCACCGGGGTGGTGCGAGCGCCGGCTGAGCCGGCAAAGACGGCTGTCGGGCAGAACCCAGCGGGAGCGGTTCTGCCCGACAGCGCTGTCCGCGCTTCCTGCGCCCGGTGCGCATGCGTCACGGCGTCACCCGTCCAGCGGTCCCAGGGCAAGGCCTGCCGCCATCAGCCGGGGCACCGCGTGTCCCGCGGTCGCGAAGCCGGGGCCGGATCCGACACCGGCCCGGCGACGGTGCTCGATGCCGGCCGCGATCGTTCCTATCTTGTAGTAGGCCAGGGCCAGGTGGAAGTCCCAGTGGTCGAGCGGTACTCCGCCCGCCGCCTCGTAGGCGGCCGCCAGTGCCGGCACGTCGGGCAGCCGGTCGTCGGTCCAGGCGCTGGGTGCGCCCAGGATGAGGTCGAGCGCCTCGTCCCGATAGGCGCACATCATGGCCACGTCCGCCACGGGGTCACCGATCGTGGACAGCTCCCAGTCGACGACGGCCGCCACCTCGGGCAGCCGGCCGTGGGTGAGGATGGTGTTGTCGATGCGGTAGTCGCCGTGCACGATCCCGGTGGACACCTGCTCCGGGACCGCGACCGTCAGCCGCCGTGCCAGTTCGGCCGCGGCGGCGCGGACCTCCCTGTCCTCGGGGGCGACCAGCTCCCACTGCCCGCTCCAGCGGCGCAGTTGCCTCTGCGCGTACGCGTCGGGCCGGCCGAAGCGCCCGAGTCCGGCGGCCACATGGTCCACGCGGTGCAGCGCGGCCAGGGTGCGGGTCAAGGAATCCATCAGGTGGGACAGTTGGGAATCGTCCAGCGCCGCCAGGTCGTCGCGCGACTGCACGCTGAGGCCGTCCACGAAGTCCACGACCGTGAAGGCTCCGCCGAGGAGCGACTCGTCCTCGCACAGGACGACCGGCCGCGCGACCGGTACGGCGCTGCCCCACAGACCGGAGGTCACCCGGAACTCCCGGGCCACGTCGTGCGCGGAGGGCGTGCGTCCCGCGCGGGGTGGCATGCGCAGGATCCAGCGTGACGTCGCGTCGGTCAGCGTGTAGGTCAGGTTGGAGCGGCCCCCGGTGATCAGCACAGCCCTCAGCGGGCCGTCGGGAGGTGTGCCGGCTTCCGCCATGCGGCGCGCGACCGCGTCCAGTTCGGTGCGGCTCAGGTCGGTCGGCGTCGGGCTCGTCTGCGTGGGCGGATCGGTCTTCACGGATGTTCCTCCTGACGGTCGCGGCCGGCCCGCGGCCGCCCGGAAACAGGCAGCGGCCGAGTGCCGGCACCGGGCCGGGTGTGAGGCGATCGGCCCATTCCTGAGGGGTCAATTATATCTATTGATGTTTGGTTTAGCGTAGCATGAGCCGATCGGATCATCCGGTTCGAACAGTCCAGGCCGGGGAGGCGAGCAGTACGTGAAGGACATCGGACGCGGACGCCGACAGCTGTCGTTCTGGGTCCTCACCCTCTCGGCCATGGCCTTCTCCTCCTTGCAGTCCCTCCTCGTCCCGGTGCTCCCCCACATCGAGCGCCTGTTCCACACCGACCAGCGCACCGTCGTCTGGGTCGTCACCGCCTACCTGCTCTCGGCCTCGATCTTCACTCCGGTGCTCGGCCGTGTGGGAGACATGGTGGGCAAGCGCCGCGTGCTGGTGGCGACCTTGGCCGCGCTGACCGTCGGGTCCGCGCTCGCGGCGCTCGCACCGTCCCTGGGATGGCTCATCGCGGCCCGGGTGATCCAGGGGGCCGGCGGCGGGGTCATGCCCCTGACCTTCGGCATCATCCGCGATCTGTACCACGAGGCTCACGTCTCCCGGGCGGTGGGCGTACTGGCCGCCGTCGGTTCGCTCGGCTACGGGGCCGGCATCGTCGCGGCCGGTCCGGTGGTCGATGTGCTCGGATATCCCTGGCTGTTCTGGCTGCCGACGATCACGACGGCAGCCGCGGCGGTCGCGGCCCGGTTCGTGATCCCCGAGTCTCCGGTGCGCGGCCCCCGGGGTCTGCCCCTGCTCCCGGCGCTGCTGTTGTCGGTGGGGCTGGTCTCGCTCCTGGTCGCGCTGAGCCAGGGCACCGTCCGGGGCTGGCTCTCCCCGGGCATCCTCGCTCTGGTGGCGCTCTCGGTGCTGGCGGGGACCGCCTGGATATGGACCGAGGGCCGGGTTCCGGTGCCGATGATCGACATGACGATGATGCGCCGACGGGGTGTGTGGTCGGCCAACTGTGTGTCGGCCCTGCTCGGGTTCGGGATGTTCGCGGGTTTCGCGTTCCTGCCCCAGCTCATGCAGACCCCGCCCGAGGCGGGCTACGGTTTCGGGAGCACCATCGCGCAGTCGGGACAGCTCATGCTGCCCTCGGCCCTGGCGATGTTCGCCGTCGGCTTCGCGACCGCCCCGCTGATCCGGCGTTTCGGATCCCGGGCGGTGACCGTCGCCGGGTCCGCCGTGGGCGCGCTGGCCTATCTGGCGCTGGCCGCCTTCCACGACACTCCCTGGCAGGCCTGCGCGGCGATGACCGTCCTCGGTCTGGGGATCGGGCTCGTCTTCACCACCGTCGCCGGTGTGGTGGTCCGCGCCGTGCCCCCCGAACAGACCGGTGTGGCCGGCGGGATGAACGCCAACATCCGCACCATCGGCGGTTCCTTCGGAGCGGCGGCCATGGGAGCCATCGTCACCGGCGGCGTCTCCGCGACGGGTCATCCGCCGGAGGCGGCCTACACCGCCGGCTTCGCAACGCTGGGCGTGGCCCTCGCACTGGGCAGCGTCCTGGCGCTGTTCGTCCCGAGCCCCGACGGTCAGCCCGTCGGCGGCCCCGGACACGACGCCGCACCCGCCGGACCGGACGCGGTCCACTCCGGCCGCGTCGGCTGACGCGGCCCACGGACGGGCCCGGCCGCGTCACCACGATCCGCTCGGCGAACCCGTGGGCCGGAACACCACTGCGCGCTCTGTGACTCTTCACGAGACAGTGCGCGCAGTGCCCGGTCGACCGGTCAGCGCACCTCCCAGGTGTCGGGGCCGTCGATGAGTGCCTGGAGGTCCCCGTCGCCCCTGCGCCCGCGGTCGGCCACCACCTGGGTCCGGGCCCCGTCGTCGTACGTGGGTCGCCTCACCTGCCGGAAGATGCCGATCGGGGCACGGGTCATCTCACCCGTGGCGGTCAGTCGCGAGAGTGCGAACGCGACGGTCGGGTCCTCCGCGTGGGCGTCGTGGACCACGACCTGCCCCGCGTTCGCGGGCGTGACGTCGGCGACATGCACCTCGCCCGTGGGCAGGCGGAAGACGCCGAGCCGTCCCCGCCCGTCCTCGGCGGGCGCGCCGAAGCGGACGGGTTCGCCGTGGACCAGCGGGATGATCGCGTCGGCGGCGGAGTCGCGGTCCTTCAGGACCTCGTAGGCGCCGTCGTTGAAGATCGGGCAGTTCTGGTAGATCTCCACGAGTGAGGTGCCGCGATGGGCGGCCGCCGCCGACAGCACCGAAGTGAGGTGCTTCCGGTCGGAGTCGACGGTGCGCGCCACGAAGGTGCCCTCGGCACCCAGGGCGAGGGAGACCGGGTTGAAGGGGTGGTCGACCGAGCCCACAGGGGTGGACTTGGTGATCTTCCCGGTTTCGCTGGTGGGCGAGTACTGGCCCTTGGTGAGCCCGTAGATCCGGTTGTTGAACAGCAGGATCGTCATGTTGACGTTGCGGCGCAGGGCGTGGATCAGGTGGTTGCCGCCGATGGACAGGGCGTCGCCGTCACCGGTGACGACCCACACCGAGAGGTCCTCGCGGGCCGTGGCGATTCCGGTGGCGATGGCGGGGGCACGACCGTGGATGGAGTGCATCCCGTAGGTGTCGAGGTAGTAGGGGAACCTCGAGGAACAGCCGATGCCGGAGACGAAGACGATGTTCTCGCGGCGCAGGCCCAGGCTCGGCAGGAAGCCCTGGACGGCCTTGAGCACCGCATAGTCGCCGCAGCCGGGGCACCAGCGGACCTCCTGGTCACTGGTGAACTCCTTGCCGGTCTGGGGAGCGTCGGCGGTCGGGACCAGGGCGGTGCCGCTGTCCCCGTTCCCGTCCCCGACCACGGGAACGGGGAGGTCGGTGACCGTCATGAGGCCTCCTGCGGGATCTCGGTGAGGTGGGTCAGGAACTCCTGCTCGAGCTGCTCGGCGCCGAACGGCATGCCGCGCACGGTGGTGAGGCGCCGTACGTCGACCAGATAGCGGTCGCGCAGCAGGGTGGCGAGCTGGCCCAGGTTCATCTCCGGGCACACCACCCGGTCGTAGGCGGCGAGAATGTCGCCCAGATCCGCCGGGAACGGGTTGAGGTGGCGCAGGTGCACCTGGGCGATGTCCAGTCCGCGGCGGCGCACCCGGCGTACGGCGGCGCCGATCGGGCCGTAGGTCGAGCCCCAGCCGATGACCAGCACACGGGCCCGGCCGCCGGGGTCGTCCACGGCGAGGGCGGGGACCGACCGGGCCACCGCGTCGACCTTGGCCTGCCGGGTGCGGACCATGAGGTCGTGGTTGTCGGGGTCGTAGGAGATGTCCCCGGTGCCGTCCTTCTTCTCGATGCCGCCGATGCGGTGCTCCAGGCCGGGGACGCCGGGCGGTGCCCAGGGCCGGGCCAGGGTCTCGGGGTCGCGGGCGTAGGGCAGGAAACGCTCTCCCCCGGCCGGCGGAGCCGCGAAACCCGGCTCGATACGGGGCATCGACGCCACGTCCGGAAGCCGCCATGGCTCGGAGCCGTTGGCGAGGTAGCCGTCGGAGAGCAGTATCACGGGGGTGCGGTACGTGACGGCGATGCGGGCCGCCTCGACGGCGGCGTCGAAGCAGTCGGCCGGGGAGCGGGGCGCGATCACCGGCAGCGGTGCCTCGCCGTTGCGGCCGTACATCGCCTGCAGCAGGTCCGACTGCTCGGTCTTGGTCGGCAGACCGGTGGACGGACCGCCGCGCTGGACGTCGACGATCACCAGGGGCACTTCGAGCATCACCGCGAGGCCGATCGTCTCCGCCTTGAGCGCCACTCCCGGACCGGATGTCGTGGTGACGCCGAGCTGGCCGGCGTAGGACGCTCCCAGGGCCGCGCCGACGGCGGCGATCTCGTCCTCGGCCTGGAAGGTGGTGACGCGGAAGTTCTTGTGTCTGCTCAGCTCGTGCAGGATGTCGGAGGCCGGCGTGATCGGGTAGGCGCCGAGGAACACCGGGAGTCCGGTCAGGCGCCCGGCGGCCACGAGCCCGTAGGACAGGGCGGTGTTGCCGGTGATGTTCCGGTAGCGGCCGGGGGCGACGGCCGCCGGTTTGACCCGGTAGGAGACGGCGAACGTCTCGGTGGTCTCGCCGAAGTTCCAGCCCGCGCGCAGTGCGGTGACGTTGGCATCGCGGATCGCGGGCTTCTTCGCGAACTTGGTGGTGAGGTGGGCGACCGTACCGTCGACCTCCCGGCCGTACAGCCAGGAGACGAGGCCCAGGGCGAACATGTTCTTGGCACGGGCGGCGTCCTTGCGGGAGAGCCCGAACGGCTTGACCGCCTCCACCGTCATGCCCGTCAGGTCGAGTGCGTGGACGGCGAGGTCGGCCAGCGCGTCGTCCTCCAGCGGGCTGGCGGAGTACCCGGCCTTGGCGAGGTTGCGTGCCGTGAAGTCGTGTGTGTCGACGATCAGTGTCGCCCCGGGCCGCAGGTCGCCGACGTTGGCGCGCAGCGCCGCCGGGTTCATCGCCACCAGGACGTCGGGCCGGTCGCCGGGGGTCAGGATGTCGTGGTCGGCGAAGTGCACCTGGAAGCTGCTCACGCCCGGGATCGTGCCCTGCGGTGCCCGGATCTCGGCCGGGAAGTTCGGCAGCGTGGACAGGTCGTTGCCGAAGACGGCCGCTTCCTGGGTGAACCGGTCACCCACCAGTTGCATGCCGTCGCCGGAGTCGCCGGCGAACCGGATCACCACCCGGTCCAGTTCTGTCACTCGTGTGCTCATCGGGATGCCTCCAGGTGCGCTCGGACCACCGAGCGGGTGTCGTCGGTCCAGCCCTTGTCCGCGGCGTAGGCGATCATCGCGTCGTACCGTGTGCGCCACTGGGCGTCGCCGGACGGGTGTGCGCGGCGCCCGAGTTCGGCGACGTCGAGCCACATGTGTCCGGCGTCCGCCCCGTCGGTGCCTCGGGCCAGGCCGTCGGCCATCAGCACCCGTGCCGCGGTAGGGGCGTCGAGCCCGGTGACGACCGACAGTGCGGTCAGCAGGGACGGTTCGAGGATGTCGATCCCCTCGGCGGTGACCTGCACCTTCATGGCGGCTCCTCTCCTGGAGGCTGCGTGGGGTGGTCGGCAGCCCACCATACCAATCATTGTTTGATTATGGGGGTCCACCGTCCCCCCACGGAGGTGGTCAGGAGGCCAGTGCCCGCACCGCGGTGGCCCAGAGCCGCTCGGCGTTGGCCGGGTCCAGGGCGTAGGGGGCCACGCCTCCGGAGTAGTCCGGCGAGCGTTCCTCGACGACCCGGGCCGGCCGGCAGTCCTGGTAGTAGGCACCTCCCAGGCCCTCGAGCTCCGGGGCGGTGGCGAGCAGGACCGAGGTGGCGGCACCCTGGGCGACGGTCTTCATGGGCAGCCCTGCCGTGTCCCACTGGATGTGCCGCTGCAGTTCGGTGTGGACGATGCCGGGGTGCGCGGCGTCGGCCCGCACACCGCGCCCGCCCCAGCGGCGCGTGATCCCGACGGCGAGCAGCACGTCGGCGGTCTTGGACTGCGCGTACGCCAGCCAGGGATCGTAGGGCCGGTAACGGAAGTGAAGGTCGTCGAACACCACCGGCGAGCGCAGGTGCGCGGCGGAGCTGAGGCACACCACACGCGCGCCGGACGCCTCGGCCAGCGGCCTCTCCAAGCCGCGCACCAGGGCGAAGTGTCCGAGGAAGTTGACGGCGAGTTGCCGTTCCCAGCCGTCCGGGGTGCGCTCCAGCTCGGGCAGCGCCATGATCCCGGCGTTGTTCACGAGCATGTGCAGCGGCCCGGTCCACGCGTCGGTGAACCGGCGCACCGAGCGGGGGTCGGCGAGGTCCAGCTCGCGGGCCTCGATCCGGTCGTTGCCGGTACGCTCCGTCAGCTCCGCCGCGATCCGGGCCGCTGCGCCGGTGCGGCGGGCGGCGAGGACGACGCGGGCGCCCGTCACGGCGAGGGCGCGTGCCGTCTCGGCGCCGAGACCGGAGGTGGCTCCGGTGACGATCGCCGTACGGCCGGTGAGGTCGACGCCGTCGACGACCTCGTCCGTGGTGGTGGCGAAACCGAAACCCGCCGGCCGCCCGGCCGTCTCAGACATCGCCGTCCTCCCGCGTCGTCGCGCCGGTGGGTGCGGCACCCCCCGGGAAACGTACGGGGAGGCTGCGCAGCCCGTGGGAGTTGGTGTGGCCGCCCCAGACCACGTCGCCGTCGAGTGCGAGCGACGGGAACTCGTCGAGGACGTGCTCCAGGACCGTGCGCAGCTCGAGCCGGGCCAGACCCTCCCCGAGGCAGCGGTGCCGACCGCTGCCGAAGGTGAGGTGCTGGGTCAGGCCGGGGCGGTCGAGGTCGAAGGCGAAGGGCTCGTCGAACTTGTCGGGGTCGTGGTTGCCCGCCCCGAAGGCCAGCATCACCTTCTCGCCGGGGCACAGTTCGGCGTCCCGCAGGGTGGTCCCGTGCCGTACGGTGCGGGCCATGTTCCACACCGGGGGGTGCAGTCGCAGGCACTCGTCGATCATCTTCGGCACCAGGGAGCGGTCGGCGAGCAGCCGGTCGCGCAGGCCCGGTTCGGTGAGGAGGCGGTAGAGCATCGTCCCGATGCCGTCGACGGTGGTGCCGTGGCCGGCGACGACCAGCAGCTGCACCAGGCCGAGCGCCTCGACGTCCGAGACCGTCTCGCCCTCGACCTCGGCGTTGACCAGCTGCCCGAGCAGGTCCTCGGCGGGCCGGCCGCGCCGCGCGGCGATCTCCTCCGCCAGGAATGCCTCCAGCCGCTGGGCGGCGGCCCTGCCCCGTTCGGGACGGCCGGTGTCGGCGAAGGCCTCCATGAACTCCTCGCCCAGGCGGTGGATGCGCTCCCAGTCGGAGCGGATGCCGAGGACCTTGCAGATCACCAGGACCGGCACGGGGCGGGCGAACTCGGTGACCAGGTCGGCACGGCCCCGCTCGGCGAGCGGCGCGAAGCCGTCCGCGACGATCCGGCGGATGCCGTCCTCCCACGGGCCGAGCGCCTTGGGGGTGAAGTGCGGGAGGACCAGCTTGCGGAAGGCGCCGTGGCGGGGCGGGTCGAGCTCGGCCGGGATGACCGGCATGGACTTGCCGGTCGGGGGGATCATGATGCCCTCGGTGACGGTGTACGTCTCCCAGTCCGCCGAGGCGGTCACGATGTCGGCGTGCTTGAGCAGGGCCCAGAAGCCTCCGGACGCCTCGCTCCAGGCCACGGGACACCGTGCCTGCATGTCCGCGAGTGTTTCGAACAGGTCGCCGGCCAGCTCCGGTCTGCGGTTGTCGAGGTCGACGAGGTGTCGCTGTCTGCGGTCGTCGGTCACGGATCCTCCTCGATGATCGGACCGCGCTAATCTAACAGCGATTGGCTCTGGTGTGACCGGGTGTCGCCTGTCACGCTGGGGTCACATAATCAATCGCCGTTAGGAGCCTGGTGTGTCCTCCACGAACCCCTCTGACTGTGTCCTGGTCGAGCACGACGGGGCGGTCGCCACGGTCACCTTGAACCGCCCGCAGCGGCGCAACGCGCTGAACTCCGCGCTGATCCGCGAGCTGAGCGCCACCATGGCCCGGCTCACCGACGACACCCGGGTGCGCGCGGTGGTGCTGACCGGAGCGGGAGTCGCCTTCTGCGCCGGGCTCGACCTGCGCGAACTGGGCGAGACCGGGGACAACATGCGCTCGGCGGGCCCCTCGGCCGGCGACAACGCGCCCTGGCACCGGCCGGCCAAACCGGTCGTCGCCGCGGTCAACGGCCCGGCCGTCACCGGCGGTCTGGAGATCGTGCTGCACTGCGACTTCGTCCTCGCCTCCCCGGCGGCCCGCTTCGGCGACACCCACGCCCGGGTCGGCGTGCTGCCCGGCTGGGGCCTGTCCTACCTGCTGCCGCAGGCCGTCGGAGTGCGCAGGGCCCGGGAGATGAGTCTCACCGGGCGCCTGATCGGTGCCGGGGAGGCGCTCACCTGGGGGCTGGTCAACCGGGTGGTGGAGGGCGAGGACCTGCTCGCCACCGCGCGGGAGGCGGCCCGCCAGATCGCCGAGCTGGACCCGGGGATCGCCGCGGAGTACCTGGCGCTCTACCGCGACAACGCCGCCTCCACAGTCGCGGAGGCGGCGCGGCGCGAGAGCGTCCGCTCGCTGGCCTGGGCGGAGCGCATGTTCCGTCCGGAGAACGTCGCGGCACGCGCCGACGCGGTGATCGAGCGGGGGCGGGCGCAGAACTGAGCTCCGTCCGTCCGGCGCGAAACAGGACCTGGAGACGAGGGCAGCCACGCACGACGGCGCCGCCCCCGTTCTCCCGGTCCGGCCCCGGGCGGGGCCGGACCGGGGCGGGGGCCGGAGCCGGGGCCGGAGCCGGGAGCCGGGGCCGGGAGCCGGAGCCGGAGCCGGAGCCGGGAGCCGGAGCCGGCGCCGGAGCCGGAGCCGGCGCCGGGGCCGGAGCCGGGAGCCGGGGCCCGACCTGGGGCGGGGCGGGGCCCGCTCCCCCGCGGCCTACGGCAGGCCGAGGTGGGCGCGGAGGTCGCCCAGGAACTCCGTGTACCGGCTCGCGAAGGCCTCGTGCATGGCGGCCTCCACGTCGGCATCGCAGTCGAAGTCGCCGTACCACTCGACGAACGTCGCGTTCGTCCGCGTCACCGGCCGCACCCGGATGGTCGCCCGGTAGCTGCGCACCGGGAACGGGTTCTGTCCGGGCGGGAAGTCGTACGCGTACGACCGGTCGTCGGCGTCCATCGCCACCAGCCGCTCGCGCACCACCCGGCCCCCGTCACGCAGCACGAGGCGGCGCACGGAGCCGACGGCCGGTCCTCCGCCCCCCTCAAGACCACCCTCCGACAGTTTTCCGACGAAGTCGGCGATGTCCTCGAAGCGGCCGAGCACCGCCCAGACGGTGTCGACCGGCGCGGGCAGGACGTCGCTGACGTAGGCACGGCTCATGGTTCCTCCGGTACGGAGCGGGTCGGGGCGGACGGGGGTGTCACCGCTGTCCCTCGGGCGGGAGGGGCCGCATGAACGCCTCCGTCTCGCGCTTGAACGCGACGACGACGCGGCGTTCACGGAACAGCCAGCAGCCGCCGACGCGCACGAACTCGTCCTCGTAGTCGCCGGCGATGGCCGGACGGGTGTCGACCGCGAGCCCGTCGGGGCCCCGGTCGTCCCGCAGTTCGACGGCGACGGACACGCCGCGGGCGTGGTCGGCGTCCAGCACGTCGACGGCGATGTTGGTGACGACGTGCCGGGTCGTCCGGGCCGTCAGGGCGTCCCGCCGAGCGAAGAAGGAACGCAGCTCCTCCCGCCCGACGGCATCGATCGCCGGGGAGCGCCAGGCGCCGTCCTCGGTGAAGAGGTCGGCGGCCGACGCGCCGCGGCCGTGGTCGAGCCGGCGGCCGTACTCCACCATCAGCCGCTTGCACTCCTCGACGGCGAGCAGTCTCTCCAGCGGGGGCAGTTCGTGGTGCGCCATGCGCGGACTCCTGTCAGTCGGGCCGGTCGATCAGGTCGAGGGCCGCACGGACGATGTGATCGGCGTCGATGCCGTGGCTCGCGTAGAGGTCCGGCAGGTCGCCGGATTCCCCGAACCGCGTCACCCCTAGCGTGCGGATGCCGAGTCCCGCGGTGTGGGCGGCCAGGAAGGCCAGGGTGTGCGGATGCCCGTCGAGCACGGTCACCAGGGCCTGCGGCCGCCGCTGGGGGAACAGTTGATCGAGGATCCAGCTGTCCCCCGGCTCCAGGCCGTCGCGGGCCCGCTGGGCCCGCATCAGCCGGTCCGGGCTGGTGGCCACCACGACGTCCACGGGGTGGCCACCAGCCGTGAGGCGGTCGGCTGCCGAGACCGCCTCCGTCACCATCGCCCCCATGGCGACGATCGCGACCCGGGCGCCGGGCACGGTGCGCAGCCGGTAGCCGCCGGCCAGCACCTGACGGCGGCGCCGCTCCCGGGCGGCAGCCTCGCCGGGGATCGCCGCCAGCGCCTGGTCCACCGGGCGGGTGGACAGCCGCAGGTACGTCGAGCTGCCGTCCTCGCGGCCCAGCCGGGACAGGCCGTCGAGCAGGCACCACTCGGCCTCCAGGGCGAAGGCCGGCTCGAAGGCGACGCAGCCCGGCTGCTCCAGGCCGATCGAGGGGGTGGTGACGGACTGGTGGGCGCCGCCCTCCGCGCCCAGGGTGACGCCCGACGGGGTGCCGACCAGGATCGACTGCCCTCCGGCGTACATCCCGAACGACCAGGGCTCCAGAGCCCGCCCGACGAACGGGTCGTAGACCACGCCGATCGGGAACAGCGGGTGCCCCCACCGGCTCCAGGTGGCGCCGAGTTCGCCCAGCAGGCCGACCAGGTTGACCTCGGCGATGCCGAGTTCGATGTGCTGGCCGGTGGGCCGCTCGGCCCAGCGCAGCAGGGTCTCGGCGTCGTCGGCGAACCAGTCCGGCTTGGCCGTGCTGGACCAGGGGCCGGCCTTGTTCAGCCAGCCGCCGAGGTTGGTGCTGGAGGCGACGTCGGGTGCCACCGTGACGACCCGGGCCGCCACCTCCGGCGCGGACCGGGTCAGGTCGAGCAGGGTGCGTCCCAGCGCCTGCTGGGTCGAGGCGCGCCCGTTCGGGGTGCGTCCGAGGTCGGCCGGTACGGCGGGAGGCGGGATCTGTTCCACCGGCGTGCGGGTCAGCCGGGCCGCGACGGCGGCGCAGTGCCGCCCTTCGGCGCTTTCCGCCGGGAACGCGGCCCACGGGTCGGCCGGGTCGGCGCCGGTGCGCACGGCGAGGTCGCGCAACTGCTCGGGGCTGAGCAGGTTGGCGTGGTTCTGCGGGTGTCCCGCGCTGGCCAGCCCGTAGCCCTTGACCGTGTAGGCGAAGATCACGGTGGGACGGGTGTCGTCGATCCGGTCGAGGGCGTCGAGGAGGGCGGGCAGGTCGTGCCCACCGAGGTCGGCGACCGCCTCGACCAGGGTGGTGTCGTCGACGCCCACGATCGCGGCGGCGACCGAGGCGGCGTCGGGCCCGGCGCCGGGCAGGCGGTGGCGCAGTTCGGTCGCGTCGCAGCGCAGCAGCCGCTGGTACTCCGGGTTGGGCATCTCGTCGATCCGGCGTTCCAGGGCGTCGCCGCCCGGCCGGTCGAAGAGGGCCTGGAGCTTGCGTCCGTACTTGACCGTCAGGACCTGCCAGCCCGCCGCGTCGAACATCTGCTGCAGTCGGCCGGCGGCGATGTCGGGCACCACCCGGTCCAGGGACTGCCGGTTGAGGTCGACGATCCAGACGACCTCGCCGAGGCCGGCCGTGGCGGGGTCGAGGACGGCCTCCCAGACCGCGCCCTCGTCCAGTTCGGCGTCCCCGACCAGCGAATACTGGCGTCCGCCGCGCCGGGTGCCGGTGCGGTCGTCGACGTAGCGGCCGGCGACCGCGCCCCAGATCGGCGCGGTCGCCCCGATGCCGACCGAGCCGGTCGAGTAGTCGACCGGGTCGGGGTCCTTGGTGCGGCTCGGGTAGCTCTGCAGCCCGCGGTAATCCCGCAGCCGGGTGAGGTAGGACCGGTCGAGCCACCCCAGCAGGTAGTTGACGGCGTGCAGGACCGGTGAGGCGTGCGGTTTCACCGACACCCGGTCCTCGGCCCCGAGACGGCCGAACCAGAGGGCCGTCATGATGCCGGCCATCGAGGCGCTGGAGGCCTGGTGGCCGCCGACCTTGAGCCCGGACCGGTTGGGACGCCCGCGGTTGGCGTGGTCGATCATCGCCGTCGCGAGCCACCGGACGCGGTGCTCGATCGCCTCCAGGACCGCCGGCTCGTCCGTCGTCCCGGGGCCGTCCGTCCGGGCCGCCGCGCCGGGGAAGGCGTCCGGCAGTGGCGGGGGCGGGGTGCGGGGGGTGCTGTGGGTCATCGGTCTCTCCCGGTCGGTCGTCGGCTCAGCCCACGTACGGTCGCTCCCGGCGCAGTTCCTGCCGGGCGACGGTGCGGCGGTGGACGGCGTCGGGTCCGTCGACGATGCGCAGCACCCGCGCCCAGGCGTAGAAGTAGGCCAGCGGCAGGTCGTCGCTCACCCCGGCGCCGCCGAACACCTCGATGGCCCGGTCGATCACCCGGGTGGCGACGGCCGGGGCGACCACCTTGATCTGGGAGATCTCCCCGCGCGCGCCCTTCGCGCCGTGCCGGTCGATGAGCCCGGCCGTGTGCTGCACGAGCAGGCGGGCCTGGTCGATGTCCATCCGGGAGTCGGCGATGAGCTCCTGGACGACCGGGTTGTCGGCCAGCCGTTGCCCGAACGCCACCCGTTCCCCGGCGCGTCGGACCATCAGGGCGAGGGCCCGTTCGGCCATGCCGATCGCGCGCATGGCGTGGTGGATGCGGCCGGGGCCGAGCCGGGCCTGGGCGATGGTGAATCCGTCGCCCTCGGCGGCCAGCAGGTTCGAGGCCGGCACCCGCACCTCGTCGAAGACCAGTTCGGAGTGGCCGTGCTGGTCCTGGTAGCCGAAGATCGGCAGGTGCCGTTCGATGGTGAGTCCGGGCGTGTCCCGCTCCACCAGCACCATCGACTGCTGCCGGTGGGTGGGCGCGTCCGGGTCTGTCTTGCCCATCACGATGAAGATCTTGCAGCGCTCGTCCGCGGAGCCGGTGATCCACCACTTGCGTCCGCTGATGACATAGGAGTCGCCGTCACGGCGGATGGTGGTGGAGATGTTGGTGGCGTCGGAGGAGGCCACGTCGGGTTCGGTCATCGCGAAGGCGGAGCGGATCTCTCCGGCGAGGAGGGGGTCGAGCCACCGCTTCTTCTGCTCGTCGGTGGCGAAGAGCGCCAGGGTCTCCATGTTGCCGGTGTCCGGTGCCTGGCAGTTGATCGCCTCGGGTGCGATCACCGGTGACCACCCGGTGATCTCGGCGATCGGGGCGTACTCGGCGTTCGACAGGCCGGAGACCGACGGCAGGAAGAGGTTCCACAGTCCGCGCTCGCGGGCGGACGCCTTCAGCCGCTCCATCACGGGCGGGTTGCTGTGCTCGCCGTGCTCGCGCAGCTGGGCCGCCCAGACCGGTTCGGCCGGGAAGACCTCCTCGCGCATGAAGTCCCACATGCGGTCCTGCAGGGAAGTACTCATGAAACAGCGCTCCTAGTGGCCGGACATGCCGCCGTCGACGGGCAGCGTGATGCCGGTGACGTACGTCGACGCGTCGCTTGCAAGGAACACCACGACGCCGTCGAGCTCGTGCGGCTCGCCCAGCCGCCGGAGTGTGGTGTTGTGTTCCAGGAAGTTGTCGAGCGCCGGACGCGGGATCGGATCGGTGAGGTCCGTGGCGAAGTAGCCCGGTGCGATCGCGTTGACCCGGATGCCCTTGCGGCCCGACCACTGCTGGGCGAGGTCGCGGGTGAGGCCGACCAGGCCGGCCTTGCTGGCGACGTAGGCCGCCTGGGGGGCGAAGGGCTTCACCAGCGCGAGCGCGCTCGCGACGTTGATGATGCTCGATCCGGGCCGCATGACCCGGGCGCAGGACTGCGCCATCCAGTAGGCGCCCATGAGGTTCACGTCGATGACGCGGCGGAACTCCTCCGGTGTCTCGCGCAGGGCCGGGACGGCGGTGCCGACGCCGGCGTTGTTGACGAGCACGTCGACGGCGCCGAGATCGGCGACGGCGCGGTCGACGACCGCGGCGCAGTCGTCCGGCGAGACGACGTCGCAGCGCACCGGCAGGGCCCGCACCCCGTGCTTCTCGACCTCCCGTGCGACGTCGTGCAGGCGGTCCACCCGCCGGGCGGCGAGCACCACGTCCGCACCGGCCGCGGCCAGCGCGCGGGCGAATCCCGCTCCGAGGCCGGAGCTCGCGCCGGTGACGACGGCGACCCGGCCGGTCAGGGAGAACTGTGCGACGCCGGTCCCGAGCGTCTCGTCCCGGGCCGTCATCGGACCAGCTCGACCAGGGTCGCGTTGGCCATGCCCCCGCCTTCGCACATGGTGATCACACCACGCCGTCCGCCGGTGGCCTCCAAGTGGCTGATCAGAGTGGAGAGGATACGGATGCCCGAGGCGCCCATCGGGTGGCCGAGGGCGATGGCACCGCCCCGCGGGTTGACCTTCGCGAGGTCGACGCCGAGTTCGCGGGCCCACACCAGGGGTACGGGGGCGAACGCCTCGTTGACCTCGAAGACGTCGATGTCGTCGACCGTCAGGCCGGTCCGGTCCAGCAGGCGCTGGGTGGCGGGGATGACGCCCGTGAGCATCAGCAGCGGATCGCTGCCGGTCACCGCGAAGCCGGTGAGCCTGGCCCGGGGCGTCAGGCCCAGTTCGGCGGCCTTGGCCTCGCTCGTCACCAGGGCGGCGGAGGCCCCGTCGGTGAGCGGCGAGGAGTTGCCGGGCGTGATGTGCCACCCGATCTCCGGGAAGCGCTCGCCCAGTGCGTCGCACCTGAACGACGGGCGCAGGCCCGCCAGTTGGTCGGCGGTGGTGCCGGGGCGGATGGTCTCGTCGGCGGTGATGTCCCCGACCGGCACGATCTCCCGGGCGAAGTCACCCGCGGCGGCGCGGGCCGCGGCCAGTTCGTGGGAGCGCGCGGCGAACTCGTCCAGCTCACGCCGGTCGAGCTTCCAGCGTCCCGCGATGATCTCGGCGGAGATTCCCTGGCCGACCAGCCCCTCGGGGTAACGGCCGGCCAGGGGCGCGAACGGCTTGCCGTCGCGGCCCGGGAACCCGAGCGGCACCCTGCTCATGGACTCCACACCGCCGGCGACCACCACGTCGTAGGCACCGCTCATCACGCCCTGGGCCGCGAAGTGCAGTGCCTGCTGGGCGGATCCGCACTGGCGGTCGACGGTGGTGCCCGGCACGGATTCCGGGTAGCCGGCGGTGAGCAGGGCGGTTCTGGCCACGTTGGTGGCCTGGTCCCCGGCCTGACCGACACAGCCGGCGATCACATCGTCGATCCGCGCCGGGTCGACCCCGGTGCGCTCGAGCAGAGCCGCCAGCGTCGTGGCCAGCAGATCGGCCGGGTGCACACCGGACAGGGCACCGCCGGGCTTGCCCCGGCCGGAGGGAGTGCGCACCGCGTCGACGACGACGGCAGGAGTCAGCTCGGACATGTGTTTCTCCTGAGTGTGACGGTCAGGTCGGGGCACCGGGGTGCCGGGCCGGGTCAGGCGTCCGCGAGCTGCGGGATCACCTTGCTGCCGAAGAGCTCGATGGCGGGGAACAGTTCCGCCTCCGGCATGCCGCCCATGTCCATGTAGGCGAGGTGCGTGGTGACCTTGAGCTGCTCGCTCAGCCGGGAGATCCGGTCGACGACCTCGTCCGGACTGCCGACGATGGCCGGGCCCTTGGTGGTGAGCCAGTCGAAGTCGAAGGGGCGTTGGTTCTGCTTCGGGACGGCGGGGTTGATCTCCGCGAGCAGTTCGTTCATCCAGGCGTGGTAGGCGCGGTAGCGGGGTTCCCACTGCTCGCGCGCAGACTTGCTGTCGGGGCCGACCCAGACGTGCCAGCCGGCACCGATCTCCGGCTCCCAGTCGTGGCCGTACTCCTCCCACTTGGCGAGGTAGTGGTCCACGACCTTGGTGAAGAAGGAGGGGTCGCCGAAGGCGCTGGGCAGCATCAGCTTCCATCCCAGGCGGGCGGCGAGTTCCACCGACGCCAGGGAGCTGCCGCCGCCGATCCACATGCAGTCGCGGGCGGACTGGATCGGGGCCGGCTGAAGCGACTCGCCGTTGATCGACGGCCGGAACTGTCCTGACCAGTGCAGGGGTTCGCCGGTCCAGAGCTTGTCGACGAGCTCCGCGTTCTCCTGGAAGCGCGCGGCGGACTCGTCCAGGCTCTGGCCGAAGAGGGTGTAGGTCGAGGCGAAGAAGTTGCCCCGGCCGTGCACGACGTCGACCCGGCCGTCCGACAGCACGTCGACCGTGGCGTAGTCCTCGGCGATGCGCAGACCGTCCAGGTTGGCGAGGAGGGTGACGGCGGTGCCGAGGCGCAGGGTGGTGGTGCGCTCCGCGATGGCGGCGAGGACGACGGGCGGTGCCGAGTAGATGTACTCGATCCCGTGGTGCTCACCCATGTTGATTCCGTGGAAACCGGTCGACTCGGCGAGCACGGCCATCTCCGGGAACATCTTGTAGCGGCGCGCGTTGCTGCTCCGCTCACCGGTCACGGGGTCGGTGACGAGGTCACCCAGCGACATCAGGTTGAACTTCATGGAGCCTCATTTCGTCTGGCCGACAGGGCACTCACAGGGGGCCTTGCAGGGCAATAATCTAACAGTCTTTGGTTAACGGGTCAATCGGTGAGGAAGGCCCGGATGGCATCGACGAACGCGTCGTTGCGGTCGCCGACGACCATGTGTCCCGCACCGTCGAGGGTGACCGCGCGGGCGGTGGGCATGACCGTCAGGAACTCACCCACCTCGTCCTCCCGGACGACGTCACTGGCACCGCCCGCGACCAGCAGGGTGGGCACGGTGACCGACTTGGCGGCGGCAACCGCCTCATCCGGCCTGACCAGCGGGTTCGGTCCGTCGTTGCTACGCAGGATCGCCGGGTCCCAGTGCCACCGCCACCGTCCGTCCGCGCCGCGCCGCACATTGCGGTGCAGCCCTTCCGCACTCGAGGACCGTCGGGCCGGGTTGTAGGCCGCGACGGCCTCGGCGACCTCGGCGAGGGTCTCGAACCCGTCGAGGTGCGCCGTCATGAACTCTCTGATGCGTGCGACGCCGGCCGGGTGGGGCCGCGGTGTGATGTCGACCAGCACCAGACGGTCGGTCAGACGGGGGCTGCGGGCCAGGGCCATGAGCGCGGTCATGCCGCCGAGGGAGGCGCCGGCCAGGCAGGCGGGGCGGGCCCCGCCCACCTGGTCCAGGACGCACTCCAGGTCGTCGACGTAGCGGGCGATGGAGTAGTCCGCGTCCCCGGCCCAGTCGCTGTCGCCGTGCCCGCGTGCGTCGTAGGTCACGGTCGTCCAGCCGTCGTCCGCCAGGGTCTCGGCGGCGCGGCTCCAGGAGTGCCGGGTCTGGCCCCCTCCGTGGAGCAGCACCACCGGGCCGCGACCGGTACGGGGCTCGGCCGGCTCCCGCACGTCTGCGACGATCTTCCCGGCCGTGCCACGCACGATCAGGGGAGCCCGGTTCATGGTCACCTCCGGCCCGCGGACGCCGTCCGCAGCGCGCCCAGGATCTCGTCGTTGTGCTCACCCAGCAGCGGCGCACCGCGCCGGACGGCGCCCGGTGTCCGGCTCAGCTTGGGCACCACACCGGGCATCGGGACGCTCTCGCCGTCCAGCGACGGATCGGGCACCTCGACGACCATGTCCCGTGCCCGGTAGTGCGGGTCACCGAGGATGTCGGGCGCGGTGTAGATCCGGCCGGCCGGTACCCCCGCCCTGTCCAGCACGTCGAGGAGTTCGTCGACCGTCCGCCCGCGCGTCCACCGCGCGATCTCGGCGTCCAGTTCGAGCTGGTGCTCGCCACGCAGCAGATGGGTGGCGTACCGGCCGTCCGGCGCGGCCCACTCGGGGCGCCCCAGCGCGGCGGCGAGCCGGCCGAACACGGTGTCCTTGTTCGCCCCCATGACGATCCACCGTCCGTCGGAGGTGGGGTAGACGCTGGAGGGCGCGATGCCCGGCAGCAGAGGTCCGGAGGGCCCGCGCACCTTTCCCAGTTTCACGAACTCGGGAAGAATCGACTCCATGTACATCCACGTGGCCTCGTAGAGCGCCACGTCGATCACCTGCCCCCGGGGGCCCGGACGCAGATGGCCCGACAGCAGGGCGAGCAGCGCGCCGATGAAACCCTGGGTGCCCGCGAGGGCGTCCCCGATGGAGATGCCGACCCGCACCGGAGGCCGGTCCGGCTCGCCGGACAGATGCCGGAAGCCGCTCATCGCCTCGGCGATGGAGCCGAATCCGGCGCGGTCGCGCAGGGGGCCGGTCTGCCCGTAGCCGGTGATGCGGACCATGACCAGATCCGGGTTGTCGGCGTGCAGGTCCTCGGGACCGAGGCCCCAGCGCTCCATGGTGCCGGGACGGAAGTTCTCGATCACCACGTCGGCCGTACGGGCCAGTTCGCGGAAGGCCGCCTGCCCCTCGGCGCCGCGCAGGTCGAGGGTGACCGACTTCTTGCCGCGGCCGATGATCGGCCAGTACAGCCCCACTCCCTTGTAGAGCCCGCCCCAGCGGCGCATGTCGTCACCGGCCGGGGGTTCGACCTTGATGACCTCGGCGCCGTGGTCGGCGAACAGGTGGGCGCAGAAGGGCCCGCTGATGATGTGTCCGACCTCGAGGACGCGCAGGCCGGCGAGGGCGCCGCCGCCGGCCGTGGCCACCCGGGCGGTCACCGGTCGAACCCGTTCTGCGTCAGCCAGCCGTCGATGTGGTCGACTGCGGACTGGAGGTGTTCCTTCTGGCCGCTGTAGTAGTGGTTCGCGCCCTCGATGACGCTGAGTTGCTTGTTCTCGTGGGCGATGCCCTCGTAGATGGCGCGGGGGTGGGCCGGCGGGCACGCGTCGTCGCGGGAGTTCTCCAGCAGGAGCACAGGGACGGTGACCCGGGCCGCCGCGTCGACGGCGTCGACCTGGGCGGTGTCGTAGGACCACTGGGAGAGCCAGCTGCGGGTGGTGGTGAAGCGGCCCAGCGCCGAAGGGCCGTCGTTGACCAGTCGGGGATCGCCGAGGTAGGAGCCGGGAGCGCGGTCGTTGGGGTCGACGCCGAGGTCCAGCCAGCGGGGGTCGGCCATGGTGCCGTACACCACGAAGCAGTGCTCCTCCTGGTCGCGCCCGGCCGTCTTGAGGGCGGCCAGCCGCTCCTGGGCATACGTGGTGATACGGCGGCTGCGGGCCACCTGGGCCGCGCGGTACTCGGCCAGGAACTCCGCGGTGTACGGGGGCTGGGCGGGGTTCTCGGGGGAGTACAGGTTCAGCCGGGGGTCACGCTCGTCGGGGCGCGACTCGTCCAGGATCGAGGCGTCCAGGAAGTCGGTCAGCAGGTGGTGCCGGCTGCGGTGGGCCGCGAGGATCATCACCCCGTCGGCCGGGGTGAGGCGGGTGTCGGCGAGCGGGGTGTACTCCCCCGCGCCGGTGAGCTTGATGACCGGCTTCTCGGCCTCGGCCTGATAGCCCATCATCAGCGAGCCGCCGCCGCTCCATCCGGCCAGGATGACCCGTTCGTAGCCGAGGCGCTCCTTGGCGTCCTTCACCACGGCACCGAGGTCGAGGAGGACGTTCTCCATGATCAGCGCGGCGTCGCCGTTGCTGTAGCGGGTACCGGCGGCGACCACGTGGAATCCGGCGCGGGCCAGCGCCGAGAACATCGGCAGGTATCCGGGCGATCCGATGGGGTGCATGGCGACCACGCAGGTCGTGGACGGGTTCTCGCCGCGCAGGAGCTGGGCCTGCAGCACGACCGAGTCACCGATCGTGCCGTAGACGTCCTTGCGGGTGGAGTTGTCCCGTTGCACCACGAGGTAGGGGGTGCGGGTGTACTTCACGGACCTGTCCGCGGGCATGGGCGTTCCTCCAGTGCTCGACGTCGTGCGGGGTCGGCTGTCCGATGCCGCCCACAAAACCATACAGTGTTTGGATCCTGATGTGCAGCTCCTGCCGGACCCGGCTTTCCACGTGGTCCCGGGCCGGAGCGGGGTGGGCGCGGTCCACCGGGAACCGACCGCGTCGGCGACGCCGAGAGCCCGTGGGCAATCGCCGGCACCACGTCGGCCGCGGTGCCGGCCCCCACGGGCCCGGCGGGAACCGTACGAGCGGGGCCTACGAAGAGGTGTCCCCCGACAGGTAGCCCTTGCGCTCGCCGGACACGAAGGTCTCGCGGGCCTCGCGCGCGTCACCGCGCATGTTGAGTTCGAGGGTCAGCGCGGTCTCCTGGCGGTACAGCGGGCCGATGTCCCGCCGGGCGCTGCCGTTGATGGCTTTCTTCGCCGCCCTGACCACCGCGGGCCGCTTGCCCGCGATGACCCCGGCCAGCCGCCGGGCCTCCACCGGCACCGACTCCTCGTCGGCCACCGCGACCACGGTTCCGTACGAGGCCAGCTCACGCCCCAGGACCGGCTCGCAGGTGAGCATGGCCTGACGCAGCCGCTTGTCCGGCATCAGGCCCATCGCCTGGACCGCGCCACCGGTGGCACCGTTGTCGACCTCGGCGAGCACGAAGCGGCACTCCTCGTCGGCGACCACGATGTCGCAGGCCCCGGCGACCAGGACGCCCAGCCCGACGCAGTAGCGGTGCACGGCGGCGATCACGGGGGCGGCGCACTCGTGCAGGGCCACGGTCAGGTCGGTGGAGCCGTTGACCTGCCCGAGGATGCCCTCGAAGCCGGGCAGCCGCTGGACCTCCTTGACGTCGCCGCCCCCGATGAAGCCCCGGCCCTCGCCGCGCAGGACCACCGCGCGCACCTCGGGGCGCGCGCCGACACCCTCCACGACGGCCGCCAGCGCGGCCAGGTCCTCGATCCCCACGGCGTTCACGGGCGGGGCGTCGATGACCAGGTCGAGGACGCCGTCCTCGGACAGGTGCTGGTGGATGGGCACGGTCTCGTCCTTCGCTCAGCGTCCGCGTTCGTCGCCGGTCAGCGACGGAACCTTGGGGTGCGGCATGGGGTGGGCCAGCGGCGGGGCCTCGTCGGGTGCCTCGGCCCGGCACATCTCGACCGCCTTGGCGTAGGCGGCGACCTGCCGGTCCTCCAGTTCGTAGTCGAACGTGCCGGTGTACATCGGGTAGGCCTCGGGGGTGGGCGGGTTCTCCCGCAGCCACTCGACGGTCTCCACGAGCGCGTCGTACGCCGTGACGACGTCCTTGTACCCGAGCTGCGTGCGGATCTTGGAGGCGTCGACGGTCATGTGCGGCCGGGAGGCCGGGGCCAGGAACTCGTTGACCGCGGACGGCGCGATGAGGGAGGGGATGCCGATGAACTCCAGGTCCGTACCGCAGATCCCGGCGACCGTCTCGGCCCACTGCCGCATGCTGAACTGGTCGTCGTCGGCGACGTTGTAGGACTCGCCGTCGGCCTGCTCGGGATGGTCGACGATCGCCATGATGCCCGCGGCCGCGTTGCGGGCGGCGCAGCGGAAGATCAGCCAGAGGCCGTCGTCGGGCAGGATCATGTACCTCCGGCCGTCCTGGATCCGCTTCAGCACCGCCCACTCCCACGGCACGATGTTGCGCGGGCCATAGATCTGCGGGTACCGGACGTAGGACGCCTTGTAGGCGCCGTTCGCGGCCCGCTCCATCACCGAGCGCTCGGCGTTCAGGATCTGCATCGCGAACTTCGCGGGCACCTCGGCCGTGTCGGCCAGCGGGCTGTCCTCGCGGGCGTTGATCTTCATGCCCCACGGCTTGGAGCCCTGCGGCTCGATGAAGCCCCGGTAGACCGGCACGCCGCCGACACAGATGAGCTGATCGGTCCTGCCGGCGAAGAACTCCCCGGTCACCCGCATCCGGCCGTAGGTCGCGACGACGAGATCCCACTCCTGGCCGCCGACGACCTCCTGGAGCGTCTCGGCGAAGTGCGGGTCTGCGTGCAGGTGCCGGACGTCGGGCAGACCGGGCGGCTCGTGGGCGCCGCGGTGCAGCATGGTGACGTCGTGGCCCCGGTCGAGCAGCCCCTGCAGGATGTGCGGGCCGGTGGGGCCGGTGCCGCCGATGACCAGTGTCCGCTTGCTCATCGCTCAGTCCTCGATTCCACGGCTGACCGCGGGGGCCAGCCCTTCGCTGAAGGCGGTCTGACCGCCGTCGACCGGGATGACGGCGCCGGTGATGAAGCTGGAGAGGTCGGAGGCGAGGAACACCACCGCCTGCGCCATCTCCTCGGGCCGGCCGACCCGGTTCAGCAGGTGGGAGCGCTCGACCTCGCGCAGCCGCTCCGCGGGCAGGCCGCTGCGCAGGGCAGGGGTGTCGAAGACGCCGGGCACGATGGCGTTGCAGCGCACGCCCCGCGCTCCGTAGTGCACCGCCACCGTGCGGGTCAGCCCGATGATGCCGGCCTTGGCGGTGTTGTAGCTCATCCGCCAGGTGGCGCCGGTGACGCCACGGGTGGAGGACATGTTGATGATGCTGCCCTTCCCCTCCTCCAGCATCCCGGGCAGCACGTGCTTGCAGCCGAGTGCCGCTCCGGTCAGGGTGATCGACAGGCTGGTGTTCCAGGCCTCCAGATCCAGGTGGAGCGGGTCGCGGTCGCGGTCCATCACCGGTCCGCCGGTGAGCGCCGCGTTGTTGTGCAGCACCGTCACCGGCGCGGAGAACGCGCGGCGCCCCGCGCCGACCGCCTCCTCCCAGGACGCCTCGTCGGCGATGTCGAGGACAACCGCGGCAGCGGTGCCGCCGGCCGCGGTGATCGCCTGCGCGGTGGCGGTGGCGGTGTCACCGTTCACATCGGTCACCAGCACCTTGGCACCCGCGGCGGCGAGTGCCTCCGCGGAGGCCCGGCCCATTCCGGAGCCGGCACCGGTGACCAGCGCGACCCTCTTGTCCAGGGAACCCATCGTCGTGTTCTCCGTTCGCCTCGGCATAAAACCAAACAGTGTTCTATCAGGGTGGGCGGCGCAGGGAAAGGAGAGTCAGTCCCCGGCGCGCATGTGGTCGTCCAGCAGGGGCGGACGGTCCGTCGCGAAGTCCTCGGGCAGGTAGCCCTCGGTGAACTCGCGGCTGTCGTAGAAGTAGTCGCGGACCCAGCGGATGCGGCCGTCCTCGACCTTGAGCGTGCCCATCACCTTGTACGAGTGGAGCAGCCGGCCGTCCGCGTCGACGGAGTCGTCGTACCGCTCGGTGAGGACGTAGGGGCCGTCGGCGGCCGCGTGCACCAGCACGAACCGGAAGCCCGCCACCCCCTTGCGGTCCCTGGCCTTCTCCAAGTCCGCCACCAACTGCTCCAGGCTCGTCACCCGGGGCGGGTCGAAGCCGGCGGAGGCCCACCACAGGTCGTCGTGGCACAGCCGCCGGGCGGTCGCCACCATCGCGTCGTGGGCCGGCCCGAAGTGCGCGAAGAAGTCGCGCACCACGGTCAGCGGATCGGTGTTCACCCGCTCTCCTCCTGTCTCCCAGACCGGTGTGCCCGGCACGGCTCAGGCGTTCTCGTGGTCGTAGCGGTAGGCCGTGAGCACGGCCTCGTCCTCACCCTCGTGGAGGCGGCGGGCCAGGTCTTCGAAGTCCACGCCGTGACCGACCGGGTGCCGGGCGAAGGCCGGCGAGCGCAGGAACGCGGTCGCCTCCTCGGTGCCGGCGAACCGGTCGATCTGCAGCTCGGCCCGGTTCCCGTCCGGGTCCTGGTAGTAGAGCGACAGCGTCGGGCCGTGGTTGACCGCCCAGGTGGGGACGGTGCCCCCGGCCTTGAGCCGCTCGTACGTGGCGACCAGGTCGGCCAGGCCCGCGTAGGTGAACGCGATGTGGTCCAGGCCCGCCGCCTGCTCGGCGGGCCCGCCGAGGCCCGGCGGCGCGACGACCGCTATCCGGTGGTGTTCGTCGTCGAAGGTGAGGAAACCGATGAACTCGTTCTCGAACACCACCTCCGCCTGGAGCAGGTCGGCCCACCAGTCGAGCACCGGCCGGAAGCGACGAGTGCGGAGCACCACGTGGGCGAGACGGGCGGGCACGACCCGGCGGGCCGTGCCCCCGCCCCCGCTCATCAGCTGTGCTCCCCGACCAGATCGCCGTCGCGCCGGCCGGCCGGCTCCGCGGTGTCCTGCGGGCCGTCGGTCCCGCCGGACGCATCGCCCTCGCCGGGCTCGTCGGTCCCGCCCCCGAGGTAGGCGCTGAGCACCCGCGGGTCGTTGCGGACCTCCTCGGGGCTGCCGTTGACGAGGACGGCCCCGGCGGTCAGCACGGTCACCTCGTCGCAGGCGGCGAGCACCATGTCGATGTTGTGCTCGACCAGCAGGATGCCCATGCCCCAGTCCTTGGCCAGGCGGCGCAGCAGCGTGGCCAGGTGCTGGGCCTCGGGGTCGCTGAGGCCGGCGGCGGGCTCGTCGAGGCAGAGCACCGAGGGGGTACTGGCGACGGCGCGGGCGATCGCCGCGAGGCGTCGGTGGCCCATGGAGAGTTCGCCGGGCTTCAGGTCGAGCTCGCCGAGCAGGTTGAACTCGCGGGCCGCCGCGAGCGCCACGCCGTTGAGCTGGATACGGCCCGGCCGCACGAAGTCGGCACCGTACTTCAGGGGGCTCCAGTGCTCGCTGGCGATGGCGAGGTTCTCACGCAGGGTGAGGTCCTCGAACAGCTCCAGGGACTGGAAGGAGCGTCCCAGACCGGCCTTCAGCCGCTTCTGGGGCGTCAGGCGGGTGAGGTCGGTGCCGTCGAGGTCGACGGTGCCCGTCTCGGTCCGGACGAAGCCGCTGACGGCGTCGATGACGGTGGTCTTGCCCGCGCCGTTGGGGCCGATCAGGCCGTGCACGGTGCCGGGTTCCACGGTGAACGTGGCGTCGGCGACGGCGACCACGTTGCCGAAGCGCACCCGCACCCCGGAGACGGTGAGCCGCTTGGCCGGCACCGGATCCGCCGTGACGGCCTCGGCCGCCTCGACGTCCGCGGTGTCGGCGGCCGGTGCGGCCTTCCCGCGGCGCAGCTTGCGTCCGACGCCCTTGACCAGTTCGACGTTGACCTGCCACAGCCCGGACGGGTTCTGCACCAGGATGACCAGCAGCATCAGGCCGCTGATCAGCGGCAGCCAGGACTCGATCGAGTGGATGCCGGACAACAGTTCCGAGCCGACGCCGGACGGCATCAGGGTGCCGCCCATGACACCGCCGCCGACATATCCGGCGCCGCCCACCACGGTCATGGCGACGACCACGATGGAGTTGAAGGTGTCGAAGTTGACGGTCACCACGCTGAAGCTGCGGAAGGTGAGCACCACACCGGCGATGGCCGCGATGCCGGCCGCCGCGCCGAACGCGAACAGCTTGGCTCCGAAGACGCTGACGCCCAGCGAGGCCGCCGCGCGCTCGTTGCTCCGCACGGCGAGCAGCCGCCGGCCGACGGCGCCGCGGCGCAGGTTGAGGACGCCGACCGCCACGAGCACCAGCAGCAGGAGCGCCATCACGGCGTAGTGACCGGGTTCCAGCAGGCCGCTGACGTTCAGCCCGAAGATCTCGATGGGCGGGACGACGATGCCGCTGGTGCCGCCGCTGTAGTCGCTGTTGTTGAGGACGATGTTGTAGATGACGACGGCGAGGCCGAGGGTGACGATGGCCAGATTGATGCCGCGGGTACGCAGGGCCGGAAGTGCCACCAGTACACCGAGCAGCGCGGTGACGGCCACGGCGCCCACGAGGGCGGCGAGGAAGGGCCACTTCAGGTCGGCCACCAGACGGGCGGCGACCAGGGCGCCGAAGCCCGCCAGCACGTACTGGGCGAGCGAGAGCTGCCCGGCGTAGCCGGTGACGAGCACGATGGACACGCACAGGATCGCGAAGCCCATGGTGACGGTGACGGCGTTGGTCCAGGCGAGGTCGAACACCGAGGAGACCAGCCAGGCCATGACCGCGGTGACGACGACCGTCGGGATGATCCGCACCTTGCCGGACCCGACGTCGATCATGCGGTCGAGCACGTGGCTGCGCAGCGGGATGCCGCGTCCGCGCAGCACCATGACGACGACCACGATGATGAAGGGCACGCTGGCCGACCAGCCGGGCGCGCTGACGTAGCGGGCCAGGAGGGACTCGACGACACCGAGGCCGATGGCTCCGGCGAAGACGATCGGGAAGGAGTTGAAGTTGGCGATGAGACCGACGGCCAGGGCGGGGATCACCAGCATGGCGAGGACCTGCGGCTGCAGGTAGGTGATCGGCGCGATCAGCGCGCCCGCGAGCGCGCTGAGGCCGGCGCCCAGGGCCCAGTTGACGGTCGCGATCCGCTCCGGGGAGTGCCCGAGGCTCGCGGCGACACGGACGTTCTCGGCGACCGCGCCGGTGGCACGGCCGAACGTCGTACGGCGGTAGAGGTACCAGAGCGCGGCGGTGGAGGCGGCGCCGAGGAGGAAGAGGATCATACGGTCGGCGCCGACGTAGACGTCGGGGGCGACCTGGATGCCGTTGGTCGGCAGCAGCGAGGGGGCCGACTTGAGGTCGCTGCCGTAGATGAGGACGGCGGCGGATGTCAGCACCATCAGCACGGCGAGGGTCGAGATGACCTTCAGCAGTGCCGAGGCTTCCTTCATCGGTCTGAGGATCAGCAGCTGCACCAGGGTGCCGAGGACCGCGCCCACCACGACGGCGAAGACCAGGCCGAGCCAGCGCGGGAGCGAGAAGCCCACCACCGCCTGGTAGTAGGCGTAGCCGCCGACCATGACGAAGCCGCCCTGGGCGAAGTTCAGGATGCCGGATCCGCGGTAGACCAGTACCAGCCCCTGGGCGATCAGCGCGTAGAGCGCACCGGCACCCAGGCCGATGAGCACATACCGGAGTATGTCCATGGAGGTGTCTCCTGTGAGTGGTGAGGCCGGGTCGAGCGCGTCAGTCGGCGCTGTCGTGGTCGGAGAGGTAACGGCGCCGGATCTCCTCGTCGCCGTCGGCGGAGTCGCCGCTGGCGACGAGTTCGCCTCGGCGCATCAGGTACCACCGGTCGGAGGCACCGAGGGCCCGGCGTGCCTGCTGCTCCACGAGCAGCACACCGATGTCCAGCGTGGTGGCCGCTTCGCGGAGTGCCGCGAGGAGCCGGTCGACCACGATCGGTCCCAGGCCCAGGGAGAGTTCGTCGGCGAGCAGGACCTTCGGCCGCCGGGCGAGCGCGCGGCCGAGGGTGAGCATCTGCTGTTCGCCGCCGGAGAGGAGTCCGGCCCGGCGGTCGAGCAGTCTGCCCAGTTCGGGGAAGACCTCGACGGCGGGCTCGAGGCCGCCGCTGCCGAGGAGCAGGTTGTCCCGCACCGACATCGACATGATGACGGAGCGTTCCTCGGGCACGAAGCCGAGGCCGGCCGCTGCGCGCTTGTGCAGGCCGCCGGTGAGCGGTTCGCCGAACCAGTCGATCTCCCCGCCCAGCGGGCGCAGCTCGCCGGCGAGCGTCAGCAGGGTGGTCGACTTGCCGGCGCCGTTGGGCCCGAGCAGCGCGACGATCTCACCGGCGCGGACCTCGAGGTCCAGCCCGCGTACGACGGCGAGATCGCCGTAGCCGGCGACGAGCGACGTCGCCCGCAGGGCGGCGGCTCGCGCCGTGCCGGGCTCGGTGTGGGCGACTGCAGTCACGTCATCTCCCTCAGCGGTGGTGGAGCCGGGTGTGCCGATACCGGATGGTGGATGGCGGCACACACAGCGTAGTAAACGCTGTTTGGTTTTACGCTGCCTTCAGATGGAGCGCAAGGGGCGTGCACGGCCGAATTACTCCGAGAGATGACGTGTACGCATCCCTTGAAGTAACAAGCTGTACATGTTTAACCTAACCGCGTTTCGTTATGCGTGGCAAGGACTCTCTCTCCTAGGGCAAGGACCCTCATGAAGCGACGTCTGTTCTCCACCTTCGCGGTATCCACTCTCGTCCTCGGTTCCGTGGCCGCGTGCGGCGGCTCCGAGGCGGATTCCGCCGCTGCCGACGAGGGCCCGATCAAGCTCATGTCGATCGGCTCCTTCGAAACGCCCGTCTTCTCGACCCCTCAGGTCGAGACGGCGCTGCGGGCGAAAATCGCCGACATCAACGGGAACGGCGGCATCGACGGACGTGAGGTCGAGCTCACGATCTGCAACGACAAGTTCGACCCCAATGAGGCCACCTCCTGTGCCCAGCGCGCCGTGTCGGGCGGCGTCCACGCCGTGATCGGCGGCGCCTCTCCCTTCTCGCCCCAGTTCCTCCCGGTCCTGGAGGCCGCGAAGATCCCGCTGGTGGCCGGCAGCGCCAGCTCGGGCGCGGCGGAACTGCAGAGCGAGATCTCCTTCCCCGTCAACGCGGGTGCACCCGGCATGTCGATCGGCACCGGGCGCCTCGCCGCCCAGGCCGGTTCCTCCACCGTCGTCATCGCCTCCGACAACGAGGGCTCGCAGACCGGCGCCGACCTGAGCATCCAGGGCGCCGAGTCGGCCGGCGCCAAAATGACCAAGGTCACCATGAAGCTGGGCGCCCCGGACGTCTCCGCGACCGTCGCCCGCGCCCTGCAGCTGAAGCCGGACGCCATCGCCCTGCAGGTCGTCACCGAGGACGCGCTGAAGGTGGTCAAGAGCCTGCGCCAGTCCGGTTACAAGGGCGCGATCACCGCTCCCGGCTCCCTCTTCCCGCCGGCCAGCCTGGAGGCGCTGGGTGACTTCGCCGAGGGCGTCCGCATGACCAGCCGGGTGGTGCCGCCCACGTCCACCGACATCCCCCAGGTCAAGGAGTTCCTGGCACAGATGAAGAAGGAGGACCCCAAGGCCCAGACCGACGATCTCGCCCTCAACGCCTGGACCGGCATGTACCTGCTGGCCGAGGTGCTCAAGGGCCATGAGATCACCGACGGCGCCTCCGTGATCGCGGCCTTCGACGCCGTCGACAAGCCGATCGAGCTCGGCACCGCCCCGGACTACACCGGCGTGCCCGCGACCCCGGACTCCAAGACCTACCCCCGGGTACCGGAGTTCGCCACCGTCGGCAGCGCCGTCAAGGACGGCAAGGTGGTCCGCGAGGGCGACTTCTTCAACCCGCTCGAGGCGTGACCGTGACCGTGAACACCGTCGTCGTCACCGGGGGCGCCAGTGGCATCGGCGCGGCCACCTGCCGGTACCTGACCGAACAGGGCTACCGGGTGGTCGTCGCCGATCTGCAGCGCGCGGAGGGTGAGCGGCTGGCAGCCGAGCTGGACGGCCTGTACGTCCACCACGACGTCGGGGATCCGAAGTCCTGGGACGCCCTGCTGACCGCGGCCGTGGACCGCCTAGGTCCGCTGTACGGCCTGGTGGCCGCCGCCGGCGTCAAGAGCGAGTACCTCCTGGAGAGCCCGCCCGACCCGGTCCTGTTCCACCGCACCGCCACGGTCAACCAGCTCGGAGTGATCCTCGGGGTCCAGATCATCGGCGCACACCTGCGCGAGCAGGGCCGGGGCTCCATCGTCAACATCGCCTCCGGCGCGGCGATGCCGCCGGCGCAGAGCCCGGACCTCGCCTATGTCAGCACGAAGTGGGGGGTGCGCGGGATCAGCCGGGTCGCCGCGCGCCGGCTCGCACCGCACGGTGTACGGGTCAACACGGTGCTGCCCGGGCTGGTGCGCACCCCGATGATCGCCGGCATCACGGAACGGGACCCCGAACGGGTCGCCTCCGTGGAGGCGGCGATCCCGATGGGCCGGATGGGCCGGCCGGAGGAGATCGCCCGGGCCGTCTACTTCTTCGTCTCCGAACTCGGCTCGTACGCCACCGGCGCCGAGCTGGTCGTCGACGGGGGGTCACTGGCCTGACGGGCCCGGCGCACCGAGGGGGCGGGCGGTCGACGGAACGCGGGACACCGGGGAGATCCCGGCAGCCCCGGTCCGTCGGCCGCACCGCCCCCTCGGTGTTCTCCGGCTCCGGCCGCCGGAGAACCCCCGACGGCGAAGGGATCACGCGGAACGCCTGGTCCCGCACACGGTGACGGACGGGACGGGGCCCGGGGAGATCCCCGGCCCGTCCCGTCCGTCACCAGTTGTGTTCCTCCGTCCCGCCCGGTGACGGCGCGGACGCGTGCCGTACGAGCCCGGCGCACGGCGGGCAGCACCCTCGGATGGCGCCTCCCCCATGCGCGGGGCTCGTCCGCCCCGCCAGACGTACCGCATCCCGGAGAACCACCCACCCGGACCCACTCCCGGCCCCGTCCGGGAAAGCCACATCGCCCGGACCGGTCCCCACCACCGACAGTGCGTCACCACTCCCCGCCCGCCGGCCGCCGTGTCCGTTCCGTCCTCCGGCCGTCACCGTCCGGGGCCGGATGAACAGCGCATGCGAACGGCCGGTGGCCACTGCGCCCACCGGCCGTCCGCCGTCATGTCCCGCCCCGCCGGGTCAGCCCTTCAGCGGGTCGAAGAACTCTCCGTCCGGGACGATCTTGCCGTCCTTGATGGTGCTCGGCATCACCTCGAACACCGCGACGCGCGGGAACTCCTTGTGCGGCGGCGTGCCACCGAGGCCCGGGTAGTCGGGGTAGATGCCGAACAGGTCCACCGGCTCGGCGATGTCCGAGAGGGCGTCTATGACCGACTGTCCGTCGGTGACCTTCTTGCCGCCCAGGATGCCGGGCAGGGCGCGCACGGAGAGCCAGCCGTTGAGGCTGATGTCGTCGATGGGCGCGTCGGCGTCGAGGGCGTGCACCTCCTTGTTGAACTGCGCGATCATCTTGTTCTCGGTGTACGCCGCCGGCAGGCCGCGCCCGGCGAGCACGATGCCCTCCGCCTTGTCGCCGAGCGCCTTGATCGAGGCCGGGTTGACGATCGACGCCGGGCCGGTGATGGGGCCCTTGAACCCGTTCTCGCGCAGGGCGGACACAATGCGTGTCGCGGTGTCGCCGGAGGCGGTGATGACGATCCCGTCGGGCTTCTGGTCGAGCACCTTGAGCGCGGTGGGGTTGTAGTCGGCCGCGGTGAGCGGGGCGACGACCTCGGTCGCGGAACCGCCGGCGCTCTTGATGCCCTTCTCGGCCTGCTTGACGGAGGCGCGGCTGGAGGCGTTGTCCGCGGGGACCACGACGACCTTCTCGCCGCCGCGCTCCGCGGCCAGCCGGCCGGCGGCGATGACGAAGGCGCTCGAGCCGGCGTTGATCGGGTAGAACGCGGCCTGCTCGCTCTCCGCGGTGCCGTCACCGCCACCGGGGCCGATGAACGGGATCTTCGCGGCCTCCAGGACGGGCGCGAGCGCGGCCGTGTGCGGTGTCATGCCGCCGACGACCGCCGCGACGCCCTCGCTGATCGCGCGCTGGGCGCAGGCCGTGGCCTCGTTGGGGTCGAACTTGTCGTTGCAGAAGGAGACCTTGAGCTTGCGGCCGTCGATCCCGCCCTCCTTGTTCACCGCGTCGACCGACGCCTGGATGGCGGTCTCCAGCTGGGGAATCGAGTACACGGAGCTCTCGAAGGAAGCGATCGACATGATCTTGATGGGGCCTTCGGCGCCCGCCGCGGAGGAGGCGTCGCCGCCCCCGCAGGCGGTGAGCGGAAGGCTCAGGGCGAGCGTCGCGGCGGCGATTTTCGCGGAACGGTGCATGACTGTCTCCTACGTGTTCAGGAAAAAAGGTGTGAAAGCGTTGGCCGCTCTCCCTCCGCGTTCGCGCGGCTGAAGGGTCGAGCGGGTTCCACGGATGTCGGACCGGTCCGGTCCGTGCGGGGTGGGCGGCCCGGGCCGCCGGGTCGCGGGCCGGGCCGGTCGTGTTCGGAAGGCGTACTCAGAAGGTCTGCGCCAGCAGGGTGGCCTCGCGGGTGGCGGTGGTGACGCCGCGAGGGGCGATCACGTCACCGCAGGTGTGCGCGGTGACGCCGAGTGCCTCGAGTTCGTGGACCAGCTCGTCCCGCGGCACGGTGTGCACCGCGGCCACGACGACGTCGATGCCGGTCAGCCGGCTCTCGACACCGTCGGGGTCGATGAGCGTGGCCGTTCCGTTCTCGAACGACCTCAGGTCCCTGAAGGTGGTCGCCGTGATGAGCGGCGACCGGCGGAAGATGTCCTGGTAGTCGAGCCGGTGGTTGTAACCGCTGTTGGTGACCAGCCGGTCGAACGGGGTGATGTAGACGACCTCATGGCCCTCCAGCGCCAGTTTCTCGACCGCCACACCGGCCGGGTTGTGACCGGTGCGGTCCACGACCAGCACCTTCGCCCCCTCGGGAAGGCCGTCCGCGATCGCGTCGTCGACCGTGACGATCCCCGGGCGGTCCAGGCCGTGGGCGGCCAGGTCGTGCGCGGCACCGGTGGCCACCACGACCTCGTCGACGTCCGCCGCCCGGATGTCGGCCGCGGTGAGCCGGCGTCCGTACTCGACCTCGACGCCCTCGTGCCGCAGCTCGCCCACCAGGTGGTCGACGGTGCCGAACGCTTCGGTGGCCCGGGTGCCGAGGAGGGTGCGCAGCCGGCCGCCCGGCCGGTCGGTCGCCTCGACGATCCGCACCTCGTGCCCCCGTTTGGCGGCCACCTCGGCGGCCTGGAGACCGGCGACGCCTGCGCCCACGACGAGGACGCGCTTGCGCCGCGTCGGCGCGGGGACGGCGGCGAACCGTGCCTCACGGCCGAATTCGGGGTTGTGCCAGCACTGCACGACCTTGCCGTCCACACGCCGGCTGTTGCACTCGGCGACCCGCACACAGGTGCGGATGCGGTCCTCGTCCCCGCGCAGGATCTTCACGCCCATGTCCGGGTCGGAGAGGAAGCCGCGGGTCATGCCGATCAGGTCGCACATCCCGTCGGCCAGCGCCTGCTCGGCCATGTCCGGGTCGACGATGCCGCCCACTCCCACCACCGGCACCCGGGCGCCGATCGCGTCCCGCAGGCCCCTGGCCAGTTCCAGGTCGTAGCCCTTGGGGTAGCGGAAGGAGGCAACCGAGGGCTGGGAGTACGCCGGCGCCTTGGTGCCGATGGAGAGGTTCATGAAGTCGATGTGGCCGGTGTCCACCAGGCGCCTCGCGACGTCCTGGAGTTCCTCGGGGGTGAGACCGTTCTCGTCCTCGCGCAGATGGTCGTCGGCGGTCATCCGCCAGCCCAGGATCTTGTCGTCGCCGAGTCCCGAGCGGACCGCCTCGAGCACCGCGGTCGAGAAGGCCAGCTGCTCGCCCCACTCGTCGTCGCGGCCGTTTCCCCAGGGACTGTAGGACTGTTGCAGGAGGTAGCCGTGGGCGCCGTGCAGTTCGAGCCCGTCCAGGCCGGCCTCGCGGAACACCTCGGCCAGCCGGCCGAAGGCGTCGACCGTCAGCTGCACCTCGGCGGCGGTCATCCGGTGCGCGGCTTCGCCGTACTCGTCCTGGCCGCCGTTGAACGACCACTCCGCCCTTTCCTCGAGGAGCACGTGCGAGCCGATCTGGCGGCCGAAGTTCACCACCTGCGGAGCGACCAGTGCACCCTCCTCGTGCACGGCGTCGGCCAGCCGCTTGAGCCGGTCCACCACCGGCCACGGCCAGTCGTGGAAGGGCTCGACATTGACGGGCTGGGCGATGAGCAGGGCGGCGCCGCCCCTGGCCCGGCGGCGGCAGTAGTCGACGTAGGTCGTCTCGTCGCCCGCCGGGTGCCAGGGGGCCATGATGCTGTGGCCCGTGGTGATCATGCGGTTGCGCAGTACGTTGCCGCGGATGGTCACCGGACTGAGCAGACGGGCGTACTTCCCGTCCGTGCGGGGTGACGTCGGCGCGGCGGCCGGGCTGTTCGTCATACGTCTCTCCTGTCGCAATGCCCGCCGTGCCGGAGGGCCGGTACGGCCCGCCCGGCCGGCCTAGACGGCGAGGATTCTGCGGATCGCGGCTTCGATGTCGCGCTGCCCGACCACCCACTGCTTCTCCAGGGCGGGGGCATAGGGTGCGGGGCTGAAAGGCGCCCCCACACGCACCACGGGGGCGTCAAGGGTCCAGAACCCCTCGTCGACGGCCCGGGCCGCGATCTCCGCGCCGATACCGAAGTCGAGGACGGCCTCGTGCGCGATCACCAGCCGATTGGTCTTCGCGAGGGAGCCCAGGACGGTCTCCCAGTCGATGGGGGCCACGGTGCGCAGGTCCACGACCTCGACCGAGATGCCCTCGGCGGCCAGCGACTCGGCGACGGCGAGGCTCTCGCGCACCATGCGCGACACGCTGACGACGGTCACATCGGTGCCCTCGCGGAGCACCTTCGCCTTGCCGATCGGGACGACGTGGTCGGGCGAGAACCCCGGGCCGGACTTCTCGTAGAGGAGACGGTGCTCGATGACGACCACCGGGCCGTCCTCGTGGATGGCGCTGCGCAGCAGTCCGTAGGCGTCGGCCGGGGTCGAGGGCATCACGACCTGGAGGCCGGGGATGTGCGCGAGGAGCGCCTCGATCGCCTGGGAGTGCTGGGCGCCCGAGGAGCGTCCGGCGCCGAACTGGGTACGGATGGTGAGCGGCACGCTCACCTTGCCGCCGGTCATGTAGCGCAGTTTGGCGGCCTGGTTCATGATCTGGTCCAGGCAGACGGCGACGAAGTCGGAGTACATGATCTCCACCACCGGCCGCATGCCCGCCATGGCGGCGCCCACGCCCGCACCGATGATGGCGCTCTCGGCGATCGGGGTGTCGCGCACCCGGCCCGGGAAGTCCGCGGCCAGGCCACGGGTCAGGCCGAAGACGTTGCCGCCCTCACCGACGTCGATGCCGGCCACGAAGACCGACGGGTCGTGCTCCAGTTCGTGCCGCAGGGCGGCCTTGACCGCGCGGCTGTAGCGGACCGGTTCGGCGTCGGCGGGCAGCGCGGGCTCGGTGACGGTCCTGGCGGGCGGACGGATGTACGCGAAGAGGTCGGCGGCCGACGGTTCGGGTCCGGCCTTCGCGGCGGACTCGGCCCGCTCGATCTCCTCGGTCACCGACGCGTGCACGGCCGCGATGTCGGCGTCGCTCGCGCCGCCCGCCCGCAGCCTCTCCTCGGCGAGCAGGATCGGGTCGCGCTCGGCCCAGGCCGCCGCGAGCTCCTTGTCGCGGTACTTCAGCGGGTCGCCCTCGTAGTGGCCGCGCGCGCGGAACGTCACGGCCTCGACGAACGCCGGGCCCTCGCCGCGGCGTACCGCCGCCACGATGTCCTCCATGGCGTCCGCCACTTCCGTCACGTCGTTGCCGTCGAGACGGTGGAAGGACATGCCGTAGGCGGCGGCACGCGCCTCCATGAGGCCGGGTGCCTTCAGATGGGTGCTGGAGAACTCGGAGAACTGGTTGTTCTCACAGAGCAGGATCAGCGGCAGCCGCCAGTCGCCGGCGAGGGTGGCGCCCTCGTGGAAGGCGCCGGTGCTGGTGGCGCCGTCGCCGAAGTAGCTGACGGCGACCTTGCCGTCGCGCCGCAGCAGTGCGGCGGTGGCGGCTCCGGCCGCGATCGGCACTCCGGCGCCGACGATGCCGTTGGCACCGAAGATGCCCAGGGCCGGGTCGGCGATGTGCATGGAGCCGCCGCGGCCGTGGTTGGTACCGGTCTCCCGGCCGAAGAGTTCGGCGAAGGCGCCGGTGAGGTCGAGGCCCTTGGCCAGGACGTGTCCGTGCCCCCGGTGGGTGGAGGTGATGACGTCGTCGGGCCGCAGGGCCGCGGCGGTCCCGACGGGCACCGCCTCCTGGCCGACCGAAAGGTGCACGAACCCGCGGATCACACCGTCGCGGTAGAGCGCGGCGGCGCGGTCCTCGAACATCCGGATGCGCAGCATCTCGCGGTGGAGGTGGGCCAGGTCCGTCCGGTGTCCGGGGCTCGGGTGCGAACGGAGTTTCTCCTGGACGTGTGTCATCGTGCTCCCTGTCCTCGCGGGGATCGAATCGCGGTGTCCGTCCGTTGCGGACCGCAGTCGCGATCGGGCTCACTGTGGCACAGGGCGAGGGAATTAAACAAGCATTGATTGGTTACTGGTGTGCGCGGATTTCGGCGGGCTTTTCCGACATGCGCGCGACAGTCGCTCCCACCGGCTCGCACACGGGCCCGCGTGGCGGCCTGAGCCGGCCCGGCCGGGCCACGCGTCACCACACGAGCCGGGCGGCCGAGCCACGCGTCATCGCGTGAGCCGAGCCGCCGAGCCCCGCGTCACGGCGTGGGCTGGTCGGCCAGGCGCGTCAGGAGGCTGCCGAGCTGCCGCTGCTCCTCGGGAGAGAGCACGGCGAACCAGGCCCTGTCCCGCTCGGCCTGGGCGCGCAGGCCCTCCAGGAGCCGGGAGGCGCCCTCGTCGGTGAGCGAGACGAGCACCTGGCGGCGGTCGCTCTCGCTGCGGTCGCGGCGGATCAGCCCGTCGCGTTCCAGGGTGTTCAAAACGGCCGAGGTGGCGGCCCGCGAGGCCCCGGACAGCCGGGTGAGCTGCCGGGCCTCAAGAGGTCCGGCAGCCCAGAGCAGGTTCATGAAGCGGAACCCGGCCCAGCTCCAGCCCAGCCTGCGGTGCACCGACTCGGCGTCCTGGCCGAGCCGGTTGAAGAACTTGGTCAGGTCGAAGACCAGGTCGGTGCGGTCGGCGGCGTCGGGCGGGATCGTGTCCTGCTCGACGAGCCGGGCCCGCAGGATGTCGCGGAAGGTGGGCTGCGCCTGACCGTGAGGGGAGTTCACGCCGAGAAGGATAGAGCCCACTCAGTCCTCGATGCGGATGGCCTGTTCGGGGCAGGCCAGGGCCGCGGTCTCGGCGTCCCGGCGCTGGTCGCCGGTGAGTTCGCCGACGACGGTCTCGGCGTAGCCGCCGGCGTCGAGGTCGAAGACGTCGGGCGCCATCATCGCGCACTGGCCGTGGCCCACGCACTTGCTCGTGTCGATCACTGCTCTGGTCATCACTGCTCCTTCGTCGTGTCCTGTGGTGCGGGGCCTGCGCTCACCACGCCCGTCTCGACCAGCCGGCCGGCGTCGAGCCCGAGCGAGGTGAGGATGTCGTGGCTGTGCTGTCCCGGCAGGGGCGGCGGGGTCGGGTCGTGCGGCTCCGAGCCCGAGAAACGAGGTGCCGTGCCGGCCTGGAGGACCCCGTCGCGCCTGCGCAGCGACCGCCGGGACCGGATGTGGGGGTGGTCGGCGGCCTCGGTGAGGCCGAGGACCGGGGTCACGCAGCAGTCGGTCTGTTCGAACTCCGCCGCCCACGCGTCGCGGGTGCGGGTGGCGAAGACCGCGGCCATCCGGCGGCGCAGCTCCGGCCAGCGCGACTCGTCTAGTTGCTGACGCGGATCGTCGTCGAGACCGAGCCGGCGCAGCAGTTCGGCGTAGAACTTGCCCTCGCCCGCGCCGACCGCGACGTACCCGCCGTCGGCGCACTCGTAGACGGAGTAGAAGGGCGCGCCGCCGTCGAGGACGTTCACCCCGCGACGGTCCTGCCACATACCCCCGGCGTACATCGCGTGGGTGCTGGAGAGCAGGTGGGAGACGCCGTCGACGATCGCGGCGTCGACGACCTGACCGGCGCCGGTGGCCGCGGCCTCCCGCAGGGCGGCGAGGAGGCCGATGACGAGGTAGGTGGCGCCGCCGCCGAAGTCGCCCACGTAGTTGACCGGGATCTGCGGCGGCCCGCCGGCGCTGCCGATGCCGTGCAGGGCTCCGGTGAGGGCGATGTAGTTGATGTCGTGGCCCGCGGTCGCGGACAGCGGGCCCTCCTGGCCCCAGCCGGTCATCCTGGCGTACACCAGCCTGGGGTTGCGGGCCAGGCACACGTCCGGGCCGAGCCCGAGCCGTTCGGCGACGCCGGGGCGGAAGGGATCGGTCAGCGCGTCCGACCGCTCGACGAGCCGGAGGACGATCTCCACCGCCTCGGGCTTCTTCAGGTCCAGGGCGAGGGACCGCTTGCCGCGGTTGAGCAGGTCGAACCTCGGCTCGGCAGCCGCCTCGACACCGCCGTGCGCGGCCCGCGCCCGGTCGACGCGGATCACGTCCGCGCCGAGGTCGGCCATCAGCATGGTGGCGAAGGCACTCGGGCCGAGACCACCGAGTTCGACGATCGACAACCCGCTCAGCGGTCCTGGCATGGTTCCTCCTGCGGTCTGCACCGATGCGGGGGATCAGTGGCACCGACAGCGTAAACCAATTAACGTATGGTTATGAAGTCCTCCCCTACCGCCCTCGTCGTCGGCGGCACCGGTCCGAGCGGGCCGCACCTCCTCACGGGCCTGCTGGAGCGCGGGTACGAGGTCGAGATCCTCCACCGCGGGGTCCACGAACCGCCGGAGCTGCCCGACGTCCGCCACCTCCACGCCGATCCGCACTTCCGCGAGACCCTCGACGCGGCGATCGGCGACCGCACCTGGGACGTCGTCCTGGCCGCCTACGGACGGCTCAGGGCGGTCGCGCAGGCGTTCGCCGGTAGGTGCGGGCAGTTCATCGGGGTCGGCGGCGTCCCCGTGTACCGCGGCTTCTTCGAGCCGGAGGCCACCCGGCCCTACGGCATGCGGCTGCTCGCCCGCGAGGACGGCACCCTCGCCGATGCCCATGAGCCCGTGGCGCCCTTCGCCGCGAAGATGGTGGCCGCCGAGCGGGAGGTGTTCCGGCTCGGCGCCGAGGGCGCGTACGCCGCCACGATGGTCCGTTACTCCCAGATCTACGGGCCGCGCAACATCGTGCCGTGGGAGTGGGCCGTCATGAAGCGGATCGCGGACGGCCGACGCCGGATGATCCTTCCCGACGCCGGACTGTGGATCGTGACCCGGTGCGCCGCCCGCAACGCCGCCGAGGTGCTGCTGTCCGCGGTCGGCAACCCGGCCGCCGCGGGCGAGGCGTTCAACGTCGCCGACGACGACCAGCAGACCACGCGTCAGTGGGCGGAGAGCATCGCCATGCTGCTCGGCGCGGAGCTGGAGTTCGTCGGCATCCCGTCGGAACTCGCCCCCTCCGCCATGGGTGAGCTGCTCTCCCCCACGGCCCGCCCGCACGTCCTCGTCGATGCCTCGCGCGCCAAGCGGCTGCTGGGCTACCGCGAGGTCGTCACGGCCGCCGACGCCCTCGCCGAGACCGTCGCCTGGCTGACCGCGAACCCGGTCACCGCCGAGGCCTATCCGACCTACAACGCCCGGTTCGACTACGCCATGGAGGACCGGCTGCTGACCGCCTGGGACCAGGCGCGTGATCTCGTCCGCCGCCAGGCACCGGACACTCCCGTCGACATGGCGCACGCGATGCCGCACCCCAGGGTGCCGTCGCTGGAGGCGGACGCCCGCGGTCGCTGACCGGAGCGCGTCCGGTCAGCCGCCGGAGACCTGTACGAAGCCGGCCCGGAACCCGGGCCGGCTTCGTCCGTGGGTCCGTCCCCCGGGCGGCGTCCGGCAGACCTCGCCCGGAGAGCGTGGACAGGAACCGCCCGGGGCGGCGACGAACCGCAGGGCCCGGAACCGGGCGCCTGGACAGGTCCCACCCGGTGGCCCGGCAGCGGACGGGCGGGACGTCCGCCCCGGCCGTCCACCGGCCCGCGCGCCGTGGTGACGCCCTGGCGTGGATGCGCACCGAAGCGCCACGCACGAGAACCGGGCCCCTGGTGACGCGGCACGACACCGCCTCACCAGGAACCCGGTACACGCCCGGCGGGGCGCTCTCAGCGGGGCGTCAGGTCCGTCGCGACGATCCGCCGGGGGTGGAAGGTGACCTTGCTGCGGGTCTGGCCCGGCGCGTCGAGGTCGTGGAAGTCGTGGCCGTACTTGGCCCCGGCCTCGGCCGCGAACGAGAAGTCGGCGTCGGGTTCGAGCGCGACGTCCGCGCGGATCTCCAGCGTCCGGAACCTGTTCTCCGGGTCGATGACGAACAGCGTGGCCAGCGGGGTCCTGCGCAGGTTGCGGGCCTTCTGCCGGCTGTCGTTGAGCGAGATGCGGAAGAGTCCGTCGCTCTCGTCGTAGTGGAACGCGATCGCGGTGACCTGGGGGACCCCGCCCGGGCCGATCGTGGACAGGGTGGCGGTCAACGCCCTGGTCAGGTCGAGGTGACTGGACGGGACCCGGGGCCTCTCGGACGTCATGACGCCTCCTTCTGCGGGAAGCCGCCCGCCTTGGACACCATCGAGGGGACCTCCTTGCCCAGCTTCCCGCCGATGAACGCGGCGGCGTCGGCCAGGGCCGGGAGGGACAGCCCGGTGGTGACACCCGAACGGTCGAGCGTGTAGACGAGGTCCTCGGTGGCGATGTTGCCTGTCGCCCGCGGCGCGAAGGGGCAGCCGCCGATACCGCCGATGCTGGAGTCGAGGATGTTCACCCCCAGGTCCAGGGCCGTCACGGCGTTCGCGTAGCCGGTGTTGCGGGTGTTGTGGAAGTGCGCGCGCAGCGGTACGTCGGTCAACGCACGGGCGGCGGCGAAGAGTTCACGCACCTGACGCGGCACACCCACCCCGATGGTGTCGGCCAGCGCGATCTCACGGGCGCCGGCGGCCGAGGCCCGCGCGACGAGGGAGGCGACCGTGTCGGGCGCCACCTCGCCCTCGAAGGGGCAGCCGAACGCGGTCGCGATCGTCACCGACGCCGGCATCCCGGCCGAGCCGGCGAGTTCGAGGACCTCCTCCACCATGGCGGCGAGGGTGTCGGTGCCGGCGTTCTGGTTGCGGCGGTTGAAGGAGTCGCTGGCGGCGACGACCAGGTTGATCTCGTCGACGCCGGAGTCCATGGCACGCAGGAAGCCGCGCCGGTTGAGCACCAGGCCGATGTACGAGACGTCGTCGCGCCGGGGTACCCGCTCCATCACCTTCTCGGCGTCGGCCATCTGCGGCACGGCGTCCGGGCGGACGAAGGACACGGCCTCCATCCGGCGCACCCCGGCCGCGATCGCCAGCTCGATGAAGCGGACCTTGTCCTCGGTCGCGAGGAGGGTCGCCTCGTTCTGCAGCCCGTCCCGGGGGCCGACCTCGACCACCTGGACCTGCCCGGCCGCCTGCTGCGGCGTCCTCGTCGTGCCCGACGGCTTCGTCATGTCCTCGCCTCCGCTGTCGCGCTCCGCGCCTGATGTGCCGTGCGGCAGAGCTCCTCGATCCGTGTCGCCGCCAGATAGCCCTCCCGCACGGCGGTCCGGTAGGACCTCGGGAGGACCGCGTCGCCGACGTACTCCACCGGAACCCCCAGCTCCGCGCCCCAGGAGGGCCGGGACGGCGCCGCGCGGGTCACCATCACCACCAGGTGCGCCCCGTGTGTGGACACCGTGTGTCCGAGGAGGTCCTCGACGTCGGCGGAGGCCGGGGTGACCGCGACGACCATCGACAGCGGCAGCGCCGTGAAGCGGCCGTGGGCGCGCAGCCGGCCGAGCGCCGTCGCCGGGCGTCCGGTCGCCTCCGCCGGCAGTCCGACCGAGGCGAACGGCGTGACGAAGGTGACGTGCGCGCCCGCCTCGAGAAGCAGTTCGGCCACGCCGAGCGCCTCGTACTCACCGATCTCGTCGACCACGACCGCCGTCGCGGGGACGGTGGTCAGTGTGAGCACGTCCCGTGAGGACACCACGTGCGGCAGGTCCGCGCCCGCCACGGACGCACCGGGCCGCGCCGTCTGGCGGACACCCGGCCGCGGCACCGATCCGGTGGCCGCGACAACCACGTCGGGCGCGGTGGCGAGCACCGCCGCCGCGTCCGCCCGGGTGCCGAGCCGTAGGTCGACGCCCGCGCCGCGCACCTCCCGTTCGGACCAGGCGATCGCGTCGAGCATGCCCGGCGCGTTCGGCATGGCCCGCGCCGCACGGCGGGCGAGGCCGCCCAGCTCCTCCGACTCCTCGAAGAGCGTCACGGTGTGCCCGGCCAGGGCGGCGGCCCGGGCGGCCTCGAGACCGGCCGGGCCGCCGCCGACGACGGTGACCCGGCGGGCCCGCCGGGTGGGGAACGGCAGTTCGGTCGTGGTGCCGGCGCCGGGCAGGGCCGGGTTGACGGCACACCGGATCGATCCCTCGGTGATGATCGAGCGCTGGCACTCGTTGCAGCCGATGCAGGGCCGCACCCGGGCGGTACGGCCGGACGTGGTCTTGACGACCAGTTCGGGGTCGGCGATATGGGCCCGGGTCATGCCGACCAGGTCCGCGGCGCCCGAGGCGATCACCTCGTCGGCCTGCTCCAGGGTGCGGTAACGACCGGTGACCAGGGTGGGCAAGGTCAGGCCGCGCGAGGGCAGTTCGTTCCAGGGCAGTTCGTAGCCGGCCGGCCGCTCCATGCCGCCGGTCATCAGCGGGAAGGCCTCCGGGGTCCGGCCGCCGAGGGAGAACCCGACGAAGTCGACCAGGTCCCGCTCCTGCAGGGCCCGGCCGATGGCGAGCATGGCCTCGGAGTCGATGCCGCCCGGACCGATGTCCGCGCTCAGCCGTACGCCCAGCACGAATCCCGGCCGGGTGGTGGCCCGCATGGCCTCCAGGATCTCGGCGAGGAAACGCAGCCGGTTGCCGAAGCTCCCGCCGTAGCGGTCCTCGCGCCGGTTGTAGAGTGGCGAGAGGAAGTGGTTGACCAGGTAGTGGTGGGCTCCGTGCACCTCGCAGCCGTCCAGCCCGGCCTCCGACATCACCTGCGCGGCGTGCACGAAGGCGTCCTGGATCTCCTCGATCTCGGCGTGTGTCATGGCCCGGGCCGGGGCCCCGTTGAGACCGTCGTTGTCGGAGGCGGAGAACGCCGGACGGCCGTCGGGCAGCGGCGGGGAGGCAGCCCCGCCGTGGTTGGCCTGCCCGATCAGCACGGCCCCCTCCGCGTGCACGGCGGCGGCGAGCCTGGCCAGCCCCGGCCCGACGTCGTCCCGGTAGAGCCGGTACGACGCGGGCCGGTAGGTCGGGTGGACGGCGCCGGCCTCGGTGATCAGCAGGCCGACACCGCCGCGGGCCCGGGCGGTCAGGTACTCGACGAGGGTGTCGGAGACCAGTCCGTCCTCGGCGTAGCCGGTCATGTGGGCCGTGGTGGCGACCCGGTTGCGGAGCGTCAGCGGCCCCAGACGCAGCGGTGAGAGTACGTGCTCGAGTGCCATGATGCCCTTTCCTCAGACGGAGCTTCCGCCGGAGTAGCGCACCCACGTCGCGCGCTGCCAGCCCTCCTCGAACCGGGCCGCCGCGAGCGAGCCCTCGGTGATCGCGGGTTCCAGGGTGCGCGGGCCGAGCGCGTCGCCGATGACGTACAGCTCGGGGATGTCCTCCAGCTGGGCCGTGAGGGCGTTGTCGGGGACCGCGCCGGACATGAACACGAAGGTGTTCACCTCCAGCTCCTGGATGCGGTGCGGGGCGGCGATCGGGGCGACGGTGGCCCTGCCCGGTTCGACGGCGTGCACGAGGGTGCGGGTGTGCAGCTCGTAGTCGCCCTTGAACAGTTCCTCGGCGTGCGGGCCGGCGGCGTAGTCGTAGGCCACCGGAATGTTGGCGGCGAGGTTCGAGAAGCGGGTCACGTGGTGCACCCGGTGGCCCGCGAGGACGAGGGCGTCGGCGACGTCGATGCCCTCGTAGTGTCCGAGTTCGTCGACGAGAAGCACCGGACCGGTGATCTCGGCGCCGTTCAGCACGTCCCAGCCGGTCAGCACGTCGACGCCGGCCAGACCCGCCGGGGCCTTTCCGGGCCGCCAGGCCTGGAAGCCGTCGCGGCGGGGCGTGGCGCCGGTGGCGACGACGACCCGGTCGGCGCCGACGGCGTCCACGGCCTCACGGGACTCGAGCGCGCTGTTCAGCACGACCTCGACGCCGAGGCGGGCGAGCTCCGACTCGAAGTAGGGCAGCAGGTCGGCGACGTCGGAACGGGTCGGGGACTTCTCGATCAGCTTGAGCTGGCCGCCCAGTCGGTCGGACCCCTCGTGCAGGACGACCCGGTGACCGGCCAGCGCGCAGGAGCGGGCGGCCTCCATGCCGGCCGGGCCGCCGCCGATGACCAGGACGGTGCGGCGGCGCGGGCTGATGGTGAGTACGTGGTCGCCGCGCCTGCTCTCGTGGCCGCAGGCGGGGTTGACGACGCAGCCCATCAGGCCGCGGCTGGTGAGGCCGCCGGCGCAGGCCTGGTTGCAGGAGATGCAGGGGCGGATCTCCGCGGTGCGTCCCTCCCGCGTCTTCTTGACGATGTGCGGGTCGGCGATGAGCGCGCGCACCATGGAGACCATGTCGGCCTCTCCGTTGCGCAGGATCTCCTCCGCGTCGTGCAGGGACAGGATCCGGCCGGTGACCATGGTGGGCAGCGCGGCCCGCTTGGTGATCTCCCCGGTGGCCTGCTCGACCATGTAGTTGCGTGGTTCGCGGGTGACGCCGATCAGCTTGGAGCGCCGGTAGTGGCTGCCGTAGGAGACGTTCAGGTAGTCGACCAGACCGTCCTCTTCCTCCAGCCACTCGATCACCTGCCGGACGTCGTCGGCGGTGGTCATGCCGTCGACGCCGTCGGGCGAGAGCCGTACCCCGACGACGAAGTCGGGGCCGACCCGGTCACGGACCGCGCGCAGCGCCTCGAAGAGGATCCGCGCACGGTTCTCCAGGGTTCCGCCGTACTCGTCGGTGCGGTGGTTCGTGGCCGGAGCGAGGAAGGAGCTGAAGAGGTAGCTGTGCCCACCGTGGATCTCGACGCCGTCGAGACCGGCCTGCCGGACGCGGCCCGCCGCGGCGGCGAAGCCCTCGATCACCTCGTCGATCATGTTCTTGGTCATCGGGTGCGGCACCAGGCCCAGGACCGGGTCCGCCACCGCGGAGGCGGCCCAGGGGGCGGAACCGTCGTGCGCGTAGAGCGTCGGGCCGCCGTGCATCAGCTGCTGGAACAGCTTCATGCCCTCGGCCCGCACGGACGACGCCAGGTCGGCGAGGCCTTCGACGATGTCGTCGTTGGTCAGGTCCAGGAAGCCCGGGGAGCTCCAGTGGACCTGGCCGCCCTCGCCGAAGCTGAGCGCGACACCGCCCCTGGCCCGCTCCATGTGGTACGCCTTCAGGGTCTCCGTCACCGGGCCACGGGCGAACCCGGTACCGTGCGCGGACCGGACGATGCGGTTGCGCAACGTGACGTTCTTGATCGTGAGTGGCTTCCAGACCAGGTCCAGTTCCCGCTCGGCCTGCTCGGCCTGCTTGTGCAGATGCGTGGCGCTCACGTACGTCCCTCTCGTGCCGGGTCCTGCTGTGGTGTGGTGCGTGGGATTCCTGCGGTGTGTGCGGTTCCTGTGGTGCCTGGCGATCGTCCGGGGTCCTGCGGCCGGAGACCGCGCCCGGTGTGCGGAGTCCTGCGGACGCCGGCCGGGAGTCAGCCGAGCATGTCGCGCAGCACGTTCTTCTGGATCTTGCCGGTGACGTTGCGGGGGAAGTCTTCGACGACGACGACCTTCACGGGCACCTTGTACTTGGCCAGACGCGTCGCCACGTGGGCGATCAGGCCGGACTCGTCCACCGTGCGGCCCGCCTCGGGGACCACCACGGCGTAGCCGACCTCTCCCCACTTCTCGTGCGGCACTCCGACGACCGCCGCGTCCTGCACGTCGCGATGGCTGACGATCACCCGCTCGACCTCGGCGCAGAAGACGTTCTCGCCCCCGGACTTGTACATGTCCTTGAAGCGTCCCCGCAGGGCGACGAATCCGTCCTCGTCGATCGAGACGGCGTCACCGCTCTTGAACCAGCCCTCGGCGGTCGCCTCGTCGTTCTCGGGTTCGCGGCGCCAGTATCCGGGGGAGATCGCGGGGCCACGGACCCATGCCTCGCCGATCTCGCCCGGCGCGACGTCCTCGAGCGTGACGGGGTCGACGACGCGCATCTGGACGTGCTGGACGGGCATTCCGACGGTGTGCGCCTTCGCCGCCCGCGACGCCTTCGGCATCAGGGTCATGCTGGGCCCCATCTCGGTGGCACCCCAGCCGGCCTGCAGTTCGAGGCCTCGCTCGCTGAAGTAGGCACCTACATCGGCCGGGATCGCGCCACCGCCGACCATGCCGGCCCGGATGTGGGAGAAGTCCGCCGAGTCGGAGGCGTTCTCCATCACCATCCGGTACATCACCGGCGCGGCGTTGAAGTGGGTGAACCCGTGGCTGCTGTCGCCGAGCAGTTCGGCGGCCCGGGCCGGGTCGAAGCGGCGCATGACGCTGATCCGCCCGCCGGCCATGAGCGTCGGGTTGACGATCGCGTTGAGGCCGGCCGCGTGGAAGAGCGGCAGTGCGCTGAGGTAGCGGGCGGGCGGGCCGCCGATCGCCATCTCGTGCTGGACGTTCAGCGCGTGCCAGGCCAGCCCGCCGAGCGTGATGAGAGCGCCCTTCGGCAGGCCGGTGGTGCCGGAGGTGTAGAGGATCTGGGCGGTCTGGTCGCCCAGATACGGGCCGGTGCCCGCCATCGGAGCCGCCCCGTCCATGAGGACGTCGATGTCGTTGCGGACGTCGGTGCCCTCCCAGCCCGCCAGTGGCACGCCGGACTTCTTGCCGAGCGTGGTGGCGGTGTCCTGCCACGTCCCGTCGTGCAGGAGCAGTGCGAGGTCCGCGTCCTCGCAGAGCACGGCGATCTCGTCGACCGTCAGCCGCCAGTTGAACGGGACATAGACCGCGCCGGTGCGGATGCAGGCGAACTGCAGGGCCAGGACCCTCCAGTCGTCGTCCGCGATCAGCCCTACCCGGTCACCGCGCTCGATACCGAGGTCGACCAGGACCGAACTGAGCCGGGCGACCCGGTCCTCGAACTGGCTCCAGGTGAGCTGCCGGCCGGAGTCGATGCCGTCTACCGCGATCTCGGGCCCGTGGCGGCGCGCGTTGTAAGAGACCCAGTCCGTCAAATGAGTGACCACTCGTGCTCCCTAGCTGGTGATCGAAGTGGGGTGCGGCATCCCGCCGCCAAATGCCTCGGTCACGTGGCCGAACGTGGGCGAAAACCTAACAGCATCTGGTTATGGGGTCAACGGTCGTGACGACACTTCCGCCGCCGAGGGAATCCGCAGGTCAGACGACCCGGTTCTCCCGCACCACCAGGCAGAACACCTCGAACGGCAGGAGCGCGGGATCGCTCGCCACCTCCTGCGCGACCCGGGTGGCCGGAGCGGCGGAAGGGAACCAGACCTCCAGCAGACCGTCGTACGGCCGTCGGGTTTCCGCGCCCCGCGGCGAGAGCCCCGGGTCGACGTCCAGCGCCGTGCTCCAGCGACGGCCGAGAGCCGCATCCGCGCCCGGTACGGCCTCCAGGGCCCCGGCCAGCGCCCGGCCGGCCTCTTCATCGGCGTCGTCCACGCGGGTGAACACCATCAACGTGCGCCCCCCGGGCACCGGGGCGGGCGCCGCGCCGAAGCAGTGCTCCAGCAGGACCGCCGCCATGCCGGCCCGGTCGGTGAACCGCTCCTCGTCCGGCACGGCACGGCCGAGGTAGTCCGGGTGTGCCCTGAGTGTCCCGATGGCCGCGAGGTCCGGGAAGGAGGCCAGCGGCACACCGTCGTACGCCCAGGTGGGCGGGCGGTCCGCGGGCTGCTCCCCGGGGATCGCGTGGCCCTGCGTATATCCGGTCATGCCCGGCAGCCCGCGGGCGATCACCGCATGCTCCTCGCGCCAGTGACGGGAGAATTCGGCCCAGTCGAGGCCCTCGCGCCGACGCACGGGCGCCACGGATCTGATCACGGACGTGGTGGTACCGGCCGGATCGGCCGTCATCTGGTCAGACATGGGCAGATGGTTACGTGACCCGCGATATACGTCAAGGCTTCAACAAGCAGTGTTCATACGTCAACCCTTTGACAATCATCGTTGGGTGAGTCACTGTGGAAGGGCACCCCCCGGTTCCGGGAAGGGTCTTCGACCAACGAGGAGGGGCCGTGATTCACCACCTGGCCATCACCCCGAAGAACTTCGACGTGTCGCACAGGTTCTACACCGAGGTCATGGGCTTCGAGCTCGTGAAGATCGTCAAGCGTCAGGCCATGGGCGGATCCAAGGCCGGCTGGACGAAGCACGTGTTCTACGAGACCGCCAAGGGCTCCGGCTCGTACTTCGTGCTCTGGGACCTCCACCTGAACGGTGTCGAGCTGCCCGAGGACTGGGACCCCTCGATCTCCGTCGGGCTCGGTCTGCCCTGGTGGATCAACCACATCGCCTTCGAGGTCAAGGACCTCACCGAGCTGGAGCAGAAGAAGCAGCACTGGCTGTCGTGCGGCCAGAAGGTGAGCGAGGTCGTCCACGAGTTCATCACGTCGATCTACACCCGGGACCCGGACGGCAACATGGTCGAGTTCACGACCAACACCCGCCCGCTGAACGACGACGACAAGGCCGAGGCCCTGGAACTGCTCGCCGACGACGAGCCCGCCTCCATGCCCGACTACCCGGGGGTCGTCTACCTCCCGGACGGACGCATCATCGAGGCCCCGTCCTCGGAGTGACACCGGCCGGCCGCCTCCGTCGTCCGGGTGCGGCTCCGCGCCGCACTCCGGCGACGGCGCCCGGCAGCGCCCCCCGCCGGCCGGTGGGGGGCGCGTTCCCCCCAGCACCTTGCAGATTCATCCCCCGCCCCCTGCCGCGGGGCACCACACACGAGAGGTCAGGCTCATGGGCTGGTCGATGTACACCGCCAGGTTCGGAGCGACGAGGCCGGCCTTCCTGCCCGCCGTGGCGGATCCCGAGGCCGTCACCGCGTCCGTGCGTGCGGGCCTGGACTGGATGTACCCCGACGTCGTGATCACCGCCGACACCGCCACGGTGCGCCTGTCCATGAACGCGCCCTCCGCCGAGGCGGCGCTCGCGCATCTGCGCGGCAGCTACAAGTCGGCCCTCTACACCGCGGGCGTGTGGCGGGTCGGCAACTGGCCGCTGCACCTGCTCACCGTCGAGGCCGGTCTGCCCCCCGGGGTCGGGGCCCCGCCCGGCTCCGCCACGGAGCCCGCCGCAGCGGTGCGGGACCGGCACCGCGACCGGGACAGCCTCCATCTTGTCGGCTGACGTCCCCGGGACGTACGGCGTGGACGGCACGCCCAGGGGGCCAGGCCGCGCACACGCCGCCGCGCGCACGGCGGGTCCATCTGCCCGTGCCCCGCTCCCCCGCCGGCTCTCCGGACGCTCAGGCCCCGGCGAGCCGCTCGGCCGCGAGCCGCGTCTCCTTCAGCTGTATCGTGCTCTCGATCATCGAGAGCATCGAGGAGGCCATCAGCTGGAAGAGCTCCTCGGAGCTCATGCCCCGCGCCTCGAGGGCCGCGTCCAGCGACGGGGTGGCGTCGTCACCGTTCTCCTCCTTCTCGGAACCGGACATACCGGTTTCCTGGAGTGCGCTGGTGATCGCCATCAGTTCCAGGCCCTCCATCAGAGGGACGATCATCGGCAGCGGGACGCCCTCGTCCTGCAGCCGCCGCACACTCGCCTCCACCTCCGTCAGACCGATACCCAGCGGCGCGCGGCGCAGCATCACCGGGATCAGCTCCGGGTGCGAGATCAGGGCCTGGCGGGTGCGGTACGCGTTGAGCGGAAGCCAGACCCTCCAGTTCTCGTTCTGGGTGCGCGGGGCCGCGACATCGGCCAGCGCGAGCTGGGTGACGCCGACCAGGATCTCGTCCTTGTTGCGGAAGTGGTGGTACAACGAAGCGCCGTTGACCTTGAGCGCCTCACCCAGGCGCCGGATGCTCAACGCCTCGAGACCCTCGTTGTCGACGATCTCGAGCGCCGCCTCGAGCGCCTTCCGGCGCGAGATCAGCGGGACCTTCGGTCGGGCCATGGGGGCTCTCCTCGTCTCCGGGCTCCACGTCCTCCTGCACTTTAATCCATCATCGTTCGCCTGTTGACCACCGGTCGCGACGGACCTCGCGGTCCTCTCCGGTCGGGTTCCACCCCCAACTCCCCAGGCCCCGTGCGTTTCCGGCCGTGATCCCCCCGTACGGAGAGGACCGTGTCCCCGTGACCGACGACAACACCACCCCCTCGGTGAGGGCTCTTCCCGGCCCGGACCCGGCGCCTGTCGCGGCTCCCTCGGCGGCGGGCTCGACCCGTGTGCTGGTGGTCGTCGCGCTGCTGATGTCGATATCGCCCTTCACGATGGACATGTACCTCCCGGCCATGCCCGAGATGGCCCGCGACCTGGACACGGAGCCGTCGCGGATCCAGCTCTCCCTCACCGGTGTGCTGGTGGGGCTGGCCCTGGGCCAGCTGGTCGCCGGACCGCTCGCCGATGTGTTCGGCCGCCGCCGCCCGGTGCTGGTGGGGCTCACCGGCCACATCGTCGCCTCGCTGCTGTGCTTCGCCGTGCGTGACCCGTATCTGCTCGCCGGTACCCGGCTGCTGCAGGGCCTGTCCTGCGCGGCGGTCGCGGTCGTGTCGATGGCCACCGTGCGCGACCTGTTCGCGGGGGCGGGCTACGCGCGGGTCATGTCGCGGATGTTCCTCGTGATCGGCGTGGCCCCGGCCCTCGCGCCCACCATCGGCGGCGGTGTGCTCACGGTCGCCGAGTGGCCGTTCATCTTCCTGGCGCTCGCCGCTCTCGGCGCGGTGCTGCTCGTGCTGGCCGCGACCTCGCTCCCCGAGACCCTTCCTCCCGAGCGGCGTGGCCGGCCCACCTTCCGGGCCGCCCGCGCGTCGTACCGGGAGCTGCTGGGCGACCGGACGTACCTCGCGCTGATCCTGGTCGGGGGGCTGATGTTCTCGACGCTGTTCAGCTACGTGTCGGGGGCGTCGTTCGTCCTGCAGGACCGGTTCGGGCTGAGCGAGCAGCAGTTCGGCCTGCTCTTCGCCGCCAACGCGATCGGCCTCACGGTGCTCGCCCAGGTGAACCCGTTGCTCATCCGGCGCTTCGGGCCGGCGAACGTGCTCACCTGCGCCACCCTGCTCGGGCTGTTCAGCTCGGCGCTGCTGGTGCCGCTGCTGGCCTTCGGCGAGACGCCCCTGGGCGCCGTCGTCGCGGTGCTCGCGCTATCGGTCGCCGGGTACGGGCTGAGCATGCCGAACAGTCAGGCGCTGGCGCTGAACGGGCAGGGCCACCGGGCGGGCACGGCGGCCGCGCTCATGGGGTTCACTCAGTTCTCCGTCGGTAGTCTCGTGGCACCCGTCGTGGGCCTGGGAGGGGCCGACGGCACCGCGATGGCCGGCGCCATGCTGACGGCCACGGCCTGCGCGGCGGCCGTGATGCTGCGTGTCGTCCGGCGGGACCCGGAGGCGATGGCCGTCCGCTGATCCTTGCCAGCTTGAACCAACCGCTGTTAGTTTATTGGGCATGCCTGAACACGCGCTCGACGAACGACCGCTGGTCGTCGGCATCGGTGGCACGGTACGGGGTGAGTCCAGCTCCGAGGCGGGACTCCGCTCCGCGCTCGCGGCGGCCGAGGCCGCCGGTGCCCGCACGCTCTGCCTGACCGCCCACGACATCGCGCTGCCCTTCTACGAGCAGCGCGTCCCGCGCTCGCCCCAGGCGGTGAGCCTGGTGGAGGCGCTCCGCTCGGCCGACGGCCTGGTCGTGTCGAGCCCCGGCTACCACGGATCCGTCTCGGGCCTGGTCAAGAACGCCCTGGACTACGCCGAGGACCTCTCCGGCGACCCGCGCCCCTACCTCGACGGGATTCCGGTCGGCTGTATCGGTGTCGCCTACGGCAAGCAGGCCGCCGTGGCAGTGATCGACCAGTTGCGCACGGTCGCCCACGCGCTGCGCGGCTTCCCGACGCCGTACGGCGCGGCGGTCGTCGCCCAGCGCGGCGCCTTCCGCGCGGGCCGGTGCGTGGACCCGGGGCTGGACGAGCAGTTCGCCCGGGTCGGGGCCCAGGTGGCGGCGTTCGCCGGCGCGGTCCGGACCGCCGCCGCGTTCGAACCCGTCGCATGAGCGTCCGCCCGCTGCGTGCCCCGGGGCGGTCCTTCGGGATCTGGGCCGGTGCGTTCCGCCTCGACGACCGCGCGCTCGTCGCCGACGCGGCCGCGGCCCTGGAGGACATGGGCTACGCGGCGCTGTGGTACCCGGGCGGCCTGCGCCGTACGTTCGAGACGGCCGCCGTGCTGCTGGAGGCCACCTCGCGGGCGGTCGTCGCGACCGGCATCGCCAACATCTGGGTCAATCCGCCCACGGAGTCCGCGGAGGCGTTCGCCCGCCTCGACGCCGCGCACCCCGGACGGTTCCTGCTGGGCCTCGGGGCGAGTCACGGTCCGATGGTCGAACGGTCCGGTCTCGGCCGGTACGAACGGCCGCTGGCCAAGATGCGCGGCTACCTCGACGAGCTGGACGCCTCGGCCACCCCGGTGCCACCGGAGGACCGGATCATCGGCGCCCTGGGCCCGAAGATGCTCGCCCTGTCCGCGGAACGCTCCCTCGGCACGCATCCGTACCTGGTCACACCCGAGCACACAGCCCGGATCCGCGCGGCCGTCGGCGCCGGCGCCCGGGTGATGCCGGAGCAAGGGGTCGTGCTCGACTCCGATCCGGTGTCGGCCCGCGCCACCGCGCGAGAGGCGCTCGCGATGTACTTGGGGCTGCCCAACTACGTGAACAACTGGCTGCGTCTGGGCTTCACCGAGGACGATGTGGCCGACGGCGGCAGCGACCGCCTGGTCGACGCCCTGTTCGCCTGGGGAACCCCCGAACAGATCGCCGCCCGGGTCCGCGCCCACCATGACGCCGGCGCGGACCACGTGTGCCTGCAGATCCTCGGGCCTCCGGGCGAACTGCCGCTGGCCACGGCGCGCGTCCTGGCCGCGGCCCTGCTCGGCTGAGACACAGGCCGGACCCCTTCGTCGCGGAAGGGGTCCGGCCTGACCGTCCCGTCCGGGGCAGCGGTCCCGGACGGGCCGCGGTCAGGAACGGCTCGACAGCGAAGGCACCGCACCTGTCCGTCGCGGAACCCGCGGGAGCACGGCTACCTGTTGCGGAACTCCGGGGCGCGTTTGGCGAGGAAGGCCGCGACGGCCTCCCGGTGGTCCTCGGTGAGCGCCGCGGAGACCTGGGTGCGGTTCTCCAGGTCGAGACCGGCTGCCTGGCTGGAGATCTCCAGCTGCGACCACATCACCTGCTTGGTCATCCGGACCCCGTAGGGCGCGTGCGCGGCGATCGCGCGAGCCGTCTCCAGGGCGGTCTCCATCAGCTCCGCCCGGGGCACCAGCCGGGAGACCAGCCCGATCCGCTCGGCCTCCTCCGCCTCCACGAAGCGGCCGGTGAGCAGCAGTTCGAAGGCGCGCGAGGCGCCGATCAGCCGGGGCAGCAGCCAGCTCACCCCGATGTCGCAGGCCGAGAGACCCACCTTGACGAACGCGGCGTTGAACCGGGCGTCGTCCGCGCAGACGCGGATGTCGGAGGCGAGCGCCAGGGCGAACCCGCCGCCGGCCGCGGCGCCCTGCACCGCGGCCACGACGGGCATCCTCAGCGAACGCAGCCGGGTCACCAGGGTCGCGATGTGTTCCTGCACGGACATCCAGTCCGGGACCGTCCGCGATCCGTCACCACCGGGTGCGGTGCCGTGCCCCTGGAGGTGGGCACCGGCGCAGAAGTGCCTGCCCGCCCCGGTCAGCACCACCACGCGCACGTCGGTGCGGGGGGCGAGGGCGCCGAGCACGTCGTGCAGCTCCTGGACGATCACCGCTTCCAGGGTGTTGAACCGCTCCGGCTCGTCCAGCCGGACTTCGAGGACGCCGCCACCGTGATCGACGGTGCTCACCGAGGACATCACAGACCCTCCAGCGCGGAGAACTCGTCGCCGCCCAGCAGCGCACCGCCGTCGACGGTCAGTACCTGTCCGGTGACCCAGGACGCGGCCTCGCCGGCGAGGAACTCCGCGGCGTCCGCGACATCCTCGGGCTCGCCGAAGCGGGGCAGCGGCCAGCGGCCGTAGACCTTCTCGCCCCCGGCGACGAGCGGCGCGGAGAACCGGGTGTTCACGACGCCGGGCGCGATGCCGTTCACCCTGACCCGCGGGCCGAGTTCGACCGCGAGCTGGGCGGTGAGGTAGTTGAGGGCCGCCTTGCTCATGCCGTACACACCGGACGGGCTGCCCGGGGTTGCGGCGACGTTGGAGGAGATCATCAGGACGGAGCCGGGCCGGGTCACGCCCAGACCCGCCTCGAGGGCCAGCTGGGTCCAGCGCAGCGGGGCCCAGAGGTTGACCTCCATGATCTTCTGCCAGCGGCCGTGATCCACCGTATGGGTCGGTCCGAAGTGCGGGTTGGCGGCGACGTTGTTGACCAGGACGTCGAGGGGGCCCCAGCGCTCGCCGACGTCCGCCAGCAGGGACCGGGCGGCGTCCTCGTCGGAGACGTGCACGCCCGCGCCGAGCGCGGTCTCCCCCGAGGGGTCCAGGGTCCGCGCCGCGGCCCTCGCGTCGTCGGTGTTGCGGGCGCACAGCACGACCCGCGCGCCCCGTTCGTGGAACCGGCGCGCGATGCCGAGGCCGATCCCCCGCGACCCTCCGGTGATCAGGGCGATCCGGCCCTGCATGGACCCGTCCCGCGCTGTCGCTTCTCGTTGACACCCTGTGTACGGCATGCCAGCATCGTAAATCTAATACTGGTTGATTAATAGGGGTGCAGACATGACGCCCGATCGGTTCGACCACACCAGCGAGGACCACGCCGCGCGCTGGCGGGACATCTACGCGCAGGCCCGCCGCGGCTGTCCGGTCATCTCCTCCGACCTCCACGGCGGCTACCACGTACTGACCCGGCACGCGGACATCACCGAGGCCCTCCGCAATCACCGGGCCTTCTCCTCCGAACGGTCCTGGCACGCGGACGGCACCGACAAGGGCCTCGGCGTCGCCATCCCGCACCAGCCCGTACGGGTCGGCATCCTCGAGATGGACCCGCCCGAGCACACGAAGTACCGCAGGCTGCTCACCCCGTGGTTCACCCGCCAGGCCATCGCCCGGGGCCGCGAGCGGATCCGGCAGACGGCCGGCTGGGCCATCGACCGGATCGTAGAGAAGGGCGAGTGCGACATCGTCACCGACCTCGCCGGCCCCTTCCAGGCCATCGTCATCCTCGACATCCTGGGCATCCCGCTGGATCGGTGGTCGGCCTACGCCGATGTCGCCGAACGGATGGTCCGGCAGACCGAGGACCGCGCGGAGGGCGCCGTCTGGATGCGCGAGGACGTCCGCAAGGAGGTCGAGCGCCAGCGGGTCGCACCCCGGCCCGGGCTGATCAGCGGTCTCAACGACGCGGTGGTCGACGGCGAACCGCTGAGCGTCGAGTGGGCCACCGAACTCGTCAACATGATGCTGCTCGGCGGCGAGGGCACCACGATCGCCACCATCGCCCACATGCTCAAGCATCTGCACGACCGGCCGGAGGACCGGGCGCGGATCGTGGCCGACCCGTCGCTGCTGCCGACCGCGGTCGACGAGATGATGCGCTATCACGCGCCCTCCCCCGGCCTGGCCCGTACCGTCACCCAGACAGTAGAGGTCGGCGGGCACACGTTCCGCCCCGGCGACCGGGTGCTCCTCTCCTACGCTTCCGGCAACTTCGACGAGGAGGTCTTCCCGGACGCCGCGACGCCGGACATCACCCGCTCGCCCAACCCGCACCTCGCCTTCGGCGGTGGCGTCCACCGCTGCCCCGGGGCACTGCTGGCCTCCGCCAACGCCGAGGTGTTCCTCGGCGAACTGCTGCGCCGCATCCCCGAGTACGTGATCACCGGGGTCGAGGCCTACGAGCGGATCCCGCTGACCAACGGCTTCTACTCGATGACGATGACCTACCCCGCCGGTCCGCGGGAGGGCACCGACACGGGCGCGCTGCCCCGGCTCACCGGAGAACGGGTTCGGCCGGCCGACGGAGCGAACCAGTGAGCGGCTCGACGGCCCCCGACGGCGCCCCCGAACCGTTCGACCACCACTCCCCCGCCTTCGCCGAGCACTGGCCGCGGATCTATGCGGACCTGCGCACGACCTGCCCGGTGGCGCACTCCCCGCAGCACGGCGGGTTCTACGCCGTCACCCGGTACGAGGACGTCCGCCGCGTGCTGCGGGAACCGGAGACGTTCGCGTCCGGGCGTGAACTGGAGTTCGACGGCAGGGTCGTGGGCGGGGCCACGGTGCCGGCCACGGCGTCGCGGCTGGGGATGATGGAGATGGACCCGCCGGTCTCCCTGGTCTACCGCCGTCTGATCGCGCCGTTCTTCTCCGCCCGTACGGTCCGCGAGTACACCCCACGGCTCACCACCATCGTCGACTGGATCCTCGACCGCACCGTCGAGTCGGGCCGGATGGACGTCGTGGGGGACCTCGGCGCCGTGCTGCCGCCGCTGGTCATCGTCGATCTGCTGGGGCTTCCCCCCGACCGGTGGCAGCACTACGCGCATGCCCTGCACCAGGGCGTCAGCCACCGGAAGGGCTCAGCACGGGCGATCATCGGCGTAATGCGGGAGATGCGGGAACTGGTCACCGAGTGGCGGGAGCGCGGTGCGGGTCCGCGGGGCGTCTGCACGGCCCTGCTGGAGGCCGAGGTCGACGGCCGGCCGATCGACGACGACCTGGTCGCCGAGCTGGTCTTCATGCTGCTCACCGGAGGCGTCGACACCACGACGGCGCAGATCTCCAACGTCGTCGAGCACCTCGACGCGCATCCGGAGCTGCGCCGTCGGCTGATCGAGGACCCGGACGCCGTTCCGGGTGCCGTGGACGAGCTTCTGCGGCTGCACAGCCCGGGCACCGGGGCGGCCCGCACCGTCGTCGCGCCCACGACACTCGGGGACGTCGCGCTGCGGCCGGGCGACCGGCTCTTCCTCGGCATCGGCTCCGCCAATCGCGACGAGACGGTGTTCCCCGATCCGGAGACCGTCGATCCCGACCGTGCGAACGCCCATCAGCACGTGGCCTTCGGGCTCGGTGTGCACCGCTGCGTCGGCGCGTACCTCGCCCGGGCCGAACTGGTCGAGGTGGTCCGGGCACTGCTCCGCCGGATGCCGGACTTCGCCGTCGACCGCGAGGACCTCGTCCGCCGGCCGGTGATCCCGTTGGTCAACGGCTGGACCTCGATGCCCGTGCGGTTCACCCCCGGCCCCCGGGTCGTCCCCAAGGATGCCGCGCCGCTGCCGGAGACGGCGTCGGCCGGTACGGCGGACCGGTAGGGCGGACCGGTAGGGCGGACCGGTAGGGCGGACCGGTAGGGCGGGACCCGGCTCCGCCGCCCGGGTCCCGCCCGGTCCGAACGGCCGGCCCGGGCGGCGCCGCTGAGCCGGTTCGGCGCCGGGCGATCCGGCCGGCCCCGGGGTTCGGAACGGTTCGCCCGCTTCAGCGGGACACCTGGTGGGCGCCGCCGCCACGGCGATCACCCGGGGCCCCGAACCGGAACGCGGAGCGCTTGATCCCCCGCACCACTTCGCCGGCGCACGGCTGGATCGCATCCCGGGATGCGGTCCAGCCGTGCGCCGGCACCAAAATGCCCGATGGCCCGGTCCCCCCTCGGAACCGGGCCATCGGCGTCGCGTCCGGCGGCTCAGGCGCGGGCGGCCTTGAGGGCCGGCAGCGAGGCCGCGGTGTTCTCCAGCAGGCCGAGGGCCTCGTCCATCATCCGGTCCAGAAGCGTCTTGACCGGAACGATGTCCTTGACGGCGGCGGCGACCTGACCGGCGACGACGATGCCGGACTCGGTGTCACCCTCCATCTGGGCCAGGTACCCGCGGTCCTCCTTCCACTGGTTGAGCTCGTCCACCGAGATGCCCGACTCCTTGATGGCCGGCAGTTCCTCCAGGAGGGCCTTGTTGCGCAGCCCGCGGCTGGGTGCGTAGTACCCCTGGTAGGTCATGTCCTCCCACTCGCGCGAGTCGACGATGTACTGCTTGTAGTTCTGGTGCCACTCGTGCTCGTCGGTCGCGATGAAGCGGGTGCCCATGGCGACGCCGCCGGCTCCCATGGCGAGCATCGCGGCGAGCCCGTAGCCGTCATGGATGCCGCCGGAGACGATGACCGGGATGTCCACCTCGGCGATCACCTGCGGGGCCAGCACCATGGTGGACACCGGGTTGAGGTGGGTGTGGCCACCCATCTCGTGGCCCGAGGCGATGATGACGTCCACGCCGGCCTCGGCCGCCTTCACCGCGTGGCGCACGGACCCGACCTTGTGGAAGTGGAGCAGGCCGGCCTCCTGGATGCGCTCGGTGAAGCCACCGGGGAAGCCCGCCGAGGTGGTGATGGCGGCGAAGTGCTCACCGACCGGGCCACCCGCGAGCTTGATGCGGATCGCCTCGTCGATGCAGGCCTCCGAGGCCGGCAGCATCTCTCCCGAGGCCAGGGTGCCCACCGGGATGTTGACCGCGAAGGCGCCGCGCGCGCCGAGCGCCACCTGCTCCATCCGGTCACGCAGTTTCTTGCGCAGCTCCGCCTCGGGGGTGAGCAGCCCCGGAGTGGACACCGAGCCGAGCCCGCCTGCCGCGGACACCGCGGTCGCCAGGGACGTGGTGGGTGACGGACCCATGCCGTCCTGCATGATCGGGTACTTCGTTCCGAGTCGGCCGCACAGGGCCTGCCATACCGCTCCCATGTCCATCCTCCCGCTGAGTGTGCGACGGCCCTTCACCGGGCCCTGGCGGCCGAGCCTAACGCCATTTGGTTATCGCGCCAAGACCCTTCCCCACACCTGCGCCCCACCCCCTGCCCACGCCCGTTCGACCCAACCCCTTGGGCACAGAATCAAATGCTGTTAGTTTTAACGTACTGCCCCGTCCCAGTGAGGTGCGATGTGAGCAACTACGTCCAGGCAACCGCTCCGCCCCAGGATGCGCGCCATTTCCGCGACGTCCTCGGGCAATTCCCCACCGGCGTCGCGGTCATCACGGCGCTGGACGCGGAGGGCCGGCCCCACGGTATGGCGGTGGGGTCCTTCGGTTCAGTGTCCCTCGATCCGCCCCTGGTGAGCTTCATGCCGGCACGCACATCGAGCACGTACCCGAAGATCGAGGCCACCGGCCGGTTCTGCGTCAGTATCCTCGGCGCCGACCAGGAGGACGTGTGCCGTGCCATGGCGACCAGGGGCTCCGACAAGTTCAGCGGGATCACGTGGTTCCCGGCGCCGTCCGGCGCACCCGTGATCGACGGGGCCCTCGCCTGGATCGACTGCACCCTCGCGCAGCGGTACGAGGCGGGCGACCACTACATCGTCGTCGGTGAGGTCAACCGGCTCGCCGAGCTGCGGCCGGGTCCTCCGCTGGTCTTCTTCCGCGGCGGGTACGGCGGGTTCAGCACTCCGTCCCTGATGGCCGCGCCGGAACGCGACCTGGTGGAGCTCATCGAACTGGCCGGGCGCGCCCGTCCGCACATGGAGCGGCTCGCCAGGGAACTCGACCTCGAATGCCTCGCCGTCGGAACGGTCGACCGGCAGTCGGTCTGCCTCGCCATCGCCGACTCCCCGGACGCCGACTACGTCTCCTCACGGGTCGGCTACCGCACCCCGTTCGTGTTCCCGGTCGGCTCGGTCTTCGCCGCCTGGGACCCGGCCGGCGCCGATGCCTGGCTCCCCGCGGACCCGGCCCTGGCCGCCACGGGTGAGGCCGCGCTGCGCCGCACCCGGAGGCGACGCTGGTCGGTGGCGATCGGAAACGACCACTACGACCAGCTGGAACGCGCGGTCGGCCAGCAGCTGCGCCGTCCCTCGGCCGACGAACTCGACGGTGCGATGCGGGGACTGCGCGGCGAGCAGTTCGACCCCGCGCTCGACCCGTACACGTCGTACGACGTCCGGATGCTCACGGCACCCGTCTTCGGCCCCCAGAAGGTCGAGCTCGGCCTTGCCGTCCGGGGCTTTCGCCGCCACCTCGACGGCACCGAGATCGAGCAGGTCGCGGCCCGGCTGGTCGCGGCGGCGGACGAAGTGAGCGGCAAGATCGGCGGAGCAGCCTGCCTGGCCTCCGCCGTCGGCGAGGAGGCAGTGGCATGAGCATTCCCGTGGACACCGCGCTGCCCATCAAGGGGGGCGCCGATCCGGCCGCTGCCGCGCGCACGGCCGAAGAGGCGGGCTACGACGCCGTCTGGGCCAGCGAGCTCGACCGTGATCCCTTCCTCCAGATGGCCGTCGCAAGCACCGCGACCGAGCGGATCGGTCTGGGCACCGGCATCGCGGTGGCCTTCGCCCGGAACCCGATGAACGTCGCCTCGATGGCACACGACCTGCAACGTCTCTCCCGGGGCCGCTTCATGCTGGGGCTCGGCACCCAGGTCCGCGCGCACATCACCCGGCGCTTCTCGATGCCCTGGTCCGAACCGGCCGCCCGGATGCGCGAGTACGTCCTCGCCCTGCGCGCCATCTGGTCCGCCTGGGAGACCGGTGACCGCCTCGACTTCCAGGGCCGGTTCTACACCCACACGCTGATGACGCCCATGTTCACCCCGGCCCCGCACGGCCACGGCACACCACCGGTCGTGGTCGCGGCGGTCGGGGATCTGATGACCGAGGTGGCCGGGGAGGTCGGGGACGGCGTCCTGTTCCACAGCTTCCTCACCGAGCGCTATCTGCGCGAACACACCCTCCCGGCGCTCCAGCGGGGCCGTGACAAGTCCGCGCGCGGGGACTTCCAGCGGGTCGGGGGGCCGTTCGTGGCGACCGGCACGACCCCGGAACAGGTCTCCGCCGCCGCCGAGGCCACCCGGAGCCAGATCGCGTTCTACGCCTCGACCCCGTCCTACCGGCCGGTGCTGGAGGCACACGGCTGGGGAGAGCTCGGCGAGCGACTGCACGCGCTCTCCCGCGCGGGTGACTGGCAGGCGATGACCGCCGCGGTGGACGACGAGGTGCTGCACGAGTTCGCCGCCGTCGGCACCCCGGAGGAAGCGGGCGACATCCTCGCCGAGCGATACGCCGACGTCTTCGACCGGTTCACCCTCGTCACACCGTACGACCTCGACGAGACCGCCCGCGTCCGGGTCGCGGCCCGCCTGCGGGAACTCACCTAGACCAGCGGCCCACACCGCACCGGGTGTCCTCCGCTCTTGTCGGAGGGCACCCGCCACTTTACGCTAACAGCGTTTGGTTAAAGCGCGTACGACAAGGATCCGCCATGATCGAGAGCCGTAAGTCCGAGCACGCCTACCACCTCGACAACACCGATCCGTCCCTCGCTCCGCATCTGTTCGAGACGCTGAAGGACGTGCAGGGCAAGTGCCCTGTCGCGTGGAGCGACGCGGGCGACGGGTTCTGGATGCTGACGAAGTACGCCGACATCACCGCCGCGGCCAACGACTGGGAGACGTACACCGTCGAAGAGGGCCACACCATTCCCTCGACCGGGAAGTCCGTGATGCTCCCGCTCGCCGAGGTCGACCCGCCGCTGCACACCCCGTGGCGCCGCTTCCTCGTGCCGTACTTCACCCCGAAGACCGTCGAGGGCTACCGTCCGGTGATCGAGCGGATCGTCGAGGACGCCTTCTCGGGACTGGCCGCGAGCGGGCGCGGCGACCTCGTCTTCGACGTCGCGCGCAAGGTACCCACCGCCACCATCTCCGCGATCCTGGGCTTCGATCAGGACGGGGCCCACATCTCCGAGATCGTCGACGAGTGGATGGCCTCCACGGGCGACCCGGAGCGCGCGCGCAGCGCCGCCGCCGCCGTCGAGGCCGTCGTCCGCGAGGAGATCGGCAAGCGCCGGGGCAAGCCCGCCGAGGACGTGCTCGGCAGGATCATGGAGGGCGAGATCGAGGGTGCGCCGCTGACCGACAGCGAACTGCTCGGCCTGTGCATCGTCTTCATCGTGGCAGGCCACGGCACCACCGTCGACGGCATCACCAACACCGTGCACCGGGTGCTCGCCGAACCGGGCCTCATGGCCTCGCTGCAGGCCGATCGCTCCCGGCTGGGCAAGGTGATCGACGAGTCGCTGCGCATCAACCCGCCGGTCTGGAACATGGGCCGCACCGCCCGCAAGGACGCCGAGGTGCGCGGCGTGGGCATCTGTCCCGGCGAGAAGGTGATGCTGACCTTCGGCGCCGGCAACTACGATCCGGAGAAGTTCGAGGAGCCGGATCGCTTCGACCCCGACCGGCCCGGCGTGCACGGTCACCTGACCTTCGGCTTCGGGCGCCACCGCTGCATCGGTGAGGCACTGGCGAAGCTGGAGATCACCATCGTGCTCGAGTACATCCTCGACCGGCTGCCCGACCTGGCCCTCGACGGCGAGGTCACCGCCCGGACCTACTTCACGACCTACGGCTTCACCGCGCTCCCCGTCCGCCACGGCTCCGCCACCCCGGCGGCCTGACGGCCCCGTCCCCTCCGGGACCACGAGCACCGGCCCACACCCCGCTCGGGGTGTGGGCCGGTGCTCGTGGTCCCGGTTTCAGGCCCGGGGCAGGGTGGTGCCGGAGTTGAACGCCGCGAGGTCCCTGCGCTCGGCGATGCGCCACTGTCCGTCGCCGTCGCGGACCAGGACATCCTCGTAGCGCCCGAACTGGTGGACCCTGCCGTCCGGCGCGAGCACGACGAAGTAGGCCGAGCCGTTGGCCCGGTCGCCCTGGTAGGAGGTGACGACGGCGTTGACGGTGAGGTGGTGGTGGAGCGGGGTGCCCGCGGGCTTGGTGGCGATGGTCCGCAGGCGGTCGCGGCCGCGCACCTTCCCGGTCTCGTCGAGGACGTCCAGTCCCCGCGCCCGGAAGGACTCGGCGGTGTGGCCGAAGGAGGAGATGTCGGTCCAGCCGTCCTCGGTGAAGCAGTCGGCGTAGGCGGCGCCGTCCGCGAGGTCGGCCGCCTGCGCGTAACGGGCGTAGAGCTCGTAGATCGCCAGGCGGTCGGCGACCTCGCGGGGCCCGCGGTCGCCGGGCGCGGCCGTACGGGGTGCCACTACGCCGCCCCGGCGGTGGCGCTCCGGGCGGCGGTGCGCCCGAAGACGAGAGCGTTGCCGATGGAGGTGCCTCCGCCCGCGTACACATCGGCGTCGAGTCCGCCGGCCACCTCACCGCCGGCGAACAGGCCCGGTATCGGGCGGCCCGCGGTGTCCAGCACCCGTGCCCCGTCGTCGATACGCAGACCCGCGAAGGTGATGCCGATGATGGCCGGCCGCAACTGCACCGCGTAGAACGGCGCGGTGGAGATCGGTGCGAGCGTGCCCTGCTTGTCGAACACGGTGTCGCGTCCGCAGGCGACATCGGCGTTCCAGTGCTCGGCGGTCGCCTCCAACGCGGCGGAGGCGATCCCGGTGCGCTCCGCCAGTTCCGCCAGGGTGGCGCCGGACTTCACGACCCCTGCCTCGATCTGCTTGCGCAGCATGGCGGCGGTCCAGTTCGACTCCAGGTCGACGCCAAGGCCATAGGGGTCGACGTGTCCGCTGTCGGCGACCGACCGCAGTGCGGCGTCGTCGAAGACGGCCCAGCACGTGCCCCCGGGCTGCTTGGCGATGACGTGCGGCATCACACAGTAGGTGTCGGTCTCGTCGACGAAGCGGTGACCGTCGCGGTTGACGTAGATCACCCACGGCGGGGTGAAGGCGTCGTTGAGACGGCCGAAGTTCGGCGTCTCCAGCAGGGTGCCGCCGTATCCGCGCAGTTCGCCGCCGACGGCCAGGCCCATACGGACACCGTCGCCGACGTTGGTGTCGGGGCCGAGGTACCAGTGCCAGTCGCCGTGCCGGACGGCTTCGGGCCAGTGCTCGGCCAGCAGGTCGGGGGCGGCGCCGAAGCCGCCGGTGGTGAGGATGACGGCGTCCGCGGGGATCTCCTCGCCGGACTCGGTGCGTACGCCGGTCACGGCGCCGTCCTCGCCGGTGAGCAGCCCGGCGCAGCGGGTGCCGGTCCGGATCTCGACGTTGTCCATCGTCTCGACGGCGGTGAGCAGCGCGGCGACGATCATCGCGCCGCCCGCCGGGCCGAGACCGCGTGTGTCGCCGGTGGGCAGATGTCCGCGCGGCTTGTACTCGAGGCCGGCCACGTACAGCCGCTCGGGCTCCCAGGTGATGCCCAGTTCCTCCAGCCAGCCGATCGCCTCGCGGGTGCCTTCGGCCGAGGCGCGCAGGAGCCGCGGCTCCAGTTCGTGGCGGCTGACCGTCATGTAGTAGTTGATGAGTTCGTCGACGGAGTCCTCGACACCGCGGGCCTTCTGGACCGGGGTGTCGGCGGCGTAGACGACGCCACCGGCCCGTGCGGTCGCGCCGCCGACCTGGTCGGCCGTCTCCAAAAGGATCACATCGGCTCCGGCCCGGCCGGCCTCGAGTGCGGCGGCGAGGCCGGCACCTCCGGCTCCGACCACGGTGATCCTGCGGGTCACTGCCATGAAATAGACCTTTCTGCATCGAGGCGCCGGTGAGGGCCGCCGTTCCGTCACGGCCCTCACCGGCGCATCCCGGTCATCCTGCTGTCCGACTGCCCGGTTACTTGGCGAACGGGTCGAAGAAGTCGCCGTCCGGCACGATCCGGCCGTCCTTCACGGCGCTGGTGCCGACCTCGAACGACGCGACCCGCGGGTACTCCTTCAGCGGCGGGGGGTCCTGGACGCCCCGGTAGTCCGGGTACGCGTCGCCCAGGCTGATCGGCTCCTCGATGCCGTCGAGGGCCTTGATGACGGAGGCGCCGTCGGTGATCTCGTGGCCCTCGGCCACCGCGGCGAACAGCTTGACCGCCAGCCAGCCGTTGAGGCCGATGTCGTCGATGTTGGCCTTCGGATCGGCGGCCTTCATCGCCTTGTTGAACGCCGCTATCTCGGCGTTGGAGGTGTCGGTGGCGGCGTGGCCGCGGGAGGTGAGCACGATGTTCGCGGCGTCCTCCCCGAGGATCTCCAGCACGCCCGGGGTGACCATCGAGGAAATGCCGGTGATCAGGCCGTCGTAGCCGGCGGACCGCAGGGTGGTCGCGATCCGGCCGGCGTCGGCGCCCGAGCCCTGCAGGGAGACCGCGTCGGGCTTGTGCCCGATCGCCTTGGCGGCCACGGTCGAATAGTCAGCCGAGCCGATCGGGGCATAGATCATGGTCGCCTTGCCGTCGGCCTCCTCGACCCCCCTCTTGGCCCACTCGGCACCGTGGCGCGCGGTCTCGTTGTCCCCGCCGATCACGACGACGTTCGGGCCGCCGCGCTCGACGGCGAGCTTTCCGGCACCGACGCCCATACCGACCGGGGTGGCGTTGATGGGGTAGGACACCTTGCTGGTGGCCTCGTTCTGGCCGTCGGCGCCGCCCGGGCCGACGATCGGGATGTTCGCCTGTTCCATCACGGCCGCGATGGCCCCGATGTTCGGCGAGAGCGGGCCGACGACCGCGGTGACCTTCTCGGACACGGCGCGCTGGGCGCAGGCCGTGGCCTCGTTGGGGTCGAACTTGTCGTTGCAGGTGAGCAGCTCGATCTTTCGGCCGTCGACGCCGCCGTCGGCGTTCACCCGCTCCACGGCCGCGGTGACGGCCGTCCTGAGCCACGGAACGGAGTAGACCTGGCTCTCGAACGAGGCGATCGTCATGATCTTGATCGGCCCGTCGGACGTCTCCGTGGAGCCTCCGCCACCGCAGGCGGTGAGCAGCAGCGGGAGGGCGGCGACGGCGGCGAGGGTTCTCTTGCGCATGGTGTGTTTCAGCCTTTCGCGGTGTGGATGACCTGCTGCTCGGTGAAGGACAGCAGCCCGTCCTCGCCGTTGGCGACCCCGAGGCCGCTGTGCTTGGCACCGGAGAAGGGCGCGTGGGAGGGCAGCATGGCGTGGCAGTTGATCCAGGCGGTGCCGCATTCGAGCTGTTCGGCGACGGCCCTGGCCTTCGCCTCGTCGGCCGACCAGACCGAGCCGGACAGGCCGTAGTCGGTGGCGTTGGCACGTGTCACCGCCTCGTCGACGGTGTCGTACTTCAGCAGCGGGATCGCCGGGCCGAACTGCTCCTCGTCGACGATCCGGGTGCCTTCGGCCACGTCGGCGAAGACCGTCGGCTCGAAGAAGTAGCCGGCGCCGTCGACGGGCTTTCCGCCGGCCACCACCCGGGCGCCGCCGGCGACGGCGTCGGCGACCAGCTCCGAGACCCGCTCGAACTGAGGACGGGTGGTCAGCGGGCCCATGGCGGTGGCCGGGTCCGTCGGGTCGCCGACGACCGTGGCCCTGGCGGCGGCGCCGAAGGCCTCGACGAAGTCCTCGTAGCGGCCGGCCGGGACGAAGATGCGCTTGGGGATGCAGCAGATCTGGCCGCAGTTGAACATCGAGAACGCGAACAGGGTGGCGGCGGTCTTCTCCAGATCCGCGTCGTCGAGGACGATCGCCGCGTCGTTGCCCCCGAGTTCGAGGGTGACCCGCTTGAGGTCGTGGGCGGCGTTGACGGCCACGGACCGTCCGGCGGGGATCGAACCGGTGAAACTGATCTTGCGCGGTATCGGGTGCGAGGTCATGGCCTTGCCGAGCTCGTCGCCGCCGGTGACGACGTTGATGACACCGGGAGGCAGCACCTCGGCGCCGATCCGGCCCAGCAGCAGGGTCGAGAGCGGAGTGAACGGCGAGGGCTTGAGCACGACGGTGTTGCCGCCGCGCAGGGCCGGGGCGATCTTCCAGGTCCACATGCCGACCGGGCCGTTCCACGGCGTGATGGCGGCGACCACGCCCATCGGGCGGCGGGCCACCTCGATCCTGGCGGTGTCGTCGTCCTGGATGACGCGCTCCGGCCAGTCCAGATCGGCGTAGTAACGGATCCAGGGCGCGGAGGAGGCGACTTCGGCCGCGGCGACGCCGCGCGGCTTGCCGGTCTCCTGGATCAGGAGCGCGGTCAGTTCGTCCTGGTGGGCGTCGACGGCGTCGGCCAGGTCGCGCAGGGCCTGCCGACGCGTGTCGTCGTCCCGCTTCCAGGCCGTCTGGGCCCGGGCGGCCGACTCCATCGCCTGGTCAAGCTGCTCCGGCGTGCACTCGGGCGCCTGCGCCTCGACGGCACCGGTCGCCGGGTTCACGACATCGAAGGTGTCGCGTGTGTCGACGGGCTTGCCGTCGATCGTCATGCTCAGCATGGGGTGTCCTCCACGTCAGGACCACAAGGGATGAGCCACGTCGGGCACGCGGCAAGGAGCTCACGCGCCGGGAGTTGCACCGAACGTGATCATTGACACAGTATTCTGACAGTGCTTGGTTTCTTAGGCAATGACTTCACACCCTGGGTTCCGTTCTGTACCGACCGTGTGTCCAAGGAGATCGATGACCATGAACGACGGAATCGTCGTCGTCGGCGCCTCACTCGCCGGACTGAGGGTCGCCGAGGCGCTGCGCGCGGGCGGGTACCGGGGCCGGCTGCGACTGGTGGGCGACGAGCAGCACCTCCCCTACGACCGACCGCCGTTGTCCAAGCAGGTGCTGACCGGCGAGTGGGAGGCCGAGCGCAGCGCGTTGACCACTCCCGCGCAGCTCGCCGAGGCCGGCATCGAGACCGTGCTCGGAGCGCGGGCCCTCGATGTGGACACGGAGGCCGTGACCCTGGCCGACGGCCGGCGGCTCGGCTACGACCGGCTCGTGGTGGCCACCGGCGCCGCAGCCAGGACCTGGCCGGGAGCCGCTCCCGGCGGCCGGGTCCACCGGTTGCGCACTCTCGGCGACAGCGTCCGGCTGCGCGCCGCGCTGGCGGACGGCGGCCCGCTGGTCGTCGTGGGCGGCGGTTTCATCGGGCTCGAGGTCGCGGCCGCCGCGCGCGGGGCCGGCCTGGACGTCACCGTCGTCGAGCTGGCGAGCACGCTCCTCGAGCCGGTCCTCGGCCCCGCGATCGGCGCCTGCTTCACCCGGCTGCACCGCGCCGCGGGCGTTCGGGTGCTGACCGGTGTCCCCATCACCTCGCTCCGGGAGACGGCCGACGCGGTAAACGTCGAACTCGCCGACGGCACCGGACTCACCGCCGCCCACGTCGTCGTCGGAATCGGCGCGAAACCCAACACCGACTGGCTGACCGGCCTCGGACTCGACGACGCCGCGGGCGTGCCGTGCGATGCCCGCGGCCGGGCCGGGGACCGGGTGTGGGCGCTCGGCGACGTCGCGCGGTGGGAGCAGCCGGCGTACGGCGACTCCGTACGCCACGAGCACTGGACCTCGGCGGTCGACCAGGCGGCCGTGGTGGCGGCGGCGGTCCTCGGCCGGGAGCCCGCCCGCCCGCCGGCGCCACCGTACTTCTGGAGCGTGCAGTACGACGTGAACTTCCAGCTGGCGGGCCGCCCCGACCTCGCGTCCTCGGTCGAGGTGCTCGAAGCGGGAGAAGGCGGAGCCGACCGCGGCACCGTGTTCGCGCTCACCGACGCCGCGGGCCGTCGCGTCGCGGTCGCCGCCTTCCACCATCCCCGCCGCTTCCTGCGGCTGCGCCGCGAACTCCAGGAGGAGTCCGCCTCCGCGCCGGTCCGGCCGTGACCGGGCACGGGTGCCGGTGACACACACATGTGGGCGGCCGCTCCTGCGGCCGCCCACCCCCACACCCCTGTACGGGGCGCCTCACTCGTCGTCCCACCACGGGTAGAACGGCGGCATCCCCGTGTGCGCGCTGCCGGTGAAGCGGGGCTCCCGCTTCTCGCGGAACGCCTCGACGCCTTCCCTGCCGTCCTCGATGCTGGTGTAGAACATCGCCAGGGAGTCGATCCGGTGTGCCTCCCTGGGGTGCGGCAGGGCGCTGTTGCGGTACATCATCTGCCGGGTGAGCGCGACGGCGACCGGCGACCGGTTCCGCGAGATGCGGCGTGCCAGGTCCTGTGCCTCCTGAAGCAGGGCCGCGGCGGGAACGACACGGCTCACCAGTCCGCCGTCCGCGGCCTCCTGCGCCGAGAGGATCTCGGCGCAGTACACCCACTCCAGCGCGCGGGCCATGCCGACGATCCGCGGCAGGAACCAGGTGGACGCCGCCTCGGGGACAATGCCGAGTTTGCCGAAGACGAAGCCGATGCGCGCCTTCTCCGAGGCCAGCCGGATGTCCATGGCCAGGGTCATGGTCGCCCCGATGCCCACGGCCGCTCCGTTGATCGCCGCGATCACGGGCTTGCGGCAGTCGAAGATCGCCAGGACCACCCGGCCGCCGGTATCGCGCACGCCGCGCAGGATGCGCGGATCGTCGAGGTCGTCCATGTCGGACAGGGTCGGCCGCTGGGACTCGTCCAGCCCGAACACATTGCCTTCCGCGGCGAGTTCCATACCGGCGCAGAAGGCCCGGCCGGCTCCCGTCACGACTACGGCACGCACCTCGTCACGCGTGTTCACCTCGGTGAACAGTGCCACCAACTCGTCCGCCATCTCGACGGTGAAGGCGTTCAGCCGGTCCGGGCGGTCCAGGGTGACGGTGAGCACCCCGTCGTCGTCCAGATCGGTCGACAGGGTACGCGGCCCCTCGATGTCCGCTCCCGCGCCGATGCCTCGCATGTGATTCCTCGATCCACGTTTTCTACCGAGCGTCAGAATTTCATCTACCGCTGGGATTATGATGGGGATGCGTGCACCGCACAAGGGTTCGCCAGGCCCCCAGAGACTCCCAGGGACGAGGAAGAGTCACGTGAGCGAGACGAGCAGGGAATGGCCCCGCCCCAAGATCCGGCCCCGTAAGGCCGAACTGAAGAACGACCAGATCTACGAAGCGGCCGCCCGGCTGTTCTACGAGAAGGGGTACGCGGCCACCTCGCTGCAGGATCTGGCCGCCGCGGTGGGCCTGCAGAAGGGCAGTCTCTACTACTACATCGACTCCAAGAAGGACCTGCTCTTCGCCATCACCGATTACGCGCACACCTTCTTCGTCGAGCTCACCGAGAACGCGAGGGCCGAGGGCGGCACGCCGCTGCAGACGCTGGAACGCATGCTGTGCCGGCACGCCCTGTTCGCCGCGGAGCACTTCCATGTGACGGCCGCCTTCTACAACGAACGGTCGGCCCTGTCCGACGAGTACCAGGAGCGCATCGTCGCCACCCGGGACGCCTACGAGACGTCCCTGCGCGGGCTCGTCAGGAGCGGTCAGGAGTCGGGCGAGATCGCCGCCGACCTGGACGCCAGGCTGGCGGTGTTCGGCGTACTCGGCATGATCAACTGGATCCACCAGTGGTACCGCCCCGGCGGGTCACTGCAGCCGGCCGAGATCGCGGCGGCGCTGAGCCGGCAGGCCGTGCGGTCCCTGCTGCCGCGCAGCGCCTCGGACTGAGCCCCTCGGACCGAGCCCCTCGGCCTGGGCATCACGGACTGAGCCCCTCGGACCGAGCCCCTCGGCCTGGGCATCACGGGCCGAGCGCCCCAGCCCGGGCGCCGGCTTGGGCGTCGCGGCTGGGCGTCGCGGCTGGGCGTCGCGGGCCGGGTGGAGTCCGCCGCGGCGCGGACATCCACGGCCCATGGCTGATGACGGGTCTTCCGGGGCCACGGGCCCTCGGGCGCGGGCGCGGCCCGCTGCCCGGCGGACGCGCGCCCGCTCCCCGCCGGAGGCTCAGGCGGACACCATGCGCCGTCCGGCCTCGGTCGCGGCCTCCCGCTCGTCGCCGTACCAGGTACGCAGGGACAGCGCCCGCTTGTAGTACCAGTGCAGTTCGTGTTCGTAGGTGAATCCGATGCCGCCGTGGATCTGCAGGGCGTCCTCGCACACCGAGCGGCCGACTTCTGCGGCATGGGCCTTGAGTGTCAGGGCCGCGAGGCCGAGTTCCTCCGGGGTGAGCGCCGTCGAGTCGGCGGCCACGGCCTCGACGAAACTCTCCAGCATGATCACCCGCTGGGCCGCCGACGCCGCGATGTGCTTGACCGCCTGGAAACCTCCGACGGGACGGCCGAACTGCTCGCGCTGCTTGGCGAAGGCGACGCTCACATCGAGCATGTGGCGGGCGATGCCGGCGAGTTCGGCGGCAGCCAGCACCCGCTGCCAACTCCGCAGCAGGGCCACGAGCGCCGCCCCGTCCTCGCCCTGCGCGACGATGTCGCCCTGCCCGACCGCGACCGCGTCGAGGAGCACAGCGGCGTAGCTCGCTCCCGGGTCCGTGGTCTCGTGCCCGGTGACGGTGATACCGGAGCGGGAGCGGTCGACCACCAGGACCGTGGCCGTCGCGTCCGTGCCGTCGGCCACCACGACGAACAGGTCCGAGACCGCGCCGAAGCGCACCAGGTCCACCGATCCGGAGAGCCCTGCGGAGTCCAGGACGAGTGAGCCGTTGGCCGCGCGCCAGTCGAGCGTGGCTCCGGGGTCGACCACGGCCACCCGCGCTCCCCCGGTCAGTGCGGACGCCAGCCGGGCCCGCGCGCCGCCACCGGGACCCGATCGCAGCAGAAGTCCCGGCACCAGCATCTGCTCCACCATGGGGCCGGGCACCAGGCGCTGCCCGAACAACCGGAACAGGGGCACGAGGCGGGCGGGGTCCAGTCCCAGACCGTCCTCGGCCTCGGGCGCCAGCAGCCCGAACCAGCCTTGCAGCGCCGCCTGTTCGAGCAGGCTCGGGTCCTCCCCGTGGGACCGCAGCGCGGAGAGCCGCCGCTCGTGCGGATGGTCGCGGTCCAGGAACTCCCTGACCGCCTGCAGGATCTCGTCGTCAGCCACGGGGAAGTCCCAACAGTCTCTCGCCGATGATGTTCTTCTGGATCTGGGACGTCCCTCCGTAGATGGACGCCGCCCGGGAGTAGTAGTGCTCCTTGACCCACCGTGGGCCGTCGAGGCCGAACGGTGCCCGGCAGGCCGCCAGGCGGAAGGGCCCGAGCAGATCGGTGACGGACGTGTAGAGCAGTTGCTCCACCTCGTTGAGGCTGAGCTTGTCCACCGAGTCGTAGGGGCTGGGGATGTCACCGTCGAGCTGCCGGCCGATGGTCCGGCGGGTCAGCGCCTCCAGGGCCCGCACCGCCGTGTAGGACCGGCCGAGCTGCTCCAGGACCCGCTCCGGGGGCTGGGTGCCGGTCGCGCCGGCGTGGCCGCGGACGCTGCGCACCGCCTCCTCGACCGCCACCTCGTACTCCACGCGCCGGCGGAGCGTGTACGCGGCGCGCTCATGGCTCAGGGTGTCCTGGGCGATGGCCCATCCCTCATTGAGCCGGCCGACCAGATTGCGCACGGGCACACGGACGTCCTCGAAGAAGACCTCGCAGAACTCGTCGTCCCCGGTCATCTGCACCAGCGGTCGCGCGGTGATGCCCGGGGTGCTCATGTCGACGAGGAGGTAACTGATGCCCCGGTGCTTCGGAGCATCCGCGTCCGTACGCGCCAGCAGCGCGCACCACTGCGCCTTGTGGGCCCAACTGGTCCACACCTTCTGACCGGTGATGACGAACTCGTCACCCTCGATCCGGGCCCGGGTGCGCAGCGAGGCGAGGTCGGATCCGGACTCCGGCTCGGAGAATCCCTGGCACCAGATGTCCTCGCCCGACAGCAGGCGGGGCAGCAACTGCCGTCGCTGCCAGTCGAGTCCGTACGTCTCAATCGACTTGCCGACGACATCCACGCCGATCAGGCCGATGGGCTGCGGAGCGCCGGCCCGCGCGAGTTCCTCCGAGAAGACCAGTTGGTGCAGGGGGCTCAGCCCCTGCCCTCCGGCCGCCCTGGTCCACGAGATTCCGACGAACCCGGCCTCGTAGAGGGTCTTCTGCCATTCCCTCAGAACGGTGAAGCGGCCCTCCAGGTCGAGCGGAACCTCGGGGACGGTCGCCCGCGCCAGCCAGGCCCGGACCTGTCGCCGGTAGGCCTCCAGCTCCGCGGTGTCCTGTGTCGTGTCCGTCATCCCCGGCTCACTTCCCCGTGTACTGCGGCTCGCGCCGCTCGAAGAAGGCGGCGACGGCCTCCTTGGCGTCGTCGTATCCGGAGAGCTCGCCGGTGAGGCTCTGCTCGAACGCGTAGCCGTCCTTGAGCTCCATGTACTCGATACGGTTCAGGCTGCGCTTGGCCATCCTGATGGCGACGGGGCTGTGCCGGGCGATCCGCCGGGCCAGTTCGCCGGCGGCGGCGAGCAGTTGACTACCGGGCACCACGCGGTCGATGCCGCCGTACCGGGCGAGCTCCTCCACCGGCACCATGTCACCGGTGAAGTGCATACGGCGCACCAGCGCCTGCGGGACCAGACGCGAGGCGTGCTTGGCGCCGCCCATCGCGCCGACCTGGATCTCGGGAAGGCTGAACCGGGCGCCCTCGGCGGCCACGACCATGTCGCACGAGCCGGCCAGCGCCAGCCCCGTCCCCACCGCGACGCCGTGGACGGCCGCGATCACGGGCACGGGACAGTCGTAGATCGACCAGAAGGCCTCACGCACCTGCCGCATGCGCTCGTCGGCGTTCTCCGGGGTCATGGTCTGGAACTCGCCGAGGTCGTTGCCGCCGCAGAAGTGCTTGCCGGCCCCGGTCAGGACGACGACCCGCGCGTCCGGGGCATGCCGATCTATCTCGCCGAACAGTGCCTTGATCTCGGCGTACATCGGCAGGCCGACGGCGTTGACGGGCGGCCGGTCCATCGTGACGGTCGCGATGTGGTCCGTCGTCCGCACGTCCAGGAACTGGAACTCCGACATGTGTGCACTCACCTTCTGCCGGCTCCTGCCCACCGGCCCCGGCCATCCGACCGGTCGAGAAAATTCGACCGAGCGGTAGAATTGTGACAGCGCCGCACCCCGGGCACAAGCCTTCAGGGGTACCGGGTGCCCCCGACCGGGCTCGGCGGCATCCGGCGGGGTCTCTCCGCTACCGGCGTGGGGCGGGTGCGGCACGGGTGCCCGGGACCGTGCGGCGGCGGAGCCGATGCCACACCGGACACGGGACGGCCGGCCTTGTCGCGTAGGTCGTGGGTGTCCTGTCCGCCGGACACCGGCCGGCGCGGCCGACCGGGCCAGGACGCGTCGGAACCGACGGCGCCCGGGTGGAGGCCGTCGTCGTGATCGGCCCGCCCTACCAGGCGTGATGGCCGCGTAGGCCCGATGAGCGTCGCGTCCGAGGCCGGTGCCGAGGCGCGCCACACGGGTCCGTCACATATTCGGCGGCGTGGTTCGGCCCGCCGCACGCCCACGACGCGCACAGTGGTGCCCTCGCGCGCCCCGGATCACCCGCTCCGGCGGGTCCGGCTCACCGGGTGGGGGTCTGTCCGGCCCGGCCGGCCCCGGCACCAGCGGCACCAGCGGCACGGTCGCTCGCCGGCTCGTGACCGGCGAAGCCGCCCCGGAGTTCCCTCATCGCGGTGTCCAGCAGTTCGGCCAGGTCGGCGTCCGGGTCGGTGAGCCACTGCTCGTAGGCGGCGATGCAGGTGCCCAGGGCGGTGTAACCGACCAGGCGCGGCAGCAGCGCGTCCGGTGACTGACCGGTCCTGTCGGCGACGAAGGCCGTCACAACCTGCCGCCAGGACGCGTACCGGAGCGTGGAGTCCGCCTGGAGGGCCGGCACGCGCAGGATGAGTTCCATGCGCCGGCGGTGCCAGGGCACATCCGCCGGGTCGAACCGGTTGAAGGCGACCACCGCGTCGCGCAGGCCGTCCATCATCGGTACGTCCCGGGGGCAGGCGGCGAGCAGTTCGCGCAGCCGCGCCAGTTCACCGTCGAAGTCGCCCCACACCAGGTCGTTCTTCGACGCGTGGTACCGGAAGAAGGTACGGCGACCGATCCCGGCCGCCGCCGCGATGTCGTCGACGGTGGTCTGCTCGAACCCCTTGCTCGCGAACAGCTCGAACGCGAGGCTCTCGAGCCGGTCGCGCGAGGTGGCGGACGGCCGTCCGATCCGCGCCCCTGGTGAGCCCGCCCCGTTCGTCGGATGTGACGCCACCATCTCGGCTCTCCCCCTCGGCCAGGCTGCACCGGGCATTCTCGCATCCGCCGGACGCCTCCCGCGGCCTCCTTCGCCGGAGGGGCCGAAAACTCCGCCGACGTGTCCGAAGGCCGTCCTCGGGCATCGGCCGCTCAGCCGGGAGGGTTCACCGGGTCCGACCCCGCGGGCGCTCCCGTGGCGGTCGGGGGCTCAGGACCAGCCGGGGACGCAGGGCTGCCGTGGAGCGCCCCCTGACGGCGGAGATCCAGACGCCGGTTCCGTAGGCGAGGTCGTCGAGGCGGCGGGCGATGCCGTAGCGCACCGGATCGAGACGGGTGTCCCGACGGTATTCGAGCGCGATGTCGGTGACCGCCGCCAGCGCCGCGGCGCGGCGCATGCGGCGGGAGGTCAGGCAGCCGATGAACGTGAGCGGCCACCAGTGGCGGGTGAGCAGCGCCGATCCCTGGGCCAGGGCCGACACGGCGCCGTCGGCGGTGAGCCGCGCGGCATGCCGGACCGGCCGGCCGGTGCTCCTCAGCTTCCCGGCGATCCGGACGGTGGCGACGGCCCACACGGACGCGGCGACGGGAACGGACCAGCGGCGCTGGGCGAGCAGGGCCAGGACCAGCGCGGTGCTCCACGGGGCGAGCACCGCGGGGGCGATGTTCCCCGGATGGCGCCGGGCCAGAGGGTGGGCGCCCGTGCCGTAGACGGCCTTCCGGGTGAACCAGGCGCTCGGGCGGGCCCGGTGGTCGTGAGCGGCCTCGGCGGACGGCTCGTACCGGATGCGCCTGCCGTCCCGGATCAGACGCCAGCACAGGTCGACGTCCTCGCCGACCCGCATGGTCGCGTCGAAGCCGCCGGCTTGTGTCAGCACGTCGACGCGCACGACCATGCAGGCGCTGGGTGCCCAGGAGACCGGTGTGCCGGGACGGACGGCGGCCGCGTGCGGCCCCAGGTCGAGGGACGAGCGGACGCTCTCGTAGCGGCCGAGCCAGCCGGATGCCCCGGGAGTGGCCAGTCCCGTGATGCGGGGTACGGCCATGGCCACCCGGGGGTCGTGGAAGTGCCGTAGCAGAGTGGGCACCGTCCGGTGCGTCAGCACGATGTCGGAGTCGACGAAGGCCGCGTAGGGGGTGGTGACGAGGCGCAGTCCTGCGTTGCGGGCGCCCGCAGGACCCACGTTCTCCGCCAGCGGCACCAGGAGCGCGCCGTGCCGTGCGGCGACGGCGGAGACGAGGTCGGGACGGTGTGAGGCGTCGTCCACGACGATGACCGGGCTGCCGGCCGGGATGCTGTCCATGAGCCGGGCCAGTGCACGGGGGCGGTCGCGTACCGGGATCACATACGTGCAGCTCGCAGCGTCGTCCGCGCCCTGCGCGGGAAGTGGCGGCAGGGCCCGGACCACCGGGTCGGCCAGCCCGGTCTCCAGCAGGCGGTCGGCGAGGAGCGCGCTCGCGGCGTCCCGCACCCGCACCGTACGTCCGGTCAGCAGCGGGCGCGCCCGGGGGCTGAGCCGGAGCAGCCGGGCCGGGTGTCCGCCCAGGAGGGTGCGGCCGTCGTCGAGCACCCTGGTGTGCGGGCCGAGGGCGACCACGAAGCCGTGGGGAAGGGTCATGGGCGCGCCGTTCTCGTGCGGGGAGCGGGTGATGCCGCGGGCGGCGTGGGCGGAGGGCCGGGCGGCGGGGTGTCGACGAGCCGGCCCCGGGTGTCCGTCCGGCCCGCGTCGATCCGGCGTACGGCGGTGGCCACCATCGACGCGAACGAGGCGCGGCCCTCCTCGGCCGTGGCTCCGGTCGGGTCCCCGAGTACCCCGGAGGGGGACACGGCACGGACGCCACGGGCTGTCAGCTCCGGCATGAGGTCGGCCAGCCGGCGGGTGTCGCCGGCGACCGCCGCGGAGAGGAGCACATCGCCGGGTGCCAGGTGCAGCATCACGGAGGTTTCCGCCCGCCCCGCGTGCGCGTCACCGCCCGGTACCTCGCAGCCGAGCCACGCCACGTCGTGCCCCTCGTCGCGGAGTTGACGCACGGCCGCGTCCAGTGTCGGTACGTTTCCGCCGTGACCGTTGACGAAGACGACGCGGCCCGCCCACAGCGACAGCGACCGCACGGTCTCCACCAGGACGACGCGCAGTGCCTCGTGACCGATGGAGACCGTCCCGGGGAAGCCGGCGTGCTCACCGCTCGAGCCGTAGGTGATGGCCGGCGCGGCCAGCACCGGACGGTCCGGCCGGCCGTCCGTCAGCCGCTCCGCCGCCGCCCGCGTCACGCACTCGGCGATGACGCTGTCGGTGTTCAGCGGCAGGTGCGGCCCGTGCTGCTCGGTCGAGCCGAGGGGGACCAGCACCAGCGCGCCGGCCGGGAGGGCGGGCCACACCGAGCGCGCCAGGTTCCATGGCTCGTCCGCCGGCCTGCCGGGTGACGTCATGGTCAGCGCACTGAGCCGGCGGTACGGGTGAAGCCGTCCGGGACCACCAGGTCGTCCGGCGACAGCTCATGGACCGAGGAGTGCCCCAGGCCGAGTACGGCGGAGTCCAGTCCGCCGCGCAGGATGTCCAGGACGTTCTCCACACCCGCCTGCCCGCCCGCGGCGAGGCCCCACAGGTAGGCGCGGCCGATCAGGACCGCACGCGCGCCCAGGGCCAGTGCCTTCGCCACGTCACCGCCGCGGCGCACACCGCCGTCGAGCAGGACCTCGACCTCGTCGCCCACCGCCTCGGCGATGGAAGGGAGCAGCCGGATGGTCGCCGGGGTGGTGTCCAGGTTGTTGCCGCCGTGGTTCGACACCGAGATGCCGGACACACCCACGTCGACCGCCCGCTTGGCGTCGTCGACCCGGGACACACCCTTGAGCAGGAACGGTCCGCCCCACTCCTCGCGCAGCCACTTGACGTCGTCCCAGGTGGGCGGTGTCGTCTGCATCCACTCGCCGTAGGCGCCGAAGAACGTGGGTGCCCTGCCGCCCGGCGGCTGGAGGTTCGGTGCGGTCAGGTCCGGGATGCGGCCGGACTTCGCGAACGTCCACAGCCAGCGCGGGCGGGGCAGGACGTCCGGCGCCAGTCTGAGCATCGTCCTGAGGTCGATCTTCTCCGGGATGGACGGACTGCCCCAGTCGCGGCCGTGGGAGAAGGACCAGTCGAGCGTGGCGATCAGCGCCTTCGCTCCCGCGGCCCGCGCGCGTTCCATGCGCTGTGCCATGGAGTCCCGGGTGCCGGTCCAGTACATCTGGTAGAAGGTGTGCGGATTGGCCTCGGTGACCTCTTCGAGCGGTTTACTGGCAAAGGAGCTCAGTCCCATGATCACACCGCGGTTCGCCGCGGCGCGGGCGACCGCGACCTCACCGTCGGGGTGGACGGCCTGTACGCCGGTCGGTGAGATCACGACCGGGAACGCGGACTCCACCCCGAGCACGGTGGTGGTGAGATCCCGCTGCGCGTGGTGGCCCACGACGCGCGGGGCGAAGCCGAGTTCGGCGAAGGCGCCGGTGTTGTCGTGGAGGGTACAGCCGCGTTCCGACCCGGCCACCAGTGCCCCGTGGACCGTGCTCGGCAGATACTTCTTGGCGCGGCGCTCGGCCTCCGCGACGGTCTCGAACCAGGAATTACGGCCCATGATGCGGCTCTTTCTCGAGAGGGGTTCCGGCCGGTGGCCGGGGGATGCCGGGCTCCTGAGCCTCGTACGGGATGGACGCGGCTCAGGACGGCCCGGTACCGCGAGCGGGATCTTGCCCTCCGGTGGCAGGGGGGATGGCGTGGCAGGGGCATGGCGTCGTGTGGCGGACCGGAGGGTGCCGGCAGGCCCTACGTGAAGCTCGTGCCCGCCAGGGGGTCCTCGACGCAGGCGCTGACCGGCGGGCGGAGGTCCGGACGGCGCGTCAGGACCAGGTCCACCGTGCCGGGTCGCCGGGCGGGCGCGGTGCGGTGCGAGTGGTCGCCGGACGGCTTCGGAAGATGGCCACGGCCTTTCGGACGCCGAGCCAGCAGCTGCTCGCCGTGCCCCTGGACGCATTCGGGGTCGGGGCCGTCCAGCGGCAGCCCGGTGAAGAACTTCGCCGCCATGCAGCCGCCCTTGCAGGTGTCGTAGAACGCGCACGAGGCGCACGCTCCGCCGCTCTGCGGTTCACGCAGGCTCCGGAACAGCTCCGACGACCGCCACACCCCGGCGAAGCCGCCCGGCCGGCGGATGTTCCCGGCGAGGAACTCCTCGTGGATGGCGAACGGGCAGGCGTACACGTCCCCGACCGGGTCGATCAGACACACCACACGGCCGGCCCCGCACAGGTTGAGGCCCGGCAGCGCCTCACCGTAGGCCGAGAGGTGGAAGAAGGAGTCTCCGGTGAGCACACTATCGCCGTGTGCCACCAGCCAGTCGTACAGCTGCCGCTGCTGTTCCGGCAGCGGATGCAGTTCGTCCCACACATCGGCGCCGCGTCCGGAGGGACGCAGCCGGGTCAGCCGCAGCTGGGCCCCGTAGCGGTCGGCGAGGGCCTTGAACTCGTCCATCTGCGGGATGTTGTGGCGGGTGCACACGACGGAGAGCTTGAAGTTCTTCATGCCCGCGTCGGCGAGGTTGCGCATCGCGCGCAGTGCCGTGGCGTACGAACCCGCTCCGCGCACCGCGTCGTTGACCTCGGCGGTCGCCCCGTCCAGGGAGATCTGGACATCAACGTAGTCGTTGGCGGCGAGCCGCCGGGCGACCTCGGGAGTGATGCGCACGCCGTTGGTGGAGAACTTGACGCCGACGTGGTGCGCGGTGGCGTAGTCGAGCAGTTCGAAGAAGTCGGGGCGGACCGTGGGCTCGCCGCCGCCGATGTTGACGTAGAAGACCTGCATGGCCTCCAGTTCGTCGATGACGGCCCTGGCCTCCGCGGTGGTCAGCTCGCGCGGGTCGCGCCTGCCGGAGCTGGACAGGCAGTGTGCGCAGGAGAGGTTGCAGGCGTAGGTGAGTTCCCAGGTGAGGCAGATCGGTGCGTCGAGGCCGTACTCGAAGAGGTCCACCAGGCGTGACGTGCCCGGTGCGGACCCTGGTCTCGGCGGAGCTGTCGTCATGGAACGGTCCTTTCAACCACCATCGAGGACTGGACGAGCGCGGCCAGAGCCCGCCCGTACCGGGGGACGTCCCGGTCGTCGACGCCGGCGGCCCGGCAGGCCGCGCGCGCGGTGGGCGCCGTCGCCAGCGCCTGGACCACGGCGAGCAGTCTGCCGTCCTTGAGGAAGGAGAGCTTGCGCGTACCGAAGTGGTAAAGCAGCGCGCCGAAGGGTTCCGGCCGTACCGAGACCTGCGGGTGCAGGTCCCAGGCACGGTCCAGGTTCAAGGGGGCCATCGCGCGGCCTAGTAGACGCCGCACATGCCGTCGATCGAGACTTCCTCGATCAGTGCGTCGGCCTCGATGAGCGTGTCCGGGGACGCGTTCTCGTCGTCCTGGTGCTGCTCGGTCCGGGCGGAGTCGAAGTCGTTCATGCGATTCTCCCTCGCGGTGCGGAAGGGTACGGGCGGGTGCCGACCGGGGTGGGTGAAGGGACGTGACGGCGGACACCGTCGGGAAAGCGATCCGCGCGGGTGGACCGGATACCGAAAGGGCAACCGGACAGCCCCTGGTCACGGCGTCGCCGCCCCAGTGGTTCGGATACCGGGCAGACTATTGACATGGAGTGCCAAAAGGAAGGTGTACGGGGGAGGGAAATCCCGCGGGCGACGGCACGCACCCCGGCCGCGCCCCTGGACCGGCATGGCCGACCTGCGCAAACCCCAGCGGGGCCGATGCCGGTACCACCGCTGAGGTCCGTCCCGCCGCCGCCCTGGGGATTGCGCTCCCCAGCCGGGCCGACTTGGATCCCGTGTCCATGGAGCAGATCCGTCCTCGCTCTTCCCTTCGCCGCGGCCCCGCAGTGGTGAGCCGCCGACCGGATGTCGTCGTGGTGGGCGCGGGCACCTCCGGCGCGGTGCTCGCGGCGCGGCTGACCGAGGACGGCGACCGGAGTGTGCTGCTCCTGGACGCGGGTCCCCTGCCGCGCGGCACGGAAGGATTCGGCCCTGCGCTGCTGGACGCCCGTCTGATTCCGGGCGCGCAGCCCGGCCATCCGGCCACGACGACCCATCCGGTACGTCTCACACCGCGGCGGCCGTGGCTGGTCCCGCGCGGACGTGTCCTCGGCGGCTCGACCACCGTGAACGGCGGCTACTTCGTGCGGGCCCGGCGTGCGGACTTCGACCGCTGGGCCGCCGCGGGCAATCCCGCCTGGGCCTACGACGCGGTGCTGCCGTTCCTGCGCGCTCTGGAAAGAGATCTCGACTTCGGTCCGAGTGCGCTGCACGGGGGCCGGGGGCCGATGCCGGTCCGGCGTGACCGCGTCGAGCACCCGGCCGCCGTCGCCTTCCGTGACGCCGCCCACCACCTCGGCTTTCCCCGCGATCCGGACAAGAACGACCAGGCACCGCCCGGTTTCGGCCCGGTGCCTTCCCACACGGTCGACGGGATACGCCACAACACCGGTCTCGCCTACCTGCCCCCCGAGGTCCTCGACCGCGCCAACCTCACCGCCCTCGGCGGATGTCAGGTCCGCAGGGTCGTCATCGGGCACGGCCGTGCCACCGGCGTCGTCGTCGAACGCGACGGCAGGCATGCCATCGTCGAAGCCGGCGCCGTCGTGCTCTGCGCCGGCGCCCTCGCCACCGCGCACCTGCTGCAGCTGTCGGGCATCGGGCCACGCGCCGAGCTCGAACGGCTCGGCCTGCCCGTCGTCCGCGACGCACCCGCCGTCGGTGGCCGTTTCAGTGACCATCCGCAACTCGTCCTGGACTGGACGCCCAGGGAGAACCTGGGCGAGCCGGCCGGATCCTGGCTCGGCGGTTGCCTCCACCTCACCTCCGCGGGAGGTGTGCCCGAAGGCCCCGGCGGCCCGGGCGACCTGGAGATCCTCCAGTCGCTGGTCCCCATGGCGGGACTCGTCAGCGGCACCGTGAGCGTCCCCGGAGCACCCTTGTCGTTTCTCGTGTCCGATCAGACGCCCCGGCCGACCGGCCGGCTGCGCATCCGGTCCGCCGAGGCCGGCACACCCCCGGACATCGACTACCACTTCCTCAGCACCGCCGCCGACCTCCGTCGCCTGCGCGAGGCCGTCCGCGTCACCGCGGCCCTGCTGGACACCCCGTCGTTCACCGGCGTCTCCGAGGGCCTACGGGCCCCGGGCGCCGGCGTTCTGGCCGACGACCGCGCCCTGGACCGCTGGATCCACGGCCACCTCTCCACCGCCCAGCACACCTGCGGCACGGCGCCGATGGGGCCTGCGGACGATCCGCGACGCGCGGCCGTCGACCAGTTCGGACGCGTCCACGGTGTGCGGGCCCTACGGGTCGCCGACACCTCGATCCTGCCGGACGCTCCACAGCGGGGCCCCGCGGCGACCGCTGTCCTCATCGGCGAGGTCATCGCCGACGCCATCCGTCGCGGCCTTCGCTAGCAAGCGAAACCGCCCGGCCGGGGACGGTCGTCCCGCACGTCGGGTACGCACCGTCGCCCGCGGTGCCGCTCCGCGGCCGGACGGTGACGCCCCGCCCCTCGCGTCAGCCCGCACCACCCTCGACGGCACGCCGCAACGAGGGGAGCAGGGCGTCGATGTCCTGGCCGCTTCTGAACACCACGACGGTCGTACCGGCACCGGGCCCGGCCGGCGCGCCGGGTGCGGGGAAAAGGGCGAGGACCTCGCGCATCGCCTCGTCCACCTCCGTGACCGGGTCGGACGACTCCCCCCGCAACCACCGTCGCAGCACGTGGTTGTGGGCCGCGACCACGGCCGCCGCCATGAGTTCGGCCCTGAGCGACGCCGACTGCGTCGGATCCCCCATCCACTCCCCGATGAACTCGCGGAACAACCGCTGGTAGCGGGCCACACTGGCGATCTCCCGATCACGGAGCGCCGCCACCTTGCTGGTCAGGACATACCGCCGGCGCGCGAGGTCGCCCTCGTCGACGTAGTGCAGCAGCACCAGCCGCACCGCGTCGGAGACGGCGATCAGCGCCGTGCCGTGGCTCGAGGTCGCCAACCGGTCGCGAATCAGGTCCAGCAGCCGGTCATGGTCGGGAAAGATGACCTCTTCCTTGGACCGGTACTGCCGGAAGAACGTGGTACGCCCCACGCCGGCACGTTCGGCGATGTCGTCCACCGTGGTCTGTTCGTACCCGCGTTCGTCGAAGAGGGCGAAAGCGGCGTCGGCCAGACGGATCCGCGTGGATGGCTTGCTCATGGGCGTTCATTCTTCCCTGCTCGACGTCCTGCCACTACTTCCCTCCCCTCATGGTACTGAGTACCGCCCATGACAGATTGAGTTCCGGCAGGAGGCCGGTGTGGATCTCGCACACACGACCGCGGGCAAGCTCGCGGATCTGACGCGTCGTATCGAAGAGGCGACGCACGCCGACTCCGCACGCGCCGTCGAGAAGCAGCACGCCAAGGGCAGGCTGACGGCACGTGAACGGATCGACCTCCTGCTCGACAACCAGACGCCCGAGCAGATCGTCGCCGCCGTCATCGCCGAGGACGCACCCCTTCTCGGCCTGTCCGTTCTGTCGGGCGCCCATCTGACGATCGTGCGGCGGGTGATCGAGCTGCCGGCCCGGGAGGGGGCGAGCGACGTCCGCCTGCTGGTCGGCGGCCTCATCCCGGACGCCGACATCCGCTCGCTCGAAGCCATGGGCGTGGACACGGTGTTCACTCCCCGGCGCGGACATCCGCGGCATTGTCGAGGCTGTCGACGCGCTCGGCGCCGGGCGGACGGAAGCGCGGGAGACGGCACGCTGACGCGGGCGGCTCAGGCGCCCGCCCGAAAGCGCGAAACGGACATCAGCTCACGTACCACCCTCTCATCCGTCAAGGAACAGCTTCGTCTGTGCGGTGAAGTCGGCCGCCCGCTCGATCTGGATCCAGTGGCCGGCGTGCGGAAGCACGTGGAGCCGGGCGTTCGGAAGGTTCTCGGCCAGGTAATAGCCGGCCGCCACCGGGAGCATGCGGTCTTCACGGCCGTGCAGTACGAGGGCCTGATGGTGGATGGCTGCCAGCTCGTCCTCGCTGTATGTGACTGGTCCGTACTCGGGGTCGAACGTCGCCAGGTGCGAACGGCGCACGTCGTCGCGGGTGGCCAGCGCGAGCCGGGTGAGCGCGATCTCCTCGAGCTTGCCGGCGAAGAGACCTGTGTCGTCGACGAACCGTACGAGGAGGTCGGCCATCGCCTCGGGCGACGGGTCCTGGTAGAAGGTGATCAGCTTCATCAGGTCCGCGCTCGGCGGGATCGGCGCTCCACCACTGCCCATGAGGATCATCTTGTCGATGCGGGCAGGCTCGATCTGAGCGACACGAAGCGTGATCATGCCGCCCATCGAATTGCCGACGAAGTGCGCCTCGGCGATGCCCAGGGCGTCGAGCAGCGCGATCAGTGACCGGGCGCGCAGGGTGGTGTACGCCGGCATGCCCCCGGCCGGGGCGGGGTCAGGGTGCTCGGAGTCGCCGAACCCCAGGACGTCGGGTGCGACGCAGTAGTGGTCCTCGGCGAACGACGGCATCAGGTGCGCCCAGTTGGAGAGTGCGCCGGCCCCCGGCCCCGAGCCGTGGACGAAGAGGATCGCGGGCTTGGACGGATCGCCGCAGGTGTGGACCCGCAGCCGGTGTCCGCCCGCCTGGATGTCCTGGGCGCGGACCTCCAGGCTGTCGGCAGTGCTCGTCGTCACTTGGCAGCCTCCTCGGCCGCCGCCTTCATGGCCGCCTCCTGAAGTTCCCGACCGCGCTCGGCCAGCGCGACGAGGGACGTGCCGAGCTCCATCGGGTTCTTGTGGCCCCACGCGCTGACGGAGTCGTACTCGGTGATCTCCCAGGTGTCGTCGTCCTCGATGATCAGGCCGCCCCAGCCGTACTCGACCGCGATGCCCGAGGGGGAGTGGGCGTAGAAGGAGAACATCTTGTCGTTGGGGTGCATGCCCAGGGTGTAGAGCAGCGGGACCCCCGCCTCGACGACACGGTCGTAGGCCAGGCCCACGTCCGACATGTTGTTGTTCTCGATCATGAAGTGGTGGAGCTTGAACGGCGCCGGCATCTCAGCGAAGGCCAGTGTGTGGTGACGGCCGTTGCAGTGGGTGAAGGCGATGTCGACGACGACGCCGGGCGCGACCTCGTCCTTGATGTAGTCCGACAGCTTGAAGCCGAGGTGGCCGTAGAACTCGAGCATCCGCTCGCGGCCGCCGCCGGGCGTGCAGAGCAGGACCATGTGGCCGGCGCCGCCCTGGCGGGTCTGGAAGCCGTACTTGTTGACCTGGTTGGTGTACGGCTCGTCGGCCTTCTTCAGGCCGACGAGCAGTTCGACGCGGTTGCCCTCGGGGTCGGCGGTGACGTGGATGCGGGCCACTCCGCGTTCGGCCGCGAGTCCGGGGTCGGTGTCGGTGACGTCGTGCCCCTGGCTGCGCAGCAGCGCGACGACTTCGTCGAGATCGGCGTCGGAGCCGCAGTCGAAGCCGGCGAAGGCCAGGTCGTTGCGGGGGCCCCGCACGATGATCGTGCGGTGGACGCGGTCGTCGAGCCGGAAGGTGCGGATGTCGTCCTCGTGGCGGGCCGGCATCAGGCCGAGAAGCTGCCCCGCGAAGCCGCTCCAGGCGTCCAGGTCGTCGGCCTCGATACCGACGTAGGCAAGTTCTTTGATCGTTGCGGACATGTCGTTTTCCTTAAGGATCGGCAGGAGGTCGGGCGGGATCGATCAGGTGGTCAGGCGGGAACGGAGAGGCCGGTGGGATCGGCGGCGGCCACGAAGCGGTCGGGGCGTACGGCGACCACACGGGCGCCGCGCTCGCGCAGCCAGCCGATGAGGGTGCCGTCGATGTCGACGATCTCGTCGGAGGTCTCGGTGCCCTGGTCGGCGGCGCGGACGGTGAGGTAGCGCGCGCCGAGGGCGTCCCAGCCGGCCTTTTCCCCGGCCGACAGCACGGTCTTCGGGTCGACGTTGTCGCCGAGTACGACGAAGCCGTCGCCGAGCAGGTCGTCGAGCCGACCGATGAGGCCGTTGACGGTGGCGGCGCGCGGCTGCGGGATCATCTTGCCGACCGTGCTGTCGGGTGCCGCGGCACCCGTGAACCAGCCGGCGACGTAGAACGGCGGCCAGAGCAGCGGCGGCAGTTCTTCCGACTGGGTGGCCAGAGCGGCCTGCTCCTCTTCGGAGAGTTCCTGCTTGATGATGCGGCCCAGTTGGACCGAGACCTCGGTGTAGAAGTCGACGTTGGGCCGGCGCTCCGCCTCGTAGGTGTCCAGGATCGAAGCGGGGAGCGAGCCGCCGAGCACGCCGGCGAGCTTCCACGCGATGTTGAACGCGTCGCGGATGCCCGACTGCATGCCCGAACCGGCCCACGGCGGCATCAGGTGGGCGGCGTCGCCGAGCAGGAAGACGCGCTCGCCGACGCGCCACGACTCGGCGGAACGGATGTGGTGGGTGTAGAAGGCGTGGCCGTGGATGTCGATGTCGTCGCGCGAGACCCCGAGCGACTCCAGCAGGGGCCAGACGTCCTCATGGGTGGCGAAGTCCGCGTCGGTCTCCCCGGGCTTGAGCGGGATCTCCCAGCGGTGGTTGTCGCGGCCGAGCGCGATGTCGACGACGGGGCGCTCCTTGTCGGACCAGAAGGTGAGGATGTGGCGGTCGGGCCACCAGCGCTTGACCTTGCCGTCGATGACGACCCAGCGAACGTTCAGGGTGTCGCCGAGGAGGTTGACGCCCAGGCGCTCGCGGGTCGCGGGTTCGCCGCCGTAGCAGGCGAGGGCGTAGCGGGCCCGCGTCATGGCGGACTCGCCGGTGGCGAGGTCGCGCGTGGTGACCGTGACGCCGTCGGTGTCCTGGGCCACGTCGGTCACCTCGACGCCGTACTCGACCCGGATCCTGTCGCCGAACCGGGCGGCCCCGTCGCGGAGGGTCTGCTCCATGGCGGGCTGGTAGATCGAGTACGCGGTCGCGTGGCCGAGCCGGCCGGGCGGGAACGGCAGGCGCAACAGCTCGGTGCCGTCATAGGTGACCCAGCGCAGGGCGACGGTGGGGTCCATGTGGGCCTTGACGCGCTCGTCGAGTCCGACCTGCTGGAAGAGGCGCATCGTCCAGTCGTTCACCGTGACGGCGCGGGCACGGCCGTAGATGTCGCTTTCACGCTCGAACGCGGTCGCGCTGACGCCGAGCGAGCCGAGTGCGTTGGCGGCGGCGACGCCCGAGGGGCCGTAACCGATGATCGCGACGTCGGTGTCGTAATCGTGAGGACGCATGCATGCCCCAGTTCTGTATCGAAGGTTCCAGACAGGAACGTGCCAGCCATTAGACGGGTCCCGAAAAAAGGTGTCAAGGGTCTGGAGCGATCGCTCCAGATAGAATCCAGGAATGCCGACCACAGCCGCCGGGCGTCAGAACAAGCGCCGCCTCCAGGGCGAACGATCACGTGACGAGATCCTCGACGCCGCCGCACGCATGATGTCGCTGCGCGGCTTCGACGGCACGAGCATCGCCGACATCGCCCGCGCGTCAGGGCTGCCCAACAGTTCGATCTACTGGCACTTCAACTCCAAGCAGGGCATCCTCGCCGCAGTCATGGAGCGCGGGGCCGACCGCTTCTTCGCAAGCATCACCACGCCCGAACCCGAGCCGGGCGACACACCCGAGGTGTACCTGCACCGCGCGCTCGGCGCCGCCGGCGCCGCCTTCGTCGGGCATCCCGAGTTCCTGCGGTTGTTCGTGCTGCTCCTGCTCAGCAGCAACGCCCGCGAGACGACCGAGATCGTCGAACGGGTGCGCGTCCGCGCGCGCTCCAACCTCCGCGCACTGCTCACCCACGCCTTCAGCACCGTCGCCCCCGAGCGGGCCGGGCAGGCGGCCGACGACACCGTCGACTTCGCCCTCGCCGGCTTCGACGGCGCGTTCCTGGCGCTCCAGGCAAACCCCGCCGTCACCCACGAGCACCTCATGGAACAGCTCGCCACCGCGCTGTCGGCCCTCGGCAGGAAGGCTCTCGGCGCATGACCGGGAACAGCCGCCACAGGCACCGGCTCTAGGCTTCTGCCTCATGGCGGATTCCCCTCGTACTACCGGAACCCAGACGCTCGCCCGCGGTCTGCGCGCCCTGCAGCTCGTCAGCACGGCGAGCGACGGCCTGAACATCCAGGAGGTCGCCGGGGAACTGGACGTCCACCGGTCGATCGCCTCACGGCTGCTCTCGACCCTCGCGGACTTCCACCTCGTGACACGCGGCAGCGACGGCCGCTACCGCACCGGCACCGGACTCGCCGCGCTCGCCGCGGGCATCCACGCGACCCTGCGCGCCACCGCGGAGCCGGTCATGCACGGCCTCGCCGCCGATCTCGGCGCCACGATCTCGCTCCTGGTGATCGAGGGCAACCAAGCGGTCGCCCTGTCGGTGGTCGAGCCGCCAGGGGCGTCGTACCGGCTCAGCTTCAAGACGGGCAGTCGGCACCCGCTGGGGCGCGGCTCGGCGGGCGTCGCGCTGCTCGCGGCGCAGTCCCCCTCCCCAGGGGAGGAGACGAACGTCACCGAGGCGCGCGAGCGCGGTTTCGCCGCGACGTTCGGTGAAGTCGAGCCCGGCGCTTACGGGGTGGCGGTGCCGATCGCGGTCGAAGGCCTCCCGGCCGCCTGCCTCAACCTGATCACCTCACGCGCCGAGATCGCCGAACACGCGGCGCCGGCGCTCATGACGGCGGCCGAACGGCTGAGCGGCGACCTGGCCTGAAGGGTGCCGCGGGAGGCCGTGATCAGGCAGCCGGAAGAGCGTCGCCGACTGGGGTGATCCGGTTCGGCCCGGCCACGCCGGGAAGCGCCCCGACCCTCGCCTTCCGCACGCACCTCGGGCCGGAGGCGGTGCGGCCGCCTCTTGACATCGCCCCGCCGTCAGCGTTCCATGTGAGCGTTCGTGCAACTATCGATTGATGACGTGCATATATTGCACACGGAGCCGATCATGCCCCTCACAAAGGAATCCGCGGCGCGCGACACCGCCCTCCCCTCGGGCCTGCGCATGCGGTACTACGAGGCCGGGGAGCACGGCGCCGCGCCCGTCCTCCTGCTGCACGGCTCCGGCCCCGGCGCGACCGGATGGTCGAACTTCTCGGGCAACATCGGCGCGATCGCCGACGCCGGATTCCGTGTCGTCGCCCCCGACATGCCGGGGTGGGGTGACTCCGACGCGCAGGCGACACGGGACATGGACCACGACCGGACGCTCATGGAATTCCTCGACGCGCTCGGCCTCCCCGAAGCCGCCCTCGTCGGCAACTCGATGGGCGCCCACACCGCGATCCGCTTTGCGACGCTGCATCCCGAGCGCATCACCCATCTGGTGACGATGGGCGCCTCGCTCGGCCGCGGTCCGGCCACCCTCTTCGGCGCGGGCGACGGGCCGAGCGAAGGACTGAAGGTGCTCGTCAGGGCGTACAAGGACGCGAGCCCGGAGAACATGAGGGCGCTCGTCGAGATCATGACCTACGACAAGGAGCGCTTCGCGACGCCGGAGCTGACCCGGGCCCGCTCCCAGGCCGCGCTCGCCCGCCCCGACCACCTCAGGAACTACGTCGAGGGCCTCGCGCACGGCGCCCCGATCCCGGTCAAGGTGGACCGCGACAGGATCCCCGGCATCCGGGTGCCGACCCTGCTGATTCACGGCAAGGACGACCGGGTCCTGCACTACGAGATCAGCCTGTGGCTCCTGGCCAACATCCCCGACGCACGGCTGGTGCTGCTCAACCGCTGCGGCCACTGGGCGATGATCGAGCACGCCGCCGAGTTCAACCGCCTCGTCGTCGACTTCCTGACACACAACTGACCCGGATCGGACACAGCCCATGACCACTCTCGACACCGACGTCGTCGTCATCGGAGCCGGGCCGGTCGGCCTCACCCTCGCCAACCTGATCGGTGCGCGAGGCCACCGGGTCACCGTGCTCGAGGCCCGTCACGAACTGATCGACTACCCCCGCGGCGTCGGGCTCGACGACGAATCCATCCGCACGCTGTGCACGGCCGGCCTGTGGCAGCAGATCCAGCCCTACACGGTCCCGCACCACGTGGTCCGGCTGGTCAACGGCGAGGGACGGGTGCTCGCCACCAACGACCCCAGGACGCAGGAGTTCGGTTACCCGCGCAAGCACGGCTTCGTCCAGCCGCTGGTCGACAAGGAGCTCGCCGCCGGGCTGGACCGGTTCCCCGGCGCCTCGTTGCGCTTCGGCCACCGAGTCGTGGGACTGGAGGACTGCGGCAGCCACGTCGAGGTCACCGCCGAGCAACTCGACGCCGACGACAGCACCACAGGGACGGTCACCGTCACCGCCAGGTACGCCGTCGGCTGTGAAGGCGGCACCTCCTTCACCCGCAAGTGGATGGGCGTGGAGTTCGAGGGCAAGTCGCCCTCGACCCGCTGGGTGGTCATCGATGTCGAGAACGACCCGATCGGCACCCCGTCGGTCTACCTCGGCGCGGATCCGCGCCGACCGTACGTGTCCATCGGGCTTCCCCAGGGCATCCGCCGCTGGGAGTTCATGCTCCACGACGACGAGCCCACCGACCTGGTCGACGACCCCGCGTTCATGCGCTCCCTGCTCCAACGCCACGTCCCCGACCCGGCAGCACTGACGATCATCAACCGGCGCACCTTCACCCACCACGGCCGTGTGGCCACCGACTTCCGCAAGGGCCGCGTCTTCATTGCCGGCGACGCCGCACACCTGATGCCGGTCTGGCTCGGCCAGGGCTGGAACTCGGGCATCCGTGACGCGACCAACCTCGCCTGGAAGCTCACCGCCGTCCTCAACGGCGACGCCGACGACGCCCTCCTCGACACCTACACGGAGGAGCGCCGCACACACGCCTCCGACATGATCGACATAAACATGGCGGCCGGCACGGTCATGAAGATGGGCCGCCTCGGGGGCAGGCTGCGCGACGTGTGCGCTTCCGCACTGAACCTCGTGCCGAAGTGGAAGTCGTACTTCACCGAGCTGCGGTTCAAACCCATGCCGCGCTACGCCACCGGCGTCGTGGTCGACCAGGTCTCGCTCACCCCGGGCAAGGCAGCGGCCGCTCTCACACGCGGCCGGCTGGCGCCGTTCATCGACTCCGCCGGCGAACTCTCGCCGGTCGGCATGCAGTTCATCCAGCCGCGGGTCAACACATCCGGTGCCACGGACATCCTGCTCGACGAGGTCACCGGCGACTGGTGGACCCTCGCCACCTGGGGCACCGACCCGACGGCCTTCCTCTCCCCCGCCGATCTTGCCCTCGTCCGCCGCCACCGGGTCAAACTGGTGTCCTTCATGCCCGAGACACAGCGCGCCTGGGCCGAGAAGCGGTACGCCGGCTCCCCGGCACCGGTCACGGTCGTCGGCGACAGCACCGGCGCCCTCAAGGACTGGTTCGACGTCCGCGCCTGTGGCCTGGTCGTCCTGCGCCCCGACCGCTTCGTGGCTGCGGCCTCCCTCACCCAGCAGGCGTCCCGGGCCCTCGGCGCCGTCGTCGCCGCAGGGTCTCTGGCCGGGGAAGGAGTCCAGCAGTGAGCCTCGCCCTCGTCACCATGTCGCACAGCCCTCTGCTGGAGTACGCCGACCCGCCCGCCGAGGTCACCGACGCGGTCCAGGGCGCCTTCGACGTCGCTCGGGCCTTCGTCGATGAATACGACCCCACGTTGGTCGTCTCCTTCGCACCCGACCACTACAACGGCTTCTTCCACGACCTGATGCCGCCGTTCTGCATCGGCTACGGGGCGGTGGGGGTCGGTGACTACGGCACGGCCGAAGGCCCGCTGAACGTGCCGGGAGAGCGCGCCGAGGAGCTCGCCCGGTGGGTGACGGGGTGCGACATCGACGTGGCCGTCTCCCGTCGCATGGAGGTCGACCACGGCGCCGTCCAGCCTCTCGAGATCCTCTTCGGCGGCATCGACGCCGTGCCGACCGTCCCGGTCTTCGTCAACGGCGTCGCGGAGCCCTTCGTGAGGATGAGCCGTGTCCGCCGGCTCGGGGAGGCGATCGGCGGCTTCCTCACGACGCTCGAGGACGAGCGTGTGCTCGTGATCGGCTCCGGCGGGCTCTCCCACGACCCACCGGTACCGCAGTGGGCCACCGCCGACGACACCGTCCGCGCGATGCTGCTCAATGGCAGGCACCCCACAGCCGCGGCCCGCGAAGCCCGGCAGCAGCGGGTCATCGACACGGCGAAGGCATTCGCGGCGGGCACGGCCACCATCCGGGATCTCAACCCGGAGTGGGACCGGGCCCTGATGGCGACGCTCGCCTCCGGTGACCTCTCCCCGATCGATGCGATGACCCCCGGGCAGATGGCGAAGGACGCCGGGCATTCCTCCCACGAGGTCCGCACCTGGGTCGCCGCCTTCGCGGCGCTCGGTGCCGCAGGCCCGTACACGGTGGCCCACTCGTTCTACCGACCGATCCGGGAGTACATTGCCGGCTTCGGTGTGATGGCAGCGCGCACGGCGTCCTGACGGCCCACCGGCGCCGGGCGGGCTGTGGCCGGGGAGCTGGTCGGCCGCGGTGTCCTGGGTGGGGTGGAAGGCGGTGTTCAGGGCCCGGTCGGGCCCTGGACGTGCCAGAGCCATGGTGTTGGGAGTCACCGCCCTCTCAGGCCGTGACCGTGTCGTCGACCACCTGAAGCACGTCGTCGAGGTCCCCCACGGACGCGAGCAGTTCGGAGGCGACGGCCCGGTCCATCGTCCCCGTCACGGTCACCACACCGTTCTCCACGGTGGCCCGCACGGCACCCGGATCCGCCAGGTACCGGCTGATCATCGACTCCACATCGGTCTGGATCTCGGCGTCCTCACGGACCAGGGCCCGCAGCAGGTCACGTCTGCTCACCACACCGGCCAGCCGGCCCCGGTGGTCGGTCACGGGCAGCCGCTTCAACCGCGCGTGCGCGGCGGTCCAGGCGGCATCCGCCACCCGCTCCGCCGGGTGGACGGTGACCGGTGGGAAGGTCATCAGCGTGGCCGCCGTGTCGCCGTGGCCCTTGTCGTACAGGCGGTGCTGCCGCAGCCTGCCGACCGGCCCGTGCCGGTGCGGTTCCGCCATGACGGCTGCCTTGGCCAGCAGATCCGACTCGGAGACGACCCCGATCACATGGTCGTCGGAGTCGACGACCGGCACGGCGCTCACCTGCTCGCGGGTGAGCGTGCGGGCCACTTCCACGAAAGGCATGTCACCCGGCACGGAGACAGCGGGCACCTGCATGACGTCCCGTACCAGGAGCGTCTTCTGTTCCTCCTCCGAGGGGCGGGGCCCGGCCGGCGCCGCGGACGGCGACGCGGCGGGGGCGGACTCCTCGGCGCCCTTGGCCGATGCCGCGGCGGCGACCGCCGCCAGATAGCGGCCCAGCGCCTCCTGGCGTGGTTCCTCGCGGGGCGTCCAGGGGCGGCCCGGCGTTGCCCTGCGGGCCTCCCTCTCGGCGGAGATGTGCTCGAAGCCGCTCACGGCTGCCTCCGGGGGACGGCGTTCAGCTGTGCCGTCAGTCTCGCATCGATCCAGGGCGGAGTCCTGCGGGACGGACGGCCCAACGTGGCACGACAGGGGACCGCGCGGCGGGAAGACTGGAAGCTGGATCGGGAGGGCCCGTCTGAAGGGAAGGGTCGTGAATGGTTTCCGCAACTTTCTGACCCGGTTCCGGCCGGCTGCCGCGCCCGGCCGGGCCGCACCGACCGGTGTCCCCGCTGACCGTTCCGCGGAACTCCGCGAGGAACTCGCCGCACCGCTCGCCCTGTTCGCGCAGGCGCAGGAGGAAGCGCGGAGCGTGCGCGAGCAGGCCGCCGCGGCCGCCGCGGCGCGCCGTCGTGAAGCCGAACGGCAGGCGGAGGCCATGGTGGCCGCGGCCCACGAGGAGGCCCGGCGGGTGCGGGCCCGCACCGCCGAGCAGGTGCTCCGTACGGCCGAGAGCAGAGCGGCGTCGCTGCTGGCCGCAGCGGATCGTGAGGCCGCCACCGTCCACGACCGGGCCGGCAACCGGATGCCCGTGCTCGCGGGCCGTGTCGTGGAACTGGTGCTGGAGGACCTCGCGGCGGCACCCGCGTCCGCAGCGAAGGGCCTGGGGGCCTCCGGCCGGGAACGGCACGAGGAGGGAGGTCCGTGATGGGCGCCGGATGGGTGGCCGGTGTGACCCGGGCCCGAGTCCTGCGGACCAGGTGCCTCGGCCCCGGGGGCGTCGCGGAGGTGGCCGGCTACCCCACGCTGGACGACGCCCTGCGCCATCTGGCGGCCACCCCTTACCGGGGCGTCCCGGCAGCGGGCGGCGGCTCTCCCGCCGAGGCCCAGCGGGCGATCACGGCGACCCTGCTGTGGCATCTGAGGATCCTCGCCGGCTGGCAGCCCGCCGCCGGCACGGCAGCGGTCCGGGCACTGGCCGCCGGATTCGAGATGTCCAACACGGAACGCCATCTGGCCGCTCTCGTAGCGGGCTCCTCCCCCTCGGGAACATCGGGAACGGAACGCGCCGACCTCTCGCCCTACCGTCTGGGCGCGCTGAGCATCGCCTGGACGCGGCTCTCCCGCACCCGTACACCGGCCGAGCTGCGCGACGCGCTGACGGCCTCGGCCTGGGGCGACCCCGGCGGCGACTCCCCTGCCGCGGTCGCCACCGGCATGCGGATCTCCGCCGCCGTACGGCTCGCCGGCGCCGTGCCCGACGCGGCGCGCTGGGCGGCGGCCCGGCTCGCCCTGCTGCTGGGCCGGGAGATGTTCGTCGTGGGCCGCCGCCTCACCGACGTCTCCGCCCACCGGGCCGCGCGTGTGCTCGGGCCCCGCGCCGTGGACGCGCGCTCCTACGCCGACTTCCGGCAGGCGCTGCCGGACACCGCGGGATGGCTGCTGGAGGACGTCGGCGAGGCCGCGGATCTGTGGCGGGCCGAGGCACGGTGGTGGGACGCCGTGGAACGGGACGGGCGGGACATGCTGCGCCGTTCCCGGTTCGGTCCCCGGCCGGTCGTGGGAGCCGTGGCCCTGCTGTCGGCCGACGCGTGGCGCACGCGGGGCGCGCTGGAACTGGCCGCCCGCGGCGGGGGCCGGGGAGACCGGCCGGCGGAGGTCCTCGATGGTCCGGGCTGAGTCGATGGTTCCGGTCCGGATGCGCCGGGTGGCCGTCGTGGCGCCGGAGCCGGCGCTGCGGGAGACCCTGGTGCGGATCGCCGAGGCGGGCTGTGTCGAGATCGACCTGGCGGGTGACGGCGGGCAGGACATCCGCGGTCCGGCCGCGTCGCGTCTGCGGCGTCTGCGCGGCGAGCCCGAACGGGCCGTGCTCAGTGCCGCGCCGCCCGACCTGGAGGCGCTGGAGCGGGAGGGCCGCGCGGATCTTCTGGCGGGTGAGGCGCAGCTGGAGGAGCGGCTGGGCAGTGCGGTCCGGCACGGTGCGGTCGCGGCCGTGGCCGGGTGGTGCCCGGAGGCGGAGGTGGAAGCGACGGCCGCGCGCATCGCAGGCGCGGGGGGCGCGCTGATACCGCTGCGGACCCCACGCGGTGTCGATCCGCCCACGCTGCTGACCGGCGCGGCGGCGGAGCCCCCGGGGCACCGGCCACGGACCGTGCGTCGCTCCTTCACGCCACTGGTCACCACGTACGGAACCGTTCCCTACGCCGACCTCGACCCCACCCTGCCCGCCGGCATCGCGTATGTGGTGATGTTCGGTCTGATGTTCGGCGACGCGGGGCACGGGCTGCTGCTGCTCGCCATCGCGCTGGTGCTGCGGGCCGGACGGCCGCGCCGGGCGGAGACGCTGCGCCCGCTGTGGCCGTTCGTCGCCGCGGCCGGGCTGGCCGCCACCCTCGCCGGGGTGGCGTACGGCGAGTTCTTCGGCCCGACCGGTGTCCTGCCCGTGCTGTGGCTGGAACCGCTGGAGGAACCCGTGCGGCTGCTGACCGCCGCCGTGGGTCTTGGCGCCGTCCTGCTCGCCGTCGCGTACGGCGCGGGGATCGTCAACCGCCTCCGGGAGGGCGGACCCGCCGCGGCCCTGTACGCGACGTCCGGCGTCGCCGGGGCGGCGGTCTTCCTCGGTCTCGCCGCCCTCGTCGGCTCTGTGTGGCTGGGGCAGGCCGTGTACGGGATCGTGGGCGCCGCGGTCGCCGCCGCCGGACTGGGCCTTGCGGCCGTGGGCGTGTACGCGGGCACGCCGGGCGGCGCGGCCGGCGCCGTGCAGACCGGCGTGCAGCTGTTCGACGTGGTGGTGCGGATCGGCTCGAACGTCGTCTCGTTCGCGCGACTGGCCGCCTTCGGTCTCACCCATGCGGCCCTGGGGGCCATCGTCTGGGACGGTACGACGTCACTGGCGGGCGGGGGTCCGGCGGGCGTGGTCGCGGCGGTGCTCGTCTTCCTGCTCGGCAATGCCCTGGCCTTCGCGCTGGAGGCACTGGTGGCAGGCGTCCAGGCGTTGCGTCTGGAGTTCTACGAGCTGTTCTCCCGGCTCTTCGAGACCGAGGGCCGGCCTTTCACACCCTGGCATCTGCCCGTACAGCACCTCACGGCCCCGGCCGGTGAGGCCGCGGCGCGGGCGGCCGCCGAACGCGGTCCGGCGAGGGAGGAGGAAGTGTGATCACCTGGATTCTGGCCCTGCCCGTCCTCGTGGCGGGGTTCATCGGCGTACGCCTGCTGCTGCGGCGGTCCGGCCGGCCGGCCTTGTGGTGGATGGTCGGCGCCGACGCCGTACTGCTGGTGGCCGCCACCGTGGTGCTGACCCTGGCGGCCGGCGGAGGGTCCGCGCAGGCCGCGACCTCGGCCGCGGAGACCTCCGGCTCGGGCTCCGCGGCGCTGATCGGTGCCGCGATCGCGGTGGCCGCGTCGACGATCGGGGCGGGCATCGCCGTGGCGTACACGGGCGCGGCGGCTCTGGCGGCGCTCAGCGAGCGGCCCGAGCTCTTCGGCCGCACCATGGTCATCGTGGGTCTCGCCGAGGGCATCGCCATCTACGGACTGGTCGTCGCGGTCATCCTCATCGGGAAGGCATGACCATGGGCCGCGTCGCCGCCATCGGGGAGCGGTCCCGGGTGGGGGGCCTGGCACTGGCCGGGGTGCAGGTCCTCGTCGCCGACGGCCCCGAGGTCGTGCGCCGGGCCTGGCGGGACCTGCCGGAGGGCATCGACCTGGTGATCCTCACCCCGGCCGCCGCCGAGGCACTGCGGTCCGGCCTCGCGGCTCCCCCGGGGCGCCGCCCGCTGACCGCCGTGATGCCGCCATGAACCCGGCGCCCGACCGGACGGCGGACCCCCTCCACCCGGTGCGGGCGGAGCTGCTGCGGGCCGCCCGCGCCGATGCCGAGGCGCTGCTGGCCCGCACCGAGCAGGAGACGGACGCCCTGCTGGAGCAGGCCCGCGCCGAGGCGCGGGCCGTCCTGGACGAGGCCCGCCGCCAGGGCGGGACCGACGGCGCGGACGCCGCCCGCGATCTCCTCGTCAGGGCCCGGCGCGAGGCCAGGTCCCGCACGCTGGCCGCGCGCCGGGAGGCGTACGACGACCTGCGCCGCGAGGCCGGCGAACAGCTCCGTGCGCTGCGCCGGAGCGAGGGCTACGCCGAGCTGCGGGAGCGTCTGGAGCACCGCGCCCGTGATCTCCTCGGCCCCGGCGCCGAGGTGACCGGACACCCCGAGGGGGGCGTGCTGGCCCGGGCACCGGGGAGACGGGTCGACCTGTCGTTGCCGACGCTCGCCGGGCGCGCGCTGGACCGGCTCGGAGGGGAGGTGCGGACTCTGTGGGAGACCTGACGGAAGACCCGGCCCGGCGGCCGGCCTCCCGGATCCTGCGCGTCACCGGCCCCCTGGTCGAGGCGGAGTACACGGGCGGTGTCGCCATGTACGACCTGGTGTCGGTCGGTCCGGCCGGACTGCCCGGCGAGGTCGTGGCGATCAGCGGGGACGTCATCACGATCCAGGCGTACGAGTACACGGGCGGACTGGCTCCCGGACACCCCGCGCTGCCGCAGGGCCGTCCGCTGTCGGTGCGCCTCGGCGCCGGACTGCTCGGCGGCGTCTTCGACGGTCTGCTGCGCCCTCTGTCCACCGCCGGCGACTGGCTGCTGCCCGGCACGCACCGCCGGACGGCCGGAGTCGGCGCCGCGTCCTTCTCGCCTACGGTGGCGCGGGGAGAACGGGTGGTCGAGGGCCAGGCGCTGGGGGAACTCGGCGGCGCGGGTCCCGTGCGGCCGAAGGTCCTCGTGCCACCCGGCTGCGGGGGCGAGGTCGAGGAGATCGCCGGTGCCGGAGAGTACGCCGGGGACGCCGTGGTGGCCGTGGTGGGCGGCACCCGGGTGACGGCCGGCGCCCTGTGGCCGGTGCGCCGGCCGCGGCCCGCGCGTGAACGCGTCGACAGCCGCGCGGCGCTGAACACCGGGCAACGGGTGATCGACCTGCTGTTCCCGGTGGCCCGGGGCAGCACGGTGGCGGTGCCGGGCGGCTTCGGCACCGGCAAGACGATGCTGCTGCAGCAGATCGCCAAGTGGTGCGACGCGGACGTCATCGTCTACGTGGGCTGCGGGGAGCGCGGCAACGAGATGGCCGACGTCATCAGCGACCTGTCGGAGCTCCGCGACCCGCGCACCGGCGGTCGTCTCGCGGACCGCACCGTGGTCATCGCCAACACCTCCAACATGCCGATGATGGCCCGGGAGGCGAGCGTGTACACGGGCATGACGGTCGCCGAATACTTCCGGGACATGGGCCTGGACGTGGTCGTCATCGCCGACTCGACCTCCCGGTGGGCCGAGGCGCTGCGCGAGTTCGCCTCCCGCACCGGCGCGCTGCCCGCCGAGGAGGGGTACCCGGCCGGACTGGCGTCGGCCGTCGCCGCCTTCTACGAGCGGGCCGCCGCCGTCACCACCCTCGGCGGGGCCCCCGGCTCGGTGACCGTGATCGGCGCCGTCTCCCCGCCCGGCGGGGACATGACGGAACCGGTGACCGCGCACACGGAACGCTTCGTGCGCTGTGTGTGGAGCCTCGACCGCGACCTGGCCTACGCCCGCCACTACCCGGCGGTCTCCTGGGCGGGGTCCTTCTCCCGGGACGTGCCGGTGCTGGCCGCCGGACACCGGACGGCCGGCGATCCGGCCTGGGCCGGGCGCCGCGACCGGGTGGGGGCGGTGCTGGCGGAGGCCGGCCGGCTGGCCGATCTCGTCGACCTGATCGGCATCGCCGCCCTGCCCCCGCGCGAGCGCGTCAGCGTGCTGGCGGGGAGGCTGGTCCGCGAAGGAGTGCTCCAGCAGAGTGCCCTGTCGGAGCGGGACGCGTACTGCGGCCCGGAGAAGACGGCCGCCCTGGCCGACGCCGTCCTCGCGGTCGCCGACCGCTGCCGCGCACTCGTGGACGCGGGCGTCCCGGCGTCCACGGTCGAGGAGACGGACTTCGGTCCGATGCTGCGCGCCCGTGAGGACACCGGCCCGCACGATGCCGCCGGGGTGGCGCAGCGGCGCGAGGCGATGCTCGCGCGGCTGGGGGCCATACGGCCGTGAACCCGCCGGGTGGAATCGAGTACACGACGGTGCGCGAGCTGCGCGGGCCGCTCGCGGTCGTCGGGGGTGTGTCGGGAATCGGCTGGGACGAGGACGTACGCATCACCCTGGCCTCGGGCGAGGTGCGCCACGGCGTGGTCCTGGACGCCGACCGCGACCTGGCGGTCGTCCAGGTGCTGGAGGGCACGTCCAGCATGGATCCGGCGGGGGTCCGGGCGGCCTTCTCCGGCAGCCCGCTGCGCGTCCCGGTGGGCGCGGACTGGCTGGGCCGGGTCTGCAACGGCCGGGGCGAGCCGCTCGACGGCGGCCCGCCGGTGTTCGGCTCCCACCATGCCGAGGTGGGCGGCGCTCCCCTCAACCCGGTACGGCGTGAGCCGCCGTCCGAGCCGGTGCTCACCGGGGTGGGCGCGGTCGACGCCCTGACGACGCTGGTACGCGGGCAGAAACTGGCGGTGTTCTCCGTGGCCGGGCTGCCCCATCTGGAGCTGGCCGCGCAGATCGCCGCGCAGGCCACCGCCGCCGGCGCGGCGTTCAGCGTCGTCTTCGCGGGCATGGGACTCACCCACGCCGACGCCTCCTTCGTGCGCGACGCCCTGGAGGAACGGTCCGCCGCCGGGGAACTGGTCCTGCTGCTGAACACCGCCGACGACCCGGTGATCGAACGGATCCTCACCCCGCGCATCGCGCTCACCGTCGCCGAGCACCTCGCCTTCACCGGGGGACGGCACGTCCTGGTCGTGATGACCGACATGACGACGTACGCCGAGGCCCTGCGGGAGGTGTCCGCCGCCCGTGGCGAGATCCCCGCCCGCCGCGCCTACCCCGGCTACCTCTACAGCGACCTGGCCTCCCTGTACGAACGCTGCGGACGCGTCCGGGGACGGCCGGGCTCGGTCACCGTGCTGCCGGTGCTCACCATGCCCGCGGGCGACATCACGCACCCGGTGCCGGACCTGACCGGGTACATCACCGAGGGGCAGATCGTGCTCTCGCCCGAGACGCACGCGCGGGGCGTGTATCCGCCGCTGGACGCGCTGTCCTCGCTGTCCCGGCTGATGCGCAGGGGCGCGGGGCCCGGCCGTACCCGTGAGGACCATCTCGAGGTCGCCGCCCAACTGCTGGCCGCGCTCGCCCGGGCCCGGCAGGTCCGCGACCTCGCGGACCTCGTCGGCGGGGCGGCCCTCAACCCGACGGACCGCCGGTACCTGGACTTCGAGGAGGCGTTCCTGCGCGATTTCACCGACCAGCCGAGCGACGCGCCACGCGACCTCGGCACCGCGCTGGATCGCGCCTGGCGTGCCCTGCTCACCCTGCCCCGGGGTCAGCTCTCGATGCTTCCGGCACGGCTTCTCGAAGCACACGGTGCGCAGGACCTCGAACATCCCGACGGGGAGGTGCCACGATGACCGCCGCGCGTCGTACCCCACCCGGCCGCGCGGGACGGCTCCGTCTGCGGCACAGCCTCGACGTCGCCGAGCGCGGAGCCGACCTGCTGGAGCACAAGCTGCGCATTCTCCGCACCGAGCACGACCGGCTGCTGCGCGTGGCGGAGGAGGCCGGCCGGACCTGGCGGGACCAGCTGTCCGGGGCCGAGACCTGGCTGCTCCGGGGTGTGCTGCTGGGAGGGGAACCGGCCCTCGAGTCGGCTGCCGCGGGCATCGCCCCCGCCGAGGTGTCGGTCGGCTGGACCGTCCTCATGGGGGTGCGCCTCCCGGCGTCGGTCTCCGTGTCCGTGGCGCCCCGCCCCGCCACGGCCGCCGCGCCCTCCAACACCGCCCTGGTGCACGCCGAGGCGGCCTGTGCCGATGCCGTGCGCGCCGCGGCCGAGTACGCCGCCGCTCACGCCGCCGCCGAGTTGGTGGGCGCGGAGGTCGTCAGCACCCGGCACCGGGTCCGCGCCCTGCGCCGCCACTGGATTCCCCGCCTGCGGGAGGCACTCCACCGGGCCGGCCTGGCCCTGGAGCAGTCCGAGCACGAGGACGCTGTCCGGCGGCGGTGGGCCGCTCGCGGCGCCGGCCGGTGACCGTTCGACGTCGGGCGCCGGCGATCGGGACAGGGGAGCCGGACGGTCCTGGGCGAGGGCCATGAGTCCCATGGCGCCAGGACGTCACCCGGGTGAGTCTGGAGGGAGCGGGAAACGCTGCGGACCCGGGAGGCACAGTGGCTGGTTTGGTGATCGTCGGCGTGGACGGGTCGGCGTCGAGTCTCGCCGCGGTGGAGGCGGCCGCGCGGGAGGCCCGGGCGCGGAAGGCCGCGCTGAAGGTGGTGCATGCCTTCCTCTGGCCCGCCATGCACGTTCCCCTGGGTCCGTCGCCCCTGGGTCCGCCCGGGGGCGGAATCCAGAACTCGGTCGAGCGCCTGGTGGCGGAGGCGGTGGAGCGTGCCCGGGCCGCGGCACCGGAGGTGGAGGTGTCGGACGCGGTGGTGGCGGGCGAGCCGTTGACGGTGCTGGAGGCGCAGTCGCGCGCCGCCGAGCTGGTGGTCGTCGGATCCCGCGGGATGGGCGGGTTCGTCGGGCTGATGGTGGGTTCGACGGCGGTGCATCTCGCGGCGCACGCCCACTGCCCCGTCCTGGTCGTACGCGAGGAGGCCCGTCCGGACGGTCCGGTCGTGGTGGGCGTCGACGGCTCCCCCGCCGGGGACAGGGCGGTGGAGTTCGCCTTCGAAGCGGCCGAGCTGTACGGAACCACCCTGGTCGCGCTGCACGCCTGGACCACCTGGAACGCGCCGCTGCCCGCCCCGCAGGACCCGTCCGAGCCGTACGCGAACCCGGCCGAGGCGCTCGGTCAGGAGGAGGAACGGCTGCTGTCGGAGGCACTGGCCGGGCATCAGGAGCGGCACCCGGACGTGACCGTGGAGCACAAGCTGGTGCACGGACCCACCCGTGAGGCCCTGATCGAGGCGAGCCGGGACGCCCGGCTGATGGTGGCCGGGGCCCGGGGGCGAGGTGGCTTCGCCGGGCTGCTGCTGGGGTCGGTCAGCCAGGCGCTGCTGCATCACGCGCACTGTCCGGTCGCCGTGGTACGGGAAGGGGGCGGGCGGCGCTGAGGGCGACCACCCCGGCCAGGTGGCGGACTCCTCCTCGACCGAGGAACCGCCCGTGTACGAGAGGGACCGTACGGCCCTCGATCAGCCCGGCGCCCGCGCCGGATCCTGGGACAGGGCGAAGCAACCGGCCGAACCGGCCGGTGGTCCCCCCTGGCCGATGCCCGTCGTGAACCGCTGACCGGTGAGGAATGCCATGATGCGCACCCATCCCGCCGACGACACCCGCCGGGCCGCCTCGCGGACGGCGCCGGACCCTGCCACGGCAGCGGCGGGGCCGTCCTGGCTCGAACCCGTCCTCCTGGTGGTCACGGCCTCGGCGCTCACGGCAGGGGGCATCCTCTGGCTGCTGGGCCACGGTGGTGCCGCCGATCTGTGCTGGGCGCTGGGCACGGCCTTCGCCGTCGTGCCCGCGATCGGCTGGGTGGTGGCCGCGCTGCGGCGCGGTCACGCCGGCGTGGATCTCATCGCGGTTCTGGCGCTCGGCGGCACCCTGGCCGTCGGCGAGTATCTCGCCGGGGCACTGATCGGTCTGATGCTGGCCACCGGCCGCACACTGGAGGCCGCCGCGCAGCGGCGTGCCTCCCACGATCTGCGCGCGCTGCTCGCGCACACGCCCCGCACCGCCCGTCGGCGCGCCGGCGCCGAGGTCCGCCGGGTGCCCGTCTCCGAGGTCGCCGTGGGGGACCTTCTCGTCGTCGGTGCGGGCGAGGTCGTCCCCGTCGACGGGGAGGTGGTGGGTCCGGCGGCCGTCCTCGACGAGTCGGTGCTCACGGGCGAGTCCGCGCCGGTGGAACGGCCGCCCGGGCAGACGGTGCGCAGCGGCGTCGTGAACGCGGGCGGGGCCTTCGACCTGCAGGCCACGGCGACCGAGCAGGACAGCACCTACGCCGGGATCGTGCGGCTGGCCCGGCAGGCGGGCGCGGAGGCGGCCCCCGTCGTGCGGCTGGCCGACCGTTACGCGGCCTGGTTCCTGCCGCTCGCGGTGGCGGTCGCGGGGCTGGCCTGGCTGCTGAGCGGCTCCGCGGTGCGGGCCGTGGCCGTGCTGGTGGTCGCCACCCCCTGCCCGCTGCTGCTCGCCGCGCCGGTGGCGATCGTCTCCGGTCTGTCCCGGGCGTCCCGGCTGGGCGTGGTGGTCCGGGACGGTGGCGCGCTGGAGCGCCTGGGGCGGGCCCGCACGCTGCTGCTCGACAAGACCGGCACGCTCACCGGCGGTCGCCCGCGCGTGGTCGACGTGACCGCGGCTCCCGGTTGGCGGCCCGCCGAGGTGCTGCGGCTGGCGGCCACGGTGGACCAGTACTCACCGCACGTCCTCGCGCACGCCATCGTGGACGCGGCCCGTGAGCGGGGGCTGGAACCGTCGGAGGCGACGGATGTGTCGGAGGAGGCCGGGCGGGGCGCGCACGGCGTGGTCGAGGGCCGCAGGACGGCCGTCGGCCGTCTGGAACCCGGAACGCCCGTCCCGGACTGGGCGCGGGCGGCGGAGAACCGGGCCCTGCTGGACGGCTCCGCCGTCGCCTGGCTCACCGTCGGCACCACCCCCGTGGGGGCCGTCATGCTGCGCGATCCGCTGCGTCACGACGCGCCCCGCACGCTGCGGCGGCTGCGTACGGCCGGCATCGACCGGATCGTGATGCTCACCGGCGACCGGCCCGAGCCCGCCCGCGAGATCGCGGCCGTCCTGGGGCTGGACGGCGTGCGGGCCGAACTGACCCCGGCCGACAAGGTCGCCGCGGTGCGCGCGGAGCGCGAGCGTGCCGTCACCGTCATGGTCGGCGACGGCGTGAACGACGCGCCCGCGCTCGCCGTCGCGGACGTCGGCGTGGCCATGGGGGCACGGGGTTCCACCGCGTCCTCCGAGGCCGCCGACATCGTCCTCACCACGGACCGGGTGGACCGGCTGGCCGATGCCACGGCGATCGCCGTACGGTCGCGCCGTATCGCCGTGCAGAGCGCCCTCGGAGGCATGCTCCTGTCGCTGGCGGCCATGGGCGCGGCCGCCGTGGGACTGCTGTCCCCGGCCGTCGGCGCGCTGCTGCAGGAAGGCATCGACGTGGCGGTCATCCTCAACGCGCTGCGCGCCCTGCGCGTGGACCAGGGCGCCCGGCCCACCCTCGAACCCGCCGCCGAGGCCCTGATCCACCGTTTCGCGGCCGAGCACGAGGACCTGCAGGACGTGCTGCAGGCCGTGCGGGACGCCGCGGCACGGCTCTCGGACTCCGGCGGGACCGGGCAGGCCCTGGACTCGGTGCGTGAGGTGAACCGGCTGCTCACCGAGCGGCTGCTGCCGCACGAGTACGCGGAGGAACACGAGCTCTACCCGGCTCTCGAACCGACACTCGGCGGACCCGAGGCGACGGCGACCATGAGCCGCGCCCACGCCGAGATCGAACGGCTGGCCGGGCGGGTGGCCACCCACCTGGCGCTCGCCGAGGCGCAGGGCGCGCTGGAACCCGGGCAGCTCGACGACCTGCGGGCCTGCCTCTACGGCCTGCACACCGTGCTGCGGCTGCACTTCATCCAGGAGGAGGAGAACTACTTCTCGCTGGCTCCCTGACCGCGCCGTCCGCCGCTCGGCGGGCCCGGGTTCAGACCCGTTGCGGAACGACGACGACCGGGCACTCGGCGTGGTGCAGCAGGGCGTGCGCGACCCTGCCGAGCTGCAGGCCGGGATGGCCGCGCCGCCGCAGGGCTCCGACGACGATCAGGTCGGCGTCGGCCGACGCCTCCAGGAGGACCTGGCGGGGAGGGCCCTCGACCGGTGTGCGGGTCACGTCGACGCCCGGGTGTTCCCGCACCGCCTGGAGCAACGCCTCGTCGAGGTTGGCCGACGCGCGTTCCTCGTGCGCGGACGTGCCGCCGTCCGCGGTCCGGGTGGCCTCGGGCCCGGGAGCCGGCCGGCGCCAGGCGCGCACGGCGTGCAGGGTCGAGCCGCGTACCTCGGCCTCCTGGAAGGCGAACCGTACGGTCCCCAGGCACAGGGGCAGGTCACCGACGCCGACCACCACGCGTCCGAAGGCTCCCCGCCGGTTCCGTTCCCCACCGCGGACCACGACGACCGGGCAGGCCGCGCGGGCGGCCACTCCGAGCCCGACCGATCCCAGTGTCAGCCCGGCCAGCTCGCCCCGCCCCCGGGAACCCACGACCAGCGCCCACGCCTCGTGCCCGGCCGACAGCAGTGCGGACACCGGGTCCTCGGGGAGCACGTCGGTCGACACCTTGACCTCCGGACGGCGCAGCCGGGCGCGCTCCGCTCCGGAGGCGACGATGTGCTGGGCGAGGACGTCGCCGGCGGGGCGCTCCCGTGCGAAGGACGGCACTCTGCCTTCGTACCGTTCCCACAGCGAGCCGTGGACCAGCCGCAGCGGCAGCCCGTGCAGCGCGGCCTCCTCCACCGCCCAGTCCAGCGCCGCGAGGCCGGGATCCGAGCCGTCGGCCCCCACCACCAGCGGGATGTCCATGGTCGCCACCGCCTTTCCGTCCTGCCGCTCGCGCGTCCCTCTGCACATACCGTCGCACTGCCCGCAGCCCGCCGCGACCTCCGCACGGCTGTCGTGGGACCGCCCGGGCCACCCGTGCCACCGCCGCCCGGCACGGCCTCCCAGGCCCGGGCACGCGGCGGCCGGCCCTGTCCGGGGTCGTGCGCCCCGGCCGACGTGCGGCCGGGGCCGTGCTCCGCGACCCTGGAAAGGGCAGCGCCGCGAGGAGCACCTATGGGCTGGGAAACGATCCACAAGGACACCGCACCCGTCGTGCCACCCCGTCTCACCGACTACGAAGCGACCCGGTCGGCCTTCACCTGGGACCGGGCGCGCGACGCGCTGGCCGGACTGCCCGGCGGCGGGCTGAACATCGCGCACGAGGCGGTGGACCGGCACGCGGCCTCCGTTCACGCGGACAAGGTCGCGCTGCGGTGCGTCGCGAGGGACGACACCGTCACCGCCGTGACCTACGCCGAGCTGGCCCGGCTCACGTCCCGCTTCGCGAACGTGCTGAGGGAGCTCGGCGTGGGCCGCGGGGACCGTGTGTTCACCCTGCTCGGCCGGTGTCCGGAGCTGTTCACGACGGTGCTGGGCACGTTGAAGAACACCAGTGTGCTCTGCCCGCTGTTCTCCGCCTTCGGTCCCGATCCCGTGGAACAGCGGCTGCGGCTGGGGGCGGCACGGGTGCTGGTGACCACCGCGGCCCTGTACCGGAAGAAGGTGGCCGGTCGCCGGGGCGCGCTGCCCGGTCTGGAGCACGTCCTGATCATCGGGCCCGGTGCCGGGGAGCTGCCCGGCACCATCTCCTACGAGGAGCTGATGAGCGCCGCCGCGGACACCTTCACCATCCCGTCGACCTCCGGCGAGGACATGGCGCTGCTGCACTTCACCAGCGGCACCACCGGCACCCCCAAAGGCGCCGTGCACGTCCACGAGGCGGTGGTCGCCCACCACGCCACCGCCGCGTACGCGCTGGACCTGCACCCCGACGACATGTACTGGTGCACGGCCGACCCCGGCTGGGTCACGGGCATGTCCTACGGCATCATCGCCCCGTTGGCACACGGTGTGACGGTGGTCGTCGACGAGGGCGACTACAACGCCCGCCGCTGGTACCGGATCCTGGGGGAACAGCGGGTCACCGTCTGGTACACGGCACCCACCGCGTTGCGCATGCTCATGCGGGCGACACCGCGTCAGGGCCCGTACGATCTGCCGCGCTCCCACGACCTCTCGGCGCTGCGTTTCGTCGCCTCCGTCGGCGAGCCTCTCAACCCGGAGGCCGTGGTGTGGGGCCGGGACGTGCTGGGTCTGCCGGTGCACGACAACTGGTGGCAGACGGAGACCGGCTGCATCATGATCGCGAACTACGCGGCCTGTGACATACGGCCCGGCTCCATGGGCCGTCCGCTGCCCGGCGTCGGGGCGACCGTGCTGAGGACCGGTGAGGACGGCCGTGCGCTGGTCACGGGTGGCCGGGTCACGGAGGTGGAGAGCGCCGAGGAGGAGGGGGAGCTGGCGCTGTGGCCCGGCTGGCCGTCGATGTTCCGCGGCTATCTGCACGACCGGGAGCGCTACGACGCGGCCTTCGCCGGCGGCTGGTACCTGACCGGCGACCTGGTGCGGCGGGACGCGGACGGCTGGTACTGGTTCGTGGGGCGTGCCGACGACGTGATCAAGTCGGCGGGGCATCTGATCGGCCCGTTCGAGGTGGAGAGCGCGCTGATGGAGCACCCGGCGGTCGCGGAGGCCGGAGTGATCGGACGGCCGGACTCCGTGGCCGGGAACGTCGTCAAGGCCTTCGTGTCGCTGCGCCCCGGTGTCGAGCCGTCCGCCGGTCTGGAGCGTGAGCTGCTGGGTTTCGCCCGCCGGCGGCTGGGCCCGGCCGTCGCGCCCAGGGAGATGGCGTTCGACCAGAATCTGCCCAGGACGCGCAGCGGCAAGGTCATGCGCCGAGTGCTGCGTGCGCGGGAACTCGGTCTGCCCACCGGTGACGTGTCGACCCTGGAGGGATCCGTATGAGCGCGGCCCGCCCCACCGCCCGTCCCCGCAAGGACCCGGCGTCCCCCAAGCCCGGCAGGAGGACCACGAAGGCCGAGCGGCAGGAGCGCACCGGTCCGCCGCCGGCTGGCCGGACGGACACCGGGCACCGGACGGACCTGCTGGAGGGCATGCTCCGCATCCGGCGTTTCGAGGAACGGTGCGTGGAGTTGTACAGCGCCTCGAAGATCCGCGGCTTCGTCCACCTCTACATCGGTGAGGAGGCCGTCGCCGTCGGCGTCAACGAGGCACTGACGCCCGAGGACGCGGTCGTCTCCACGTATCGCGAACACGGTCACGCACTGGCCCGCGGCCTCACGGCCGAGGCCGTCATGGCGGAGATGTACGGGAAGGCGACCGGATGCAGCGGCGGACGGGGCGGGTCCATGCACTTGTTCGACGCGCACCGCCGCTTCTACGGCGGCAGCGCGATCGTCGCCGGCGGCCTGCCCCTGGCCGCCGGACTGGCCCTGGTCGGCCGAATGCGCGGCCTGCCCCGCGTCACCTGCTGCTTCTTCGGCGACGGGGCCTTCGCCGAGGGCGCGTTCCACGAGACGGCGAACCTCGCCGCCCTGTGGAATCTTCCTCTCCTGCTGGTCTGCGAGAACAACCTGTACGCCATGGGCACGGCGCTCGCCCGGGAGCACGCGCAGACGGACCTGGCGATGCGCGCCGCCTCGTACGGCATGCCCGCCTGGGCCGTGGACGGCATGGACGTCGACGCCGTACGGCAGGCCGCACGGCGGGCCGTCGAAGGCATCCGGGCGGGCACCGGACCGCACTTCCTGGAGCTGCGCACCTACCGGTTCCGCGCCCACTCCATGTACGACCCGGACCGCTACCGCGACAAGGCGGAGATCGAGCACTGGAAGTCCCTCGACCCCATCGACCGGCTGACGGAGGACCTGCGCGACCACCACGAGCTGGACGACGACGAGCTCGTCCGGATCGAGCAGCAGATCGCCAAGGAGATCGACCACGCGGTGGAAGCGGCCGAGCAGGCCCCGGAGGAGCCGGTCGAGGACCTGCTCCGCCACGTCACTTCAGAGCGTTCTCCGAGGAGGTGATCCGACCGTGGGCACCAGCCGGACGGCGGAGACGACCACGACCACCACCTACCGGGAGGCGATGCGCGAGGCCATGCAGGAGGCGATGCGCTCCGACGACCGGGTCTTCCTCATGGGCGAGGACGTGGGCCGGTACGGCGGCTGCTTCGGTGTCAGCCTCGGTCTGCTGGAGGAGTTCGGCCCCGATCGCGTGCGCGACACCCCGCTCTCCGAGTCCGCCTTCGTGGGCGCCGGCATCGGCGCCGCTCTGGCCGGCCTGCGGCCCGTCGTCGAGATCATGACGGTCAACTTCAGTCTGCTGGCCCTCGATCAGATCCTGAACAACGCCGCCACCCTGCTGCACATGTCGGGTGGTCAGCTGCCCGTCCCCCTGGTCATCCGGATGACGACGGGCGCGGGACGGCAGCTCGCGGCGCAGCACTCGCACAGCCTGGAAGGCTTCTACGCGCACATTCCGGGCATCCGTGTCCTCGCTCCGGCGACGATCGAGGACGCACGTCACATGCTCGCCCCCGCACTCGCCGATCCCGACCCCGTGGTGATCTTCGAGCACGGCACCCTCTACAACGCCTCCGGCGAGCCCGCTCCGCCGAACGCCTCCGTGGACCTGGACCACGCGGCGATCCGCAGGCCCGGTACCGACATCTCCCTCATCACGTACGGCGGTTCGCTGCCCAAGGTGCTCGCGGCGGCGCACCTGCTGGCCGACGAGGGCATCGACGCCGAGGTGATCGACCTGCGCACGCTGCGGCCGCTCGACGGCGCGACGATCGCCGCGTCCGTGGCCCGTACCCACCGTGCGGTGGTCGTCGACGAGGCGTGGCGCACGGGGAGTCCGGCCGCCGAGGTGTCCGCCCGCATCGCCGAGGAGTCGTTCTACGACCTGGACGCTCCCGTCGAGCGGGTGTGCAGCGCCGAGGTGCCCATTCCGTACGCCCGGCGGCTGGAGGAGGCCGCCCTGCCGCAGACCGCCGACATCGTCGCCGCCGCGCACCGGGCGGTGGACTGACCATGGGCGAGTTCACCATGCCGTCACTCGGCGCCGACATGGACGAGGGCACGCTCGTGGAGTGGCTGGTGGAACCCGGCGCCCCCCTGCGCAGAGGCGATCCGGTCGCGGTCGTCGAAACCGCGAAGTCCACGATCGAGGTGGAGTGCTTCGAGAACGGGACGATGGGACAACCGCTCGTCGAGCCGGGCGCGACGGTACCGGTGGGCACACCGCTCGCGCTGATCGAGACGGCGGCCGAAGCACGCCCGAAAGCACGGAAGCCCCACAAGCCCCACAAGCCCCACAAGCCGCAGAAGGAACCACAGGGTCCACCCGCGCCCGAGCCCGCGCGGCCCGCCACGACCGTCGAACCCGCCCCGGCCCGCACGCCGGTGGCGGCCTCCGGGGCCCGGGATCGCGGCCCCGTCGAGGCAGGCCCCTTGATCCGGCACCTCGCGGAGCGGGACGGCGTCGATCTGGCGGCCCTCCGGGGCTCCGGCCCGGCCGGCCGGGTCACCCGGGCCGACATCGAACGGGCGGCGGCAGCCGCGACCACCGCCCGGACCTCTCGTCCCCGGGCCACCCCCCTCGCCCGCCGGCGCGCCGCCGAGCTGGGCGTCGACCTGTCCACGGTGACCGGCACCGGAAGGGACGCGGCCATCCGTGCCGAGGACGTGACCCGGGCGGCCTCCGGACAGGCCGGCGCGTCCCCGCCCCCGCCCCCGCCCCGGACCACGGACGCGGTGCGTGCCGCCCGCCCCGCCGGGGAGCGGGCGCCGGGCATGCGTGCGGCGATCGCACGGCTGATGACCCGCGCCAACCGGGACATCCCGCACTACTACCTGTCCACCACCGTCGACATGACGGTCCCCATGGACTGGCTGCACGACCACAACCGGCGCGCTCCGATGTCCGGACGGCTGCTGCCGGCGGCCCTGCTGCTCAAGGCGGCCGCCCTCGCGGCACATGAGGTGCCCGAGCTCAACGGCTTCTGGGCCGACGACCGGTTCACCGCCGGTGAGGGCGTCCATCTCGGCCTGGCGGTGTCCTTGCGCGGCGGAGGGCTCATCGCCCCCGTCCTGCACGGGGCCGACACTCTGGATCTGCCCGCGTTGATGAGCGCCCTCAAGGATCTGGTCACCCGCGCCCGCACCGGCAGGCTGCGCGGTTCCGAGGTGTCCGACGCCACCCTCACGGTCACCAACCTGGGCGACCAGGGTGTGGAGACCGTGTTCGGTGTCATCCATCCGCCGCAGGTGGCCCTGGTCGGCTTCGGGCGGGTCGTCGACCGGCCGTGGGCCGTCGACGGGCTGCTGGGCGTGCGGCCCGTCGTCACCGTCACCCTCTCGGCGGACCACCGTGCGACGGACGGCGCCGTCGGGGCCCGCTATCTCACGGCGGTCGACCGTTTCCTGCAGAACCCGGAGCAACTGTGAACCGAACCGACGCCCTCGAGGTGGTCAAGGAGGCGATCACCCAGGTCGTCCCCGACGCCGACCTGGACACGCTGGGTCCCGACGACACGTTCCGGGACGCGCTGGAGATGGACTCGCTGGACTTCCTCTCCTACATCGAGATCCTCGCCGAACGTACTGGTGTGCGGATCGACGACGCGGACACCCCGCGGCTCACCACGCTGTCCGGCAGTGCCGGCTTCCTCGTCGCCCATGTGCCGTGAGAGGTGTCCCCGCCGCCCCGGCGGGGACTCAGTGACCGGCTGCCGGGACGCCGAGTGGCGGAGCCGGCGAAGGGGACGCGGACGAACTCCGCCCGCACCGCTCGCCGTCCGTCAGTCCGGCTCCATGTAGGGGCGGCGGAAGACCGGGGCCTGGCCCGTGCCCCACGGGCGCACGGCGGCCAGTGCCTGGACCACCGCCGCCTCCAGGGGGCCGCCGGTGTCGACCGCGACGGCCTCGGGCCACGGCGGCTCCTTCGCCGCCATCGCGGTGGCCACGGCGACGTCCGCGTCGGACACCGACGCTCCCGCGGCCCGGGAGCCGAGACGGGCCCTCGACACCTCACCGGGGACCTGGCAGTGCAGGGCCACCAGATCCGCACCGGTGCGTTCGGCCGTGCGCAGGGCCGCGTCGCGCTGTCCCGTGTCGGACCAGGTGGCGTCCAGGACGACGGACTCCCCCGAGGACAGCAGGACGGCTGCCCTTTCGAGCAGGGCGGCGTACGTCCGGCTCGTCCACTCCGGGGTGTACAGGCCCTCGCCGTAGCCGGCCGCCGCGGACTGCTCCGCGGGGATGCCCGCCAGCTCCTTGCGGAGGCGGTCGCTGCTGAGCAGGGTCACTCCCAGACGGTCGGCCAGGGCTCCGGCGAGCGTGGACTTCCCGCTGCCCGGCATCCCGCCCACCAGGGTCAGACCGACGGCCGAGGTGCGCAGGTGCCGCAGGGTCGCCGCGACGAGCCGCCGGGACACCGCCTCCGCTCCGTGCGCGCCCTGGCGCGCACGGATCAGGGAGACCTTGGCGCGGACGAACGCCCGGTAGGCCACGTAGTGGTGCCACAGCGAGGGGGGCGCGGGGTCGCCGGAGTACTCGCTGTACCGGGCGAGGAAGGAGGCGGCTGATTCCGGGGCACCGAGCTGTTCCAGGTCCATGGCGAGGAAGGCGGCGTCGTCGAGGCCGTCCACATGGCGGAGCCGGTCGTCGAACTCCAGGCAGTCCAGGATGCGGGGGCCGTCGTCGAGGCAGAAGACGTCCTCGGCCAGCAGGTCACCGTGACCGTCGACGATCCGTCCCTCCCGGATCCTCGCGTCGAACAGCTGCTCGCGGCCGGTGAGGTAACGGCGCACCAGCCGCGCGGCCTCCTCCACGCCGTCGGGCAGGGGAACCTCGCCGGCCAGGGCGCGGACCTGCGCGAAGCTCGCTTCCCACCTCGACAGCAGTGCGTCGCGGCTGCCCTGGACGTCCACGTCCGGGCTGCGGGGCGCGTCCGCGTGGCGGGCGGCAAGCTGTCTGGCCACGGACCGCAGAGCATCCTCGACGGGTGCGCCCTCGCGCACCAGCCGGGACAGCCGGCGCTCCGCCGGCATGCGGCGCATCACGACGAGCGGTTCCGCCTCGTCCGTATGGGGGAGCTTCGTCTCCCCCACCCCCAGGTAGATGTCCGGGGCGAAGCGGCGGTTGAGGGCGACCTCCTGTTCGCAGGCGGCCCGGCGGGCCGCCACCGTGGTGTAGTCCAGGAACGTCAGATCGACCGGCTTCTTGATCTTGTAGGCCAGATCACCGAAGAGGAGCACGATCGCGGTGTGCGTCTCGTGCAGCTCCGCGCGCGGAAACGTGACACCGTCGGGGGCGGAGCCCGAACGGAGCACGGAGGCGTCGCTCCCGTGCCCGGCTGTCATCGCTTCCCTCCGGTCGTCCGGCTCAGTCATGGGGGACGACCGCGACGGGGCAGTGTGCGTGGTGGAGGGCGGCCTGGGCGACGGGTCCCAGCCGAGGTGCCGGAACACGGTGGTGCCTGCGCCGGCCGACGACCAGCAGCCCGGCGCCCCCGGCGGCCCGCACGACCGCCCGTGCGGGGCTCTCCAGACCGACGCTGTCGGCCACCTCCACCCCCGGGTACTTCTCGCGCCATGGATGGAGCACCCGCTCCAGTTGCGTCCGCGCGTCCTGCGCGATCTCGTCGCCGACCTCGTGGTCCACCCCCCAGGGAACGTGGGCGTGGACGGGCAGGCTCTGTCCGTGGACGGCCCGCAGCGCCACGTTCCGAGCCGCCGCCGAGGTGAAGGCGAACTCGAGCAGGTCGTCGCAGGGGCCGTGCAGCTTCAGCGCGACCACGACGTCGCCCGGCCCCTCGGGTGCGGCCGGGGGGACGCCGGCGTCCCCCCGGGCCCCGGCACGGACCAGGACGACCGGCCGCTCGGCATGCGCCGCGACCGACATGCTGATGTCGCCCAGGAAGTAGCTCTCGACGCGTTCCAGCCCGCGCGAGCCGAGTACCGTCATGGAGGACTCCGACGCCGCCTGCAGCAACGCGTCCTGGGCCTCGTCCGCCACCAGACTGCCGACGACGGCGAGACCCGGATGGAGCGTCCGCAGTTCCGACTGCGCGTTGTGCACCAGCCGCTTGGCCCAGTAGTTCTGGTCGATCTCGGAGGGGACCTCGGTCGGTTCCGGCGCGAGCATGGGCCACGCGTGCAGCAGGCGCAGTGTGCACATGCGGTGCTCGGCCTCGTCCGCGGCCCATCGGGCGGCGGCGAGACTCTCGGGTGAGCCGTCGAGCCCCACGGTGATCACTGGCTCCATGGCGCCTGTCTCCCTATCGTAAGAACCTGGAAAGGTGACCGGACAGACCTCTTTTCAGGAGGCGCGGAACACCACACGGTGCCTGCCACCGCTTATTCGAGAGTTACCGCAAACCCATCGGCGGTGCACGCGGACCCGACGCCGGCCGGGACGCGAAGGGTGAGGTCGAGCAAAGGGATCAGAGATGGCTGCAACGATGCCCCTGGTCGTGGGGGTCGACGGCTCGGCGCCGAGCCTGGACGCGGTGGACTGGGCCGCCCGCGAGGCGGTCCTGCACGCGGTGCCGCTGCACCTGGTGCACGCGGCGGCCCCGGGTCAGGACGCGTCCGGTCCGATCACCACGGCCTCGGAGCGCGCCGAGGACGGCGCCGCCGGCCTGCGGCTGTCGACCGAGGTACCGCGCGACGACGCGGTGTCGGCCCTGCTCCGTGCGGGACGGAAGGCTTTCGCGCTGGTGGTCGGAACCAGGGGGCGCGGCGGGCTCACCGGACTGCTGCTGGGCTCGGTCGGTCTCGCCGTGGCGGCGCGGGCGGACTGCCCGGTCGTCGTCGTGCGCGGCTCGCGGGAGCACCGGTCCGGCCGGTTCGGAAGGATCGTGGTGGGAGTGGAGGACGGTGAGGAGAGCGACACGGCCGTGGAGTACGCCTTTCGTGAGGCTCATGTGCGGCGGTGCGAGCTCCTGGCCGTCCACGCCTGGAGCGCACCGCCCGGCGCGCTCCCCGAACCTCCTCCCGGGTCGTGGTACGCGCTGGAAGCCCACCGCCGCCCGCCCGCGCAGGTGCTCGACGACGCCCTGCGCGGCCCCGCGAAGCGGTACCCGGGCACCACCGTGACGCGGCGGGTGGTCGAGGGGCCCGCGCGGCAGGCGTTGCTGGAGGCAGCGGCGGAAGCGGATCTGCTGCTCGTCGGCGCCGGCGAACGGCGTGGCCGCCCCGGTCTGCAACTCGGCGTGATCAACCACGTGTTGCTGCATCACGCACCGTGCCCGGTGATGGTCGTACCGCGGACGTGAACGGCGCGCGGCCCGGGAGGGCCGCGCCAGGAGCCGGCACCTGAGCCCGAAGGACCGCCCCTCAGGGACCTTCGGCCCAGTGACCGGAGCCCGCCGCCGTTCGACGGTGGTGGTAGGCGAAGCGACCAGCGCTTGGTGCTGGAGGCCCGAGATGGGTACCCGGGGTTCACCGTACGCGTCCGGCCCGCTGCCCCCCGTCCGGGGGACCGGGAACGGTCACCGGCCGGCCGCTGACGAAGCGCCGCCCGGCAAGCGGCCGGTTCGCCGGAGGTATGACGGTGACCGGTGTGACGGCCGAGGTCCTGCCGAAGCGGGCAGGCGTCCGCCACGTGCTCGACCGCAGGCCGTACGCGCGGCGGGACGCCGGGCGGGATGGAGGAGGTGGCGCTGATGTCCGAGGCGACGACCACCGATCTGTACGAAGTGACCATGGCCCTGTCCTATGTGCGCGAGGGGATGGCCGCTCCGGCGACCTTCAGCCTGTTCGTCCGTGATCTGCCGTCCGAACGCGGCTTCCTGGTCGCGGCGGGGCTGGAGTCGGCCCTGGACTACCTGTCCGGCCTGCGGGTGGGCCCGGAGGACGTCGACGCCTTCGCCACCGCGCTCCACCGCCCGCGACGGGATGTGGAGCCCCTGCTCGGACTGCGGTTCACCGGCAGTGTGCGAGCCGTGCCGGAGGGGCGGATCGTCCTTGCGGGAGAGCCCTTGCTCGAGGTCACCGCCCCGCTTCCGCAGGCCCAGCTGGCCGAGACGTACGTGCTCAACCTGCTGAGCCATCAGACGATGATCGCCTCGAAAGCCGCTCGCTGTGTGCTCGGGGCGGCGGGGCATCCGGTCGTGGACTTCTCGCTGCGCAGGACCCACGGTCCGCAGGCCGGCTTCGAGGCCGCGCGGCTCGGCGCGATGACGGGATTCGCGGGGACCAGCAACGTGGCCGCCGCCACCGCCCTGGACATCCCCGCCGTCGGCACGATGGCCCATTCGTTCGTGGAGGCGTTCGCGGACGAGGAGGAGGCGTTCCGCGCGTTCGCCCGGTCCCACCCCGGCCCCGTGACCTTCCTGGTCGACACCTATGACACCGAGGAGGGCGTCCGCGTCGCGGCAGGTGTGCTGCGGGACCTGAACCGGGGACCGGGCTGCGCCGTGCGTCTGGACAGCGGCGATCTGGGGGCCCTGGCGGTGCGCGCCAGGGCCCTGCTCGACGAGGCGGGCCTGCCCGATGTCCGTGTCACCGTCAGCGGCGGTCTCGACGAGTACGCCGTGGACGACCTGGTCCGCTCCGGGGCACCGATCGACGTCTACGCGGTCGGCACACGCGTCGGCGTCTCGGCCGACGCGCCGTATCTGGACTCGGCCTACAAAATGGTGGAGTACGACGGGCGTCCGGTCATGAAACTGTCCTCGGCGAAGGTGACGGCACCTGGGCGGAAGCAGGTGTTCCGGCGGCCCGGTTGCGTCGACGTGATCGCTCTCGCCGACGAACGGCCACCGCCCGACGGCGAACCGCTGCTGGAGACGGTGATGCGGAACGGACAGCGCACCGGCGACAGGTCCACGCTCGGCGCGTGCCGGGAGAGGTTCGCCGCCGACCTGGCCGGACTGCCGGCGGCCGCCCGGCGGATCCGTGCCCCCGTAGCACCGCGGGCGACGCCCTCCGAGCGGCTCGGCGAGCTCACCGAACGGGTCCGGAGCCGTATCACCGAGCGGACAGCGGCCGCGGCCGCGGGGCGCGGGAGGCCGGGGCGAACCCGCGCGAGGCACTACCGCTCCGTCCCGAGCTGAGGAGGACAGCGATGTCGCACACCATGGAATGGAAGACCCGCCTCTACCTCTTCGAAGAGGAGGGAACCACGAAGGCCCGCGCGACGATCGACACCGGGACCACGGTGCTCACCGGGCACGGCACCGCACGCCGGAACCCGGCCGACCCGGATGTGCCGGAGATCGGTGACGAACTGGCGGCGGGCCGGGCCATGCGGGATCTGAGCCGGCAACTGCTGGACATCGCCGAGCGCGACGTCGAGGGCATCGGCGCGCCCCGGCCGGATCCGGCCGTCGGGTGGCCGGTGTGAGCGCACTCCGCGCCCGGCGGACCACCTGGATCCGGCGCTCGTCCGGGCAGAGCCCGGACCGGTGAGCGGCGGATCCGTCTCCGCGGCCGCAAGCACCGCCGCGGATCAGACACCGAGGAGGAACGACCGATGACACTTCCCGCACACCGCAGCAGGGGTCCGCTCTCCGGATGGGACCCGCTCCGGGAGCTCGAGGATCTGCGCACCCGGATGGATCAGCTGATGCACTCCACCTTCCCCTTCCCCGGCAGGGGTTTCCCCGAGGGCGGGGCCGAGGCGTGGGCGCCGTTGGCCGATGTGGAGGACACCGAGGACGCCTACCTGATGGAGCTGGAGCTCCCCGGTGTCGACAAGGACCGGATCACCGTGGAGATCTCGGACGGCGAGCTCGACATCCACGGCGAGATCAAGGAGAGGGAACGCACGGGCGTGCTCCGCAGGCAGACCCGGCACGTCGGGCAGTTCGACTACCGCACGAGTCTGCCTCCGAACGTCGACACCGAGCACATCACCGCGGAGCTGGCGGACGGAGTCCTCACCGTGCGCGTCCCCAAGGCCGAGGAGGCCAAGCCGCACCGCGTCGAGATCACCGGCTGAGAGGAGGCGGGACCGGCCGGCGTGCCGTGCGGCGGCACGGGCCGGTGCCCGCCCCTTCCGTCACCCGGCGGTCCTTCGCCGGTCACGTCAGGGGGAATCGCACATCGGTACCTTCGGTACCTGAGGAAAGGGCGGCCACCATGCACGCTCACCTGGGCGATCAACTCGTCGTCGAGAGTCCGGCGACCGGCGTCCCGCGGCGCGACGGCGAAATCGTCGGACTGCACCACGACGACGGCACACCCCCCTACGACGTGCGCTGGTCGGACACGCAGGACGTGACACTCGTCTTCCCCGGCCCCGACGCCCACGTCAAGCACCTCGGACACGAACCCGGAACCGATACCGGCGCGCCCTCGCCCGGCCACCGGCCCAACCCCGGCGACATCGGCCGCCGGATCGCCGCCGAACGCGAACGGCAGGGACTGACCCGGGAGGAGACGGCCCGCCGCGCCCGGATGGCACCGGACTACCTCGCCTACCTCGAAGAGCGTCCCGGCGACCCCAACCTGGCCACCCTCGTCCGGCTGGCCGCGGCCCTGCACACCGACGTCCAGGCACTACGCGGTGGTGGTGCCGACCTGCCGCCCGGCCAGGGCATGGCACTGCTGCACCCCCACCTGCGGGACCTCGGGCCCGACGAGTGCCGGACCCTGCTCTCCACACACGGTGTCGGACGCATCGCGGTCGCCACGCCCGAGGGCCCCGCGGTGGTGCCGGTCAACTACGAGGTCGTCGACGACGCCATCGCCTTCCGGACCGCTCCCGGCTCCGTACCCGCGGCCGCCGCCGGCACGGAGATCGCCTTCGAGGTCGACCACCTGGACGAGGCCATGAGCCAGGGGTGGAGCGTTCTCGCCGTCGGCCCCGCGCAGGCGGTCACCGAACCCGACGACGTACGACGCCTGACCGCACACGCCCACACCACTCCGTGGGCCGGAGGCGAACGCGAGATGTGGATGTCGATCCGGCCCACCCAGCTCACGGGACGCCGCATCACCACGGCCGGGCGGTGAGCACGCAGTCCTCCGACGGCGAACGGGTGGGTGAACACCTCCGGTCGGCGGGGTCCGGATCGCGGAGGTGTCCTGAGTGCCCGGGCCCTCGCTCCGCGGTGGCCGTTCCCCGGCGTCCGCAGGGGAGTCCCGGCGCGTCCGGCTTCCTCCCCGTCACGAGCCGGCCACGCGGACCGCCGTGACCTTGTACTCGGGGCAGGACGTGACGGTGTCCGCATGGCCGGAGGTGAGGCGGTTGACCCCGCTCGCGGGGAAGTGGAAGGAACAGAAGACCTGGCCGGGCGTGGTCTGCTCGCCGACACGGGCGATGAGACGGGCGCTGCCGTGGCGGCTCTCCACGGTGACCGGCTCCCCGTCGCGCACGGCGTACCGGAGGGCGTCGCCGGGGTGCAGGTCGAGCCCATCGACGGGGTCGAGATCGAGGTTCGCGCCGTGCCGGGTCATGCTGCCGGAGTTGTAGTGCGCCCAGCGCCGGCCGGTGACCAGGACGAGCGGGTAGTCGTCGTCGGGGTGTTCGCCGGGCGGCAGATAGGGAGCCGCGGCCAGGTGGGCGCGGCCGTCGGCGGTGGCGAACCGGTCCCGGTAGAGCTTCGCCTCGCCGGGGCGACCGGGCTCCGGGCAGGGCCACGGAACAGCGCCCTGCCGGTCCAGCCGGTCGTGGGACAGCCCGGCGAAGACGGGGGCGAGACGGCCGCACTCGGCGAGGGCGGCCGCCGGTGTGGGGCAGCCGAGGTCGGCGCCCATGGCCGCCGCGACGGCGTGCACGACATCGAAGTCGCTGCGTGCCTCCGCCGGCGGGGGCACGGCGGGGCGCACCCGCTGGAACCGGCGGTCGAAGTTGACGAAGGTGCCGTCCTTCTCCAGCCAGGACGTGACGGGCAGCACCACGTCGGCGCGGCGGGCGGTCTCGGACAGGAACAGTTCGCTGCACACGACCAGGGGGCACGCCCGCAGGGCCGCGGCCACCTGGTCGGCGTCGGGATCGGTGGCGCACACGTCCTCCCCGATGACCCACAGCGCCCGCAGCTCCCCCGCCCGCGCGGCGGCGAACATGTCCGGGATGCGCAGACCGGGCCGGCCGGGAACCGGGACGCCCCACACCGCCTCGGCGCGGGCCCGCGCCACCGGGTCGAGCACCTTGCCGTAACCGGGCAGGAGATCGGGCAGCGCGCCCATGTCGGAGGCACCCTGGACGTTGTTCTGACCACGCAGCGGATTGACCCCGTACCCGCGGTCGGTGCCGACGGCGCCGCACAGGATCGCCAGGTTGGCCAGGGACCGCACCCCGTCGGTGCCGTGCAGGTGCTCGGTCACCCCCAGGCCGTAGACGATCGCGGGGCGTCGGGCCTCCCCGTACAGCCGTGCCGCGGCGATCAGGCCGTCGGCGGGCACGCCGGTGAGGTCCGCGACCCGGTCGGGCGGGTAGTCGGCCAGCAGTTCGGTGAGCCGGCCAAGGCCGGTGGCCCGCTCGCGCAGGAACGCCTCGTCGACGAGTCCTTCGGCGAGCAGCACGTGGGCGAGTCCGTGGAACAGCGCCACATTGGTGCCGGGGCGGGGCCGCAGATGCACATCGGCGTGCGCGGCGAGGCCCACGGCGCGCGGATCGACGACCACCAGCCCGGCCCCGCGCAGCACGCTCCGCAGCAGCCGCGCCCCGACCACCGGGTGGGCCTCGACCGGGTTGGCCCCCACCACCAGCAGGCAGTCGGACCGTTCGACGTCGTCGAAGCTGTCGGTGCCGCCGGACAGGCCGAAGGAGGCGGTCAGTCCGGCCGCGGACGGGGAGTGGCACAGGCGGGAGCAGTTGTCGACGTTGTTCGTGCCGATGACGGTCCGCATGAACTTCTGGACGAGGTAGTTCTCCTCATTGGTGGCACGGGCCGAGGAGATCGCCGCCACGGCGTCCGGGCCGCCTTCCGCGACGGCCGCGCGCAGCCCGCGGGCGACATGGCCGAGCGCCTCGTCCCAGCCGACGGGCTCCAGGCGGCCGTCACGCCGCAGGAGCGGCCGGGTGAGCCGTTCGGGGGAGGTCAGGTAACCGTGCGCGAAGCGGCCTTTGACGCAGGCGTGCCCCTGATTGACCGGGCCGTCGCGGGCCGGGAGTACGGCCGTGACCTCGCCGCCCGTGGTGACGACGTCCAGGGTGCAGCCGACACCGCAGTATCCGCAGGTCGTGCGGGTCGCCGACGGCCGGCGGGCGGAGGTCAGCCCGCGTGCCGGGCCGGGTTCGGTGAGCGCGCCGGTGGGGCAGGTGTCGACACAGCCGCCGCACGCCACACAGTCGGACTCGGCCCAGGGCCCGCCGGTACCGGGCGCGACCACCGTGTCGGCGCCCCGGCCGACCAGGGTCAGGGCGAAGGTGCCCTGCACCTCCGCGCACATGCGGACGCACCGGCCGCAGGCGATGCACAGGTCCCGGTCCAGATGGACGTAGGGGTGGGAGTCGTCCCCGCCCCGGCCTCCGGCGCCCCGCGCCGTGCCGGGGCCGATACCCGACGCCCGGCAGAGTTCGGCGAGTTCACTGGGGTTGTCCTCGGCGAGGGCGCGGGGCGGCAGTGCCGAGACGATGACCTCCACCGCCTCCCGGCGCAGCCGGCGGAGCCCGTCGGTGCCGGTCTCGACGTGCACACCGGGGCCGGCCGGGGTCACACAGGCCGCGACGGTCCGCCCGCCGGCGCTCACGAGGCAGGTACGGCAGGACCCGGCCGGGCCGGTCCGCTCGTCGAAGCACAGCGAGGGCAGTTCGACGCCGGCCGCCCGCACCGCCGTGAGGAGGGACGCTCCCTCGGGCACAGTGACACCCGTGCCGTCGACCCGGATCTCGACTCCGGTCATGGCTCCCATCCCGCCAGTCGGTCGCCGTAGACGCGGGCGAGGCTGTGTACGGCGGGCGGGATGCGCCGCCCGAACGCGCACAGGCTCGCCTCGGCGAGGACGTGAGCGAGCCGCTTCCACTCGTCGCCGGGTCCGGTGCCGGCGTCGGCCAGTTCCCGTCCGCGGCGCGAGCCCACCCGGCAGGGGGAGCAGGCGCCACAGCTCTCCTCCGCCGCGAACTCCCACACATGCCGGAGCACGTCCCGTGGCGCCGTGTGCTGATCGAAGGCGACCAGTCCGGCATGACCCAGTGCGGCGCCGCGGGCGGCCAGGCCGGCCGTGGTGAGCGGTACGTCGAGTTCACCGGGGGCGAGGAAGCCGCCGAGGGGACCGCCCACCTGGAGGGCCGCCGGCTCACCGCCGTCCTTCAGGCCGCCGCCCAGCTCGGTGACGATCCGCAGCAGCGAGGTACCCAGCTCGACCTCGTACACCCCCGGCCGGGCGAACCGCTCCGAGAGGCAGACCAGTTTCGTGCCGGTCTCCTCCGGCGTCCCGCGCCGGGCATAGGCGTCGCCGCCCCGGGCCACGATCCAGGGGACGGCCGCGAGGGTCTCCACATTGTTCACCACGGTCGGCGCGTCCCACAGGCCGCGCGTGGTCGGGTACGGCGGGCGGGGCCGGGCGCAGCCCCTGTCCCCTTCCAGGCTCGCGATGAGCGCGGTCTCCTCACCCGCCACGTACGATCCGGCGCCCTCGACCACCTCGACGTCCAGGGCGGTGTCCGTACCGTGCACGGAGGGACCGAAGTGCCCGTCGGCGTAGGCTTCCCCGACCGCCTCCCGCATCCGTGCCCGCGCCCTCGGATACTCCGAGCGGACCAGCACCACGCCCCGGCGGGCGCCGCAGGCGAAACAGGCCAGCGCCAGTCCCTCCAGCACCCGCCGCGGGTCGTCCTCCATCAGCAGCCGGTCGGCGTACGACCCCGGGTCCCCCTCGTCCCCGTTGGCCACGACCACGGTGCCGGGCGCCCGCCCGGCCGCCTCCCACTTCGCCGCGACCCGGAAGCCCGCTCCCCCACGTCCGCGCAGCCCGGAGGCGGCCACCTCCCGCTGGATCCGGTCGGGGTCGCCCGACCTCACGATCCCGGGCCACACCTGCCACGCCGGCTCACCGGCGACCACTCCTGCCAGCAGGACGGGGTCGCCGGTGTCGTCGGACACCGGGATCCGCGGAGCGGACGGTGACGCGCGCCCGGTCAGCTGATCGGCGAGCGCGGGCCCGGTGCAGGGCGTGGCCCCGTCGAGCGCGGCGGGGCCGGCGTAGCAGTACCCCAGACAGCGGACGGCCTGCAGCGATGTCCCGCCGTCGGATGAGACGGTGCCCACGGTGACATCCAGTTCCTGCTCCACCTGGGTGATGTGCCGTCCCGCCTGCGCGGCGAAGCACGCCGTCGCGGAGCAGACCCGCACATGGCGACGGCCGTGCGGGGCGATGAGATCCGCGTAGTAGGCGGCCGGTCCGAGTGCGGCGGCCGCGGGGAGGCCCAGTCCGGCGGCGACCGCCGGGGCCCAGCTCCCGGGGCCGGCCGCCGAGCCCTCCCTGGCGTGGGCCAGACGCTCGACGAGCCGCCCGCCGGCTTTCCCGCGCCGTTGTGAAAGGGCGCGGAGAGCGTCGAAACGGCCGGTGGGGCGTGGGACAGCCATGCCTTCATCGTGGCGGCAGTGATGCGACACCACAATCGGACCGGCCGATGACGTCCCGTCCGGCGAAGGATCGGCTTGAATGAGCGCGTCAGAAGGTCACGGTCAGAAGGTCACGACCGCGTGAAGGACCCGCCCACGCGCCGGAATCATCCGCGCGCGTGCGCGATGTGCTCGGAGACCGAGACGACGCCGTCCACGCTCCGGCACAGCCGTTCGATGACAGGGATCAGCATCTTGATGTCGACGACCCCGCCGAGCGTCACCCGCCCCTCGCGCACCTCGACGGTGACCTGTTCGGCCGCGGGGCCCAGCGTCCGTCGCAGAACGTCCCCCGTGATCTCGTCATGGATGGCGTCGTCGCGGCGCAGGAAGATCCGGAGCAGATCGCTCCGGCTGACGATGCCCTGAAGCCGGTCGGTCTCGTCGACCACGGGCAGTCGCTTGACGTTCTGCACCGCCATGAAGCGGGCCGCCTCGACCACGGTCCACTCGGGACGCGCGCACACGGCGGGGGCCGACATGAGCTCCTCGGCCCGGGTGCCCTCGGCCTTGGCCCGCTCCCATGCCTCGAGGTGCGGGATCGGCGTCCGCCCGGACGGGTCGGGCTGAGAAGACGTCTTGCGCAGCAAATCGGCCTCGGACACCACGCCCATGGGCCGGTCCAGCTCGTCCACCACCGGTACGGCGGTGACGTCGTTGTCTCTCAGCAGTTCGACGATCTCCTTGAAGGGCATGTCACGCCGCGCCCGGACCACGTTCCGGGTCATGAGCTGTGCGACCGTGCGGTGCTGCATGATGTCGTCTCTCTTCCGGTGGACCGTCCGGACGGCGGCAAGGGTCACCCCTGCGGTGACGACGCGTGCCACAGCCTCATTGTGAGGAAGCGGCGACACCCGTGCGACCTCAGCAAGTCCGCCGAGGCGTGGACGGTCTGGTGCCGGACGCGCTCGGGTGACGACGCGCTGATCAACCTCCGTCTTCGAGGAGCACGGCGATGTCGCGGGCCGCGTCGCGGGCCGGCCGTCCGACGCCGATGAGCGTGGCGGAGGCGGGTCCGGTCCAGTCGCCGTATCCGAGGAGGTGCAGACGGGGCTCGTCCACGGCTCGGGTGCCTGTCGTGGGAATGTGGCCGCGTCGGCCGCGCAGTCCCAGGGGTGCCAGGTGGGAGAGAGCCGGACGGAAGCCCGTGCACCAGATGACCGCGTCCGCCGGCGCACGCGTTCCGTCGGCCCGGACGACGCCGTCGCGGTCAAGGCGCACGAACATCGGGGACGCCGTGAGCAGCCCGGCGTCCCGGGCCTCTCGGACGGGCGGTACGGCGACGATATCGCCCAGCGAGGCGACTCCCCCGGTGTCGGTGCGCCCCTCGTCGAGGGCGCGGCGGCGGGCGGTGGCCGCGTCGAACAGGGCGCGGCGGCGGGCGGTGGCCGCGTCGAACAGGGCGCGGCCGTCGATGTCGTCGGCGAGGAAGCGTGGCGGGCGCTGGGTCACCCAGGTGAGCTCGGTGTCGTGGGCGAGGTCGGCGGCGATCTGCGCGCCGGAGTTGCCGCCGCCGACCACGAAAACACTCCCCCAGCCTCCGGCCGGGGGGACCCCCAGCCCGGCGAAGTCGCGCGGGCTGCGGTAGCCAACGGTGTGCAACTGCCGTCCGCGGAAGGCCGAGCGGCCGGGAACCGCGGGCAGGAAGGGCCGCCACCACGTGCCGGTGGCGCTGACGACGGCCCGGGCACGCCAGGTACCCGAGTCGGTCTCCACACGCAGGCGTGCGCCGTCCCGGTGGACGCCGAGGACGCGTACGGGGCGGTGCACCGCAAGCCCGTACCGGCGCTCGTACTCGGTGAGGTAACCGACCACGTGGCGTGCGTCCGGGTACGCCTCCCCCGCCTGCGGGGGCATCGGCCACCCCGGCAAGGAGGAGTACGCGGCCGGCGAGAACAGGTGCAGGGATTCCCAGGTGTGCCGCCAGGCGCCGCCCGCCTCGGCCTGGGCGTCGAGAATGACGAAGTCCAGGCCGAGGCGGCGCAGGTGGTAGCCGGCGGCGAGCCCTGCCTGGCCGCCGCCGACCACCACCACGTCCGCGTGCCGCGTCATGAACCCGGCTGCGCCATGGTGAACTTCCGGCGCCAGGCCAGCGAGACGTAGACGAGCGCCACGAGCACGGGTACCTCGATCAGCGGGCCCACGACGCCGGAGAGCGCCTGACCGGACGTGACCCCGAAGGTGGCGATGGCGACCGCGATGGCCAGCTCGAAGTTGTTGCCCGCCGCGGTGAAGGCGAGGGTGGCGGTGCGGTCGTAGGCGAGGCCGATCGCCTTGCCGAGGGCGAAGGTGCCGAACCACATGACGGCGAAGTACACCAGCAGCGGCAGCGCGATGCGGGCCACGTCCAGCGGCTGCGAGGTGATCGTCTTTCCCTGCAGCGCGAACAGGATGACGATCGTGAACAGCAGCCCGTACAGTGCCCACGGGCCGATCTTCGGCAGGAACTTCCGCTCGTAGCTCTCGCGGCCCAGCTTCTTCTCGCCGATGCGCCGGGTGAGGAATCCGGCAAGCAGCGGAACACCGAGGAAGATGACCACGTTCAGGGCGATCTCCCACATGGAGATGTCCAGGTGCTCGCCGTCGCCCAGGCCCAGCCAGCCGGGCAGCAGGTCGAGGTAGAACCAGCCGAGCAGGCCGAACGCGATCACCTGGAAGACGCTGTTGAGGGCGACCAGGACGGCGGCGGCCTCGCGGTCGCCGCAGGCGAGGTCGTTCCAGATGATGACCATGGCGATGCAGCGGGCCAGACCCACGATGATCAGGCCGGTGCGGTACTCGGGCAGGTCCGACAGGAAGATCCAGGCCAGTGCGAACATCACGGCCGGACCGATGATCCAGTTGATGACCAGTGACGATGCCATGAGCTTGCGGTCGCCGGTGACGGCGTCCAGCTTGTCGTACCGGACCTTGGCCAGGACCGGATACATCATGATCAGCAGGCCGATGGCGATCGGCAGGGAGATGCCGCCGATCTCGACCTTGGCCAGGGCGTCGTTCAGGCCGGGAATGGCCCGCCCGAGCCCGAGGCCGACGGCCATGGCGATCAGGATCCAGACGGCGAGGAAGCGGTCGAGCGTCGACAGCTTCGCGACGACGGAGGAATCCCCGGCGGTCGTGGGTGCTTCGGTGCGGGTCACGGGCAGGCCCTCTTGTTTCCGGCGGCGTTGCGGGCGGACTCGGCCAGGTCGGCGAACTGGCCGGCGAGCGAGGCGATGACGTCCGGGCGCACCTTGTAGTACGTGTACCGGCCGCAGGGCTCCGTCTCGACGACCCCGGCCTCCCGCAGCACCCTCAGGTGGTTGGAGAGGTTGGTCTGCCGCGCGCCGGTCTCCTCCACCAGATGGGTGGTACACAGCGTCTCTTTGGCCAGCAGGGTCACGATGTGAAGCCTGAGCGGGTCGGCCAGAACCCGGATCAGGTCAGTGTCGACTGACGTCATCATGGGCTGATAATCTCACATCAGTGGTCGCTGACATCACCGGGTGCTGATGCGATCCGTCCGTTGCGATCCATGCCCGTCCCTGTTGCGAGACAAGAGAGAAACCTCTGATGTCCGACAAGCCCTCCGTGCTCTTCGTCTGTGTCCACAACGCGGGCCGTTCCCAGATGGCCGCGGCGTGGATGAGCCACCTGGCCGGGGACCGTGTCGAGGTCCGTTCCGCCGGTTCCGCGCCCGCCGGCCAGGTCAACCCGGCCGCCGTCGAGGCCATGCGTGAGGTCGGCATCGACATCTCCGCCGAGACCCCGAAGATCCTGACCGTCGACGCGGTCAAGGAGTCGGACGTCTGCATCACCATGGGCTGCGGCGACACCTGCCCGGTCTTCCCCGGCAAGCGCTACCTGGACTGGACGCTGGACGACCCGGCCGGCCAGGGCGTCGAGGCCGTCCGCCCGATCCGCGACGAGATCAAGAAGCTGGTCGAGGGACTGATCGAGGAGATCGCGCCGGAGAAGACGGCATGAGCGACGCCCCCTCGCATGCCCGGCCCTTCGTCACGGGCCGGGCGCGCGAGGCGCGGCCTGCCGCGCTGCTGTCCGCCCGGCGTGGTGCCTGATCGCGGGCCCGCCTCGGGCACCGGTCAGCCGCGCAGGTCGAGCATGGCGGCCATGGCCGCGACCACGGACGGGGCGACCTGGTAGTAGACCCAGGTGCCGCGCCGCTCGGAGGTGAGCAGGCCGGCCTCGCGCAGCTTCCTGAGGTGGTGGGAGACGGTCGGCTGGGAGACACCGACGTCGGCGATGTCGCACACGCACGCCTCGCCGCCCGGGTGCGAGGCGATCCTGGAGAAGAGCCGCAGACGCACCGGGTCCGACAGAGCCTTGAACATGCCGGCCATCTTCTCCGCGTCCGCCCGGGAGAGTTCTCCGGCCGTGATCGGCAGGCAGCACGGCACGGCGTCGGCCCCCTGCAGGACGGTCAGCTCCACGTCTAATTTCGACATGTGTCTATGTTGACACTCATCGATACGAGTGCCACACTCCGACGTATCGACAAACATCGAAGCAAGGAGTCGTCGTGACGAGCGCCCTCCGTACCGCGCTCACCGCGGCCCGGGCCCGCAGCACCGCCCGTCACCTGGCCGACGTCCGCTTCTGCGCCAGCTGCGCCCAGGTCAGCACCGGCGCCGACCGGGCGGCCGAACGCCGACAGCGCACCCGGCCGACCACCTTCATCCACGCGGGCTGACCCCCTTCGCCCTTCAAGGAGACCGAGCATCATGAGCACCCAGCAGCTCCCCGTCGTCGTCATCGGAGCCGGTCCCGCCGGACTCGCCGCCGCCGCCCACCTCGTCGAGCGCGACATCGAGCCCCTCGTCCTGGAAGCGGGCGACCGGGCCGGCGCGACTGTGCGCGAGTGGAGCCACGTGCGCCTGTTCTCGACCTGGGGCGAGGTCGTGGACCCGGCCGCCGAGAAGCTCCTCGCGCCGACCGGCTGGACCAGGCCCGACCCGGCGACGTACCCGTCCGGCGGAGACTGGGCCGAGCAGTACCTCCAGCCGCTCGCCCACGCCCTGGGCGACCGGGTCCGCACCGGTGCCACGGTCACCGGCGTCTCCCGGGCCGGGCGCGACCGGATCGTGGACGCCGACCGCGAGGCCCAGCCCTTCGTCGTGCACGTCGCCCATGCCGACGGCCGTGAGGAGCGGATCCTCGCCCGCGCGGTGATCGACGCCTCCGGCACCTGGACCACCCCGTCCCCGGCCGGCGGCAGCGGCCTGCCCGCACTCGGCGAGAAGGCGGCGGCCGACCGCATCACGTACCGCGTGCCGGACCTGAAGGACCCGGCCGTCCGCGCCCGGTACGCGGGCAGGCGCACGGCCGTCATCGGCTCGGGCGCCTCCGCCTTCACCGCGCTCGCCTCCCTCGCAGAGCTGGCCGAGTCCGACGACGGCGCGGGGACGCACGCGGTGTGGATCCTGCGCCGGGGCATCTCCGGCTCCACCTTCGGCGGCGGCACCGCCGACCAGTTGCCCGCCCGCGGCGCGCTCGGCCTCGCCGCGAAGTCCGCCGTCGACGACGGCCACGCCGACGCCGTCACGGGCTTCCGCACCGCGGCGTTCGAACGCGACGGCGACGGACGTCTGGTCCTGGTGGGCGAGGACGGACGCCGGCTGGAGCCGGTGGACGAGGTGATCGTGCTGACCGGCTTCCGCCCCGACCTGTCCTTCCTCTCCGAGATCCGCCTGAACCTCGACGAGCGCCTCCAGGCCCCGGCCGACCTCGCCCCGCTGATCGACCCCAACCAGCACTCCTGCGGCACCGTCTACCCGCACGGCCACCGCGAGCTCTCCCACCCCGAACAGGGCATCTACCTCGTCGGCATGAAGTCCTACGGCCGCGCCCCCACCTTCCTCGCCATGACCGGCTACGAGCAGGTCCGCTCCGTCGTCGCCGCGATCGCCGGCGACCTCGACGCCGCCGACCGCGTCGAACTCACCCTCCCCGAGACCGGAGTCTGCGGCGGCGCGGGACTCTTCGACACCCCCGACGCCCAGCAGGCCGACGGCGGTGGCTGCTGCGCCGCCCCGGAACCCCAGCTCGTCCAGCTCGGCGCGCCCGCCGCAGTGGGTGCCGCCGCCGAGGAGGCTCCGGCGAACGGCTGCTGCGGCTGATCCCCAGTCACTGTCCATCCAGCAGGAGGTGGGTCGTTCTCCTCCCGCGTGCAACTCGCCCTCCGCGTCCCCGACCTCCAGGCAGCGATCGGCTTCTACGGCAAGCTGTTCGACGCCGAGCTCGAAAGTCCGCGACGGCTACGCCAACTTCGCCATCGCCGAGCCCCCGCTCAAGCTCGTCCTCTTCCAGGGCGAGCCGGGCGAGGACACCCGCATGGACCAGCAGGTGGTGTCGTTCTCCTCCCGGGTGGTGAGGCCGGCGTCGGCGAGGCGGCCGGTTGGCGGCCTGGACCTCGTCGAGATGTCGCTGGAGCCGCGGGCTTATCGGAGCCGATGTCCAGGACGCGGTGGCCGGTGACGTCGGTACTGGCTGTCGGCGGACGGCTGGTACTTGCCCTCGACCATGTCGGCGGCCACCGATGCGTCGAGGAAGTTGGTGCCAGCACCGCGAGCGGGGTGACCCGGTACAGGCCCTCGAAGAGGCGGAAGAGATTGATCTGGACGCGACCAGGAAACAGCACCACACCGTCACCCCGGATCTACCGCCGTCTGATCGACGAGCACTCCTCGTCCGAGGCGTTGCGTTGACCACTTGAACCCGCACCAATGAGAGGGCGCAAGCGTCCTGCGAGCAACCGCGCGGTCCGGCCAGGGACTGAGTCGGTGTTATACCTTGCTCGCGACCACCATGTAGTTCTCGGCCTCAAGATCGAACGTACTCAGTTCCGTTTGGAGTCCGACCCGGTGCAGCTCCACGGCCCCGGCGTAGTTCCGGGTTGATGTGGTTTGCCCGGTGATGTGTCGGTGGGCTGGGCCGGTTTGCCAGACGAGCGCGACTCCTGATGATC
>NZ_JBITRU010000010.1:0-105483 GCF_044540255.1 Streptomyces sp. NPDC086080
TGGACGAGGGCGGCTACGAGATCGTCCGTCGCGACACCACGCGCCGCGAACATCACGTGACCAACGAGATCGACACCGGCCGGATCGCGGGCGACTTCACCAAATGGCTGGCCGCCCGCACGTTCCAAAACACGGCCTAGTGGGGTTCCTGCGCGTCCACCACGGTCCCGGCGCAGTCCCGACCGCATGGCGTCAACCGCCGAGGGAGGCCTACCCCTGAGGGGGGAAGCTCAAGAGGCTCACTGGACCAGTTCGATGTGGGGATGGTCCGGGGAGGCCGGGCAGACGTGGAGCTGGAGGGTGCAGCCGCCGGCGATGTCGATCATGGTGAAGTTCCAGCGCGGGGTACACAGGGGCAGCAGGGTCGGGTGGTCGCGTTCCCCTTCGGGCATCCAGCTCTCACTGTGGGAGTTCCATTCCGAGGACCCGATGGTGAGGAGCGGAACCGTCTCGGTGCCGCACTCGGGGCAGGGGCGGGGCACGGGGTCGGTGACGCCCCATCTGGTCCAGCCGCCGGTCTTCCATCCGGGTGCGGTGGAGAGGTTGGTCAGGTACAGCTCCTCCGGGTCGTCCGCGTAACTGTTGTACCGCGCCGGGTCGACCGTCTCCCAGCAGCTCTCATCAGCCAGTTGATCCTGCAGTTCCTCGCTCAGTTCCAAAGGGTTGGGGTACTCGGTGACCTGCTCGGGTGAGAGCAGGCACGGCCACGGGAGGTAGTAGCTGGACTGGACGATGGGCGGCTCGGGCGGGGCGTCGAGGACGTCGGTGACGGTGCTGGAGGAGCGCCAGAAGACCGCGGTGCGGGGATGGGGACGCCCCGGGTGGTCGAAGGGGCACCACAGAACCTGGAGGAGGTCGGCTCCTGGCGGGCTCGGAAACGGGACGTCGCGGGCGTACAGCTGGGCGACGGGAAGCATGGCGATAGGGCCGTCGAACCACGGGCTGCCCGCGAGGAGCCGCTCCGCGGTCTCCAGTTCCTCGGGGGTGTACTCGGGTGCCTGAGGATCGCGGCGCTGCCGCTCGGCCGCCACGAGGCGGTTGCGGCGGAAGAGCCGGATGTCGTCCGGGGAGTGGACCTCTCGCGTCGCATGTCTGTTGTGCGGCTCGTCGCAGTGCGGCCACGGCTCGTCGGCGGGCCACAGCGGCGGCCCGCCGACGGAGCTGTCGTGCACGGTCGGCGATCCGGGCCGCGGGTGCAGCCGGGTCGCCGTGCGCGCCAACGGGGCCAGTTGAGGGAAGAGGGCCGTCACGTCGACCGGCCGCGGTGGGGTGGTGCAACTCATGTCGGCTCCCGTTGGCGCAAACTGACTGGTGGTAATCAGTTACCGAGGTTGTCCTGCAGGGTGTTCTGGAACGTGTTGGGAACGTACACGTTGGGGAACAGTTCCTGGGTCGTTCCGTTCGCCCGCTGGATGTGGGCGTTCATCGTCACGGCCACCGGGATGGTGCTGTTCGCGTCCTTGTAGACGGGTGTCACCTCGTAGAAGATCGCGTCGCTCGCGCCGAGACCGGTCGTGGTGCCCTGGATCAGGTCTTGCGCGATCTTCTCGTAGGTCCGCATGCTGGGCGTGCCGGTGTTCATCCCTACCTGCCAGCAGGGTACGAGGTTGAGCCGAGTGGCCTTGCTCGTCCCCTTTCCGCCGAGGATGTTCCCGATGAGATGGCAGCGGGCCAGTTGGGTACCGGGCAGGTGCGCATCCCTGTACGCCTCCGCGTCCTTCCAGCCGGCGATGGGACCGCTGGTCCCGGACCCCTCCTTGGTCTTCTTCCCCAGGCAGGCCTGCGCCCGGGTCGGCCGCACTCCCGACCCGCCCGCCGAATCGGTCTGGTTGAAGAGCGGAACATACTCGCTGGTGTTCTTGAACCAGCCGTCGCCGTTGGGAAGCGCGCCGGCAGGCGGGCTGTCGTTCAGGCAGCTCGCGTGCGGGCCGGTGTCCGGTGTCGAGATCGTCAACTCGAACTGGTCGGCGTCGATCACCCGCTGGTCCGCGAAGCCGTCAGAGAGCTGCGTGTCGGCGAACTGCTTGTCGGCGGCGGGGACATGGGCGCGCACACAGGGACTGGTCGGGTCCAGATCCAGGCTGTTGCCGAAGAAGTAGGTGTCCCATTCGCCGTTGCCGAGGTTGGGGATCACCTCGGCGCACTGGGCGCCGGAGGCACCCCCTTCCTTCGCCTCCCCGAAGGGGAAGTCGGCGCAGGTATCCGTGTCGACGAGTTCCGGCGCGGCCGTGAAGCCCCCACAGGTGGCGGCGGTGCGGTTGGCCACGCCGCTCGTCGACCGGGTCAGCGGGCTGCCCTTCTTCCCCCAGGCGCCGTTGAGGTTCTTCTGGGCCCACGCGTAGGCAGCGACGGCGGCACCCGCGTCCGAACCCGTCGTCTTCATCGACAGTTCGGGCATGATCGACGGAACCGCACAGCCCGCCACCGAGGCGCCCCCGACCGCGTCGTCGCAGCGGATGGTGCGCGGGTTGTCCCACGAGGCGTTCGGGTCCACGGCGGTTGCGCCCGGGGACGTCACGTACATCCTGTATCCGGTGGTGAACGACAGGGCAGCACCCGCCGCCGGGGACGAGCGGTACGTGACGGGGCCGGTGAGGGACTGGCCCACGGTCAGGTCGCCGCCGTACCAGGGGGATGTCCTGGTGGCCGTGCAGCCGGTCGTGCAGGAGGCGCGGAACTTGGCGTTGAGGGCCGGCACCGTGGGGCTGCCACCGGTCATCGTGACGGTGACCTGCTCGGTCCAGGTGGTGGCCTGGGCGGACAGGGTGGCGCTGGTGGAGACGCTGAGGTTGCCGCGGCCGAGTTCCGCGCCGTTGCTGTCGCGGAGGATGTAGGTGACGTTGATGCCGGTCACGCAGTACGAGAAGCGTTCGTAACTGTAGTTGCCGGGGTTGGTGACGTCGCAGCTTCCGGCATCGGCGGCCGCGGTGGTGGAGGCGAGAGCGGTTCGGGTCCTGGCCTTGGCGGCGGCGGAGGCGGGGGCGGGGGTGATCGTCACGCAGGACTCGACGGCACCCGCGCGGCGTTCCCTGGATCCCGGTGCGGTGGCGGTGCACTCCTCATCGGAGCCGGCCGCGAACGTGCTGGTTCTGGTGATCATCGCGCCGGGCGCTGGGGACGTAGTGGTGGGCGCGGCCTTCGCCGTCGCGGGCGGGTCGGCCGCCTGGCTTGTCGCGGCCGGCGTGAGGACGAGGGTCAAGGCGGTGAGGACGGTCAGGACCGTCGAGCGGGCGCGTCTTCGAGGGACGCGCCCGCCGCGTATTCCACGCATGGGGCAGAAACTCTCCGTGAGGGGGGTGGAAGGGGGCGCCGCGTCATTGCGGCGCCCCCGGGAGAAGACGGGGATCAGGCCGCCAAGTCATAGAGCTTGCTGAGGCCCTTGGAGATCGGCGAGACCAGATCCTCGCCAACCTCCGTGATCTTGCCCACGACGGGCTTGACGAGGCCGCCACCGAGCGCCTTGTCGGCCGCGCCCACCCACTTGTAGGCGCCGAACGTGACCAGGCTCAGGCCGGTGCCGACGGCGGACTCCCAGAAGGCGCCGCTGGTGAAGCCGTGTTCGATGCCGGTGAAGAGGGTGCCGAGGGCGCCGGCGCCCGCGGAGACGCCGGCGAAGAAGCCGGCCGCGGCGAGGGCGGGCGGGAAGACAATGGCGGCCAGGCCGCAGCCGGCGGCCAGGAAACCGGCGCCGGTGCTGACCACGTTGGCGGCGTCCGCGTAGAACTGGGCGTCGTTCCACCACTCGTCGGAGTCGCCGTCCGCGGTGCCGTTGGGGTTGACCTGGTTGTTCTTGTCGTTGTCGGCCGGGTCCTGCTTGGCCGCGCGCTGCTCCTCGGCCTTGCGGGCGAGCTCCTTGGCCTTGGCGATCTCCTCGGCCCGCTTCTTGTCGGCGGCGATCTGCTTGGCCTGGGCGTACGCGGTGGCGGCGGCCTTCGCGTCGGCGGAGGCCGCGAGCTCGGCGGCTCGGGCCGCGGCGGCGGAGCGCTGGGCCGCGGCGGAGGAGGCGAGGGCGGAACGGGCCGAATCCACGGCCTTGTTGGCCGAATAGTTGGCCGACCGGGCGGCGCTGCGGGCCTTGGTGGCGGCGTTCTTGGCGGTGTTGGCGGAGGCCTGGGCGGCGGCGGCCGACTTGTCGGCGGCCGCGGCGTGGTCCCGGGCCTGCTGGGCGTAGTTCTCGGCCTTGGCCGCGGAGTCGAGTGCCTTCTGTGCCCACTCCTGGGCCTCGGCGGCGGCCTTCCGGGCGTCGGCGGCGGCCTTCGAGGCGAGGGCCGCCTTCTCCTGTGCCGTCTCCGCGATCTTCGCGGCGGCGGCGATGGCCCCGCGGATCGCGGCCACGTGGGTGGCGGTGTCGTGGTCGAGCTGGGCCGTGCGGTACTGGATGACGGTGATGAAGTTGCGCAGCATCCACGCCGGTCCTTCGAGCGCGACCTCCGCGTACGCCTTCGTGTAGGGGCCCGCGGTGGCGATGAGCTCGCTGGCCCGGACCTGGTCGTCCTCCTTCTGCGCCCGCGGGTAGTCCACGTCGAAGAAGTGGTTGAGCGACTCGGTGGTGTTGTCGTCGAGCGCCTTGTTGGCGGCCTTGATGACGGCCCTGCCCGCACCCTCGGCGATGATCTTGTTGATGGCGACGCGCAGATCCTCGTCCGAGGCGCGCTTCATGCCGATGGTGAGGAAGTCGCCGACGGCCTTGGAGTCGGAGCTCTCCAGCGCGACAGCGGCGGCCGCGGCGACCTTCGGACCGGCGATCGCCGCCACGTGGAGGGTGGTCTCGCGGTCGTCCTGTTCCTGGGCGAGGGCACGGTCGAGGTCGATCCAGGCGTAGACGTCGTCGTCGGAACCGGCCAGGGCGTGCTGGGCGGCCTGCCGGGTGTGGGCCCCACGGGAGTCGATCAGGGCGACCGCGGCCTTGCGGCCCAGGGTCGCGGCCAACGCCATGTCGCCGGAGTACAGCGCTTGTTCGGCGTTCGCGATCGTGTCCAGGGTGTCCTGGGCGGTGCGCTCGGCCATGAGCCGCTTGTCGCGGACGTCGGACAGCTCATTCGCCTCGATGCCGGCGAGCTGCTGGGCCTCCTCGATGGCCTGCTGCTTGTCCTGCTCCAGGGTCTGCGCCTCGGCGGCGCGGGCGTTCTTCTCCACCTCGATGGCGTCGGCGACGGCCTGGGTGGCGATATTGGCGGCCTTCACGGCCGCGTCGGCGTGGGCGGTCGACTTGTTGGCGTAGTCGATGGCCTTGCCCGCGTTGAGGACGGCCTCCTCGGCGGCGGCAGCGGCCTTGTCGGCGTGAGAGGCGGCGGAGTTGGCGGCGTCGCGGGCGGTGCGGGCCGCCTTGGCGGCGGCGGTCGCCAGGGCCTGGGCGGCGGAGGCAGCGTTGGTGGCGCGGTTGGCGGCGCTGTTGGCGATGGCGGCCTGGCGCTTGGCCTCGTCGGCCTCCGCCTTGGCGACGCCGGCCGACACGGCGGCCTGGGCGGCGGCGGAGGCGGCGGCGGCCGAGTTGCGGGCGGCGGAGGCAGCGGAAGCGCCCGCTGAGCTGGCGGCCTCACCGGCGATGGCGGCCTTGTCGGCAGCGGCGGCGGCGCTGCGGGCCTTGGCGGCGGCGTTCCTGGCGGCGACCGCCGCGTTCCTGGCCGCCTCCGTCTTCTGCGCGTCCTTGGAGGCGGCTATCGCGGCGTTGTAGGCCTGGGCTGCTGCGTTGCCCGCCTTCGAGGCGGCCTGGGCGGCGCCGGCGGCCGCCCACGAGGCGCGGCGGGACGCCTGCACCGCCGCGTTGGAGGCGTTGATGGCGTTGCGGGCGGCGTCCGCCGCGCCCTTCGCCGCGCTCGCCGCCTTGCGGGCCGCGGCCCCCGCCTTCTTGACGTCGCTCTGGGCGGCGGCGGCCTCGGCGGCGGCCTTCTCCGCGGCTTCCTTGGCCTTGGCGGCAGCGGTCTCGGCGCGGGCCCCGGCCTCGATGGCCAGGTTGGTCTCGCGCGCGGCGCGCTTGCCCTCGCGCTCGACGACGGCCACCAGTTCCTCGATGGTCGCGGACTCCTGGTCGCGGGCGCGTGCGATGTGCTGGCCGGTCTCGATGAACCACTCGACGTCGGCGGCGGTGCCGCTGAGCGCGCGGTCCGCGTACTTCTGCACCTCCGGGCCACCGGTCATCAGCATGGTGCTGACCTGGACCCGGGTGTCCTCCAGCCGCGCGTCGTACTGCTTGTCGGTGAGGAAGGTGGCGAGCGCCCTCTCGGTGCCGACGTCGAGGGCGGCGTCGGCCTCCCGTCTCACGGCCCTGTCGCCGGTGGACGAGACGATGCTGGTGGCGACCTGGAAGTCCTCCAGAATGGCCGGTTTGAAGCCGTTGGCCAGGAACTCGGCGATCGCCTCGTCGCCGGTCTCCAGGGCGGCGACGGCCTCCCGGCGCAGGCCCTTGCCCGCGCGGTCCAGGCTGCTGACGATCGCGACCCGGTTGTCCTGCACGGTCTGCTGCGGCAGTGTCTCGGCGAGGAAGGTCTGGATGTCGGCGTCCGAACCGTAGAGGGCCGTGGTGGCTGCGGCCTTGACTCCCCTGCCACCGACCAGCCAGGCCCGGACGACCCTGGCACGGTCGGTGTCCGGCAGCGGCACCGGCTCGGGGGTGGTGCCTTCGACGGCAGCGGCGGCGGCCGGCCGCAGGACCGAGGGGGTGGCCGCGACGGCGGTCGTGGCGGCGAGCGCACCGAGCACGCGGCGTCTGCTCCAGAACATCGTCTGCATGGGGAATTCCTCGCGAGAGCTGCTGGGATGAGGCCCGTCACAATCCTGCGGGCAGGACTCGTCACAGACTGCGGCGGGATAGTCACTGGATTGCGATGACCCTATCAACTTGCCTAAGTAGCAACCGAGTTATTTATTCGCCCATTCAACTCGACTGCAATGCAAACATTTATGCATCAGTATCCGGACAATTCCTGCCGACGGCAGCGTGTGCACTCACAGAATCTTCACAACCAGGGTGCTGGACCCGGCCCTTGCTTCGTGTTGACTTGGCAGCATCCATAGAGATGACGCATCGTCATACCTATTGCTGTCGGCGGCAGATGAGCTATTTCAAGTCAACGACATGAACTGCGAACGCGGGGCCTGCTTCGTATGCCTGCGATTTGTTTCGACCTGAGGAAAGCAATGAGGAGAAACGGCACAATGACCCTGCGGCGGCGGAGAAACCGGCTTGCGGCAAGGATTCTCGGTACTGCGGCGACGGGCGCCCTCGCGATCCTCGCGGTGACCACCGGCCTCCCTGAATCGCCCGCCCAGGAGGCGTCCCCCGGGCTTGTCGCGGGCGAGGCCCCCGGCTACGCCGTCGAGGACTACAACTATCCGGGTGCCGACAAGATCCTGGCCGAGAAGAACCTTGTCCTCAAGCGCGGCGACGGCCACATCACACTGGCCGACTGCGCGGCCGGCACCGGACAGCTCGAACTCCTGGCCCGGGACAAGGGCGACAAGATCTGCTTCGACACCGTCGGCGACGAGGGCTGGCTGACCCTGGAGATCCCCGCCGTCTACTCCATCAAGGGCAACGACTACTCCACCACCGTCGACATGACCGTCGGCACCGAGGAGAAGACCTTCGAGATCGACAAGAACACCTGGACCCCGGTGGGCGAGTCCGCGGACCCGGAGGGCCGCGACCACATGCTCGTGGAAATCCGGACGGCCAAGTAGCCGCGTCCGGGACTCTCGCCGCCGCCCTTCCCGGCACCGCACGCCGTTCCCGACCGGTGCGACGGACGCTCGGGAGAGCCGGCGATCCCGTCGACGGCCGGGAGCACGCCCCGGTCCAAATCCACGCGGCGCTCAAGGACGGCGACGGCCGGCGAGTCAATGCCTGCGACCGGGTCACCCGGTGAGGCCACGTGAAGACGGTGACGGTATCGCCCCGGCCTCGGCGCCCTGCACGCCCTGCCCGTGTCCAACACCGTCGTCGGCGGCACCGTCCCCCGGTGACCGCCTACAAGCCCGGCGCGGTGGTCTGCCCGGCGTCGGCACGCGATTCGTCGCGCAGGCACGACAAGCGCCCTGCGCAACACGCGGCACGGCACCCTTCGCTCCTCCACCGGAGGAGCGAAGGACACGACGCCAAGATGTCACTCTGCGAACACCTGGGATGACCATCGGCTACGAGAACGCCAAGAGGGCCGCGACCATCAGGTCGAGGCCCTCGTGAACGTACCGTCCGCTGAGTGTCCGAGGGGGGACTTGAACCCCCACGCCCGATAAAGGGCACTAGCACCTCAAGCTAGCGCGTCTGCCATTCCGCCACCCGGACAAGGTGTCCGCCGCCGCGCCAGGGTGCTCCCCCGCGGCGACATGGACCACCATACCAAGGTTTGGCAGTGCCTTTCACCTGCGTTTTCCGCTCCCGGGTGGCGGTCCGGAACGTGCTCCCCGGATACCGGGCCTTCGGTGATCCAGTGGGCGGCGAGCAGGCCGGAGGCTGCGGTGGGTGGGGCGACGACCGCCGCGTTCGCGGGTCACGGCCGGCGGCGAGGGTCGGGACGCGCGGCCACACCTGCCAGGGCTCCCTTACAATAATCCATGGATTCCTGGAGGATGCCCATGTCCGAGAACACCAAGAGCACGTCGAAGGCGCGCTTGTACGACGCCTTCGCGGTCAGCGGCAAGGCGCTGGCCAGCGGAAAGCGTCTGGAGCTGCTGGATCTGCTGGCCCAGGGCGAGCGCACCGTCGACGCGCTGGCGAGGGCGGCCGGGCTGAACCTGACCACCGCGTCCGCGCATCTGCAGACCCTCAAGCAGGCCGGGTTCGTCGCCACCCGCCGGGAGGGCGTGCGGATCCACTATCGGCTGGCCGGTGACGACGTGGCCCAGCTGTTCGCGCTGCTGCGCAAGGTCGCCGAGGCCCACCAGGCCGCCGTGCCCGCCGCCCGCGACGCCTACCTGGGCGAGGACACCGCCGTCGAGCTCAGCCGTGCGGAGCTGCGGGCCCGGATCGCCGCCGGGGACGTCGTCGCGCTGGACGTACGACCGGTCGAGGAGTACCGGGCCGGACACATTCCCGGCGCCGTCTCCATCCCGGTCGAGGAACTGGCCGACCGGATCGACGAGCTGCCCGAGGACGTGGAGATCGCCGTCTACTGTCGCGGCGAGTACTGCGTGCTGGCCCATGACGCGGTGCGGCTGCTGACCGGCCTCGGACGCCGCGCGATCCGCCTCGACGACGGCATGCTGGAGTGGCGCCTGTCGGAACTGCCCGTCGATGCCTCGGACCTGACGTGACCGGCGCGGGCCGCGGCCTCACGCCGCACCCGGAGCTCGCCGGCGAACCCGCCCACCGGGACCCCCTGGACACGACCACCGGGTCCGTCGACGCGCCGTCCGCCGGTAGCGCGACCGCTCACCGCAGCTCCGGAAGAGAGATATGACCAGCACCGCGCGCACCGGTACGACGGCCTCCCCGTCCGACCCCGCCCAGGTCCAGCCCAGAACCCTGCGCGTTCTGGTCACCTCCCAGATCCTCAGCGGCGCCGGTCTCGCCGCCGGCGTCACCGTCGGCGCCCTGCTCGCGCAGGACATGCTCGGCTCCACCAGCCTCGCCGGACTGCCCAGCGCCCTGTTCACCGCCGGGTCCGCACTCGCCGCGATCGCGGTCGGCCGGATCTCCCAGGCCCGCGGCCGACGTCCCGGACTCGCCGCCGGGTACCTCACCGGAGCCATCGGCTCGGCCGGCGTGATCATCGCCGCGGTCCTGGACAACCCGGTCCTGCTGTTCGTCGCCCTGTTCGTCTACGGCGCGGGCACCGCCACCAACCTTCAGGCCCGCTACGCCGGAGCCGACCTCGCCGCCCCCGGCCACCGGGCCCGCGCGGTCTCCACGGTCCTGGTCGCCACCACCCTCGGCGGCATCGCAGGACCCAACCTCGCCGCCCCCACCGGCACCCTCGCCGAACACCTCGGCGTCCCCGGCCTCGCCGGACCCTTCATCCTCTCCGGCACCGCCTACGCCCTGGCCGCGCTCGTCCTCACCGTCTGGCTACGACCCGACCCGCTGCTGCTCGCCCGCACCCTCGCCGCGGCACGGGACGCCGAGGCCGCCGCCGGCCGGTCCGGCACCGATGCCGGGGGCACGCGAACCCGCCGCGGAGACGTGGTTCTCGGCGCGCTGGTCATGATCCTCACCCAGCTCGTCATGGTGGCGGTCATGACGATGACACCGGTCCACATGGACGACCACGGCCACGGCACCGCCGCCTCCGGACTGGTCATCGCCATCCACATCGGCGCCATGTACCTGCCCTCCCCGCTGACCGGGTGGCTCGTCGACCGCTACGGCCCCATGAAGGTCGCCGCCTCCGCCGGCCTCACCCTCCTGGCCTCCGGCGTTCTCGCCGCCGCCGCGCCCGGCGAGTCCGTCGCCCTCCTCGCGCTCGCGCTCGCCCTGCTGGGACTGGGCTGGAACTTCGGCCTGGTGGCCGGCACCGCGATCATCACCGAGACCGTCCCCCTGGCCACGCGTGCCAGGACCCAGGGCCTGGTCGATGTCTCCATCGCCGTCGCCGGTGCCACCGGCGGCATGGCCTCCGGCCTCATGGTCTCCGCCGCCGGCTACCCCGCCCTCGCCCTGACCGGCGGCATCCTCTCCCTCGCCCTGCTGCCCGCCGTCGCCGCGAGCGCCTACCGTCGGTGAGCACCGTGGCCCCGGGCAGCCGCCGGCGCTCCCGGCCGCACGCACCCCCGCGGTGCGTCGGTGCGGCGGCGGCCCTTCCCGCGGCACGCACGGGAGGGCCGCCGCCGTACGGGCGGACACGGCCCGGGCGTGTCCCCTAGCGGCGCCGCTTGCGCAGGGCCGCCATGTTGTCGTAGCTGATCTTGGCCTCGCGCAGCGACTGCGCGGGGTCGGTGGCGCTCGGGGAGTTGTCGTCCTCGACCATCGGGTTGTGGTAGTTCCGCTCCCCGACCCGGGAGAAGAACGTCGTGTAGTCGATGTCGCCGGTGCCGAAGGGCACCATGTCCCAGCCCATGCCGTTGGTCGTGTCGACGACGCCGTCCTTGGCGTGGAACAGCGGGTAGCGCTTGTTGTGGCGGGCGACCAGGCCGGCGGGGTCGAAGACGTTCCTGCGCGTGGAGCCGTCACGGGCGGTGTACGTGTGGAACTTGTACTGGGCCACGTGCGCCCAGAAGATGTCCATCTCCAGCCAGACGAGCCTCGGGTCGGTGATCTTCAGGAAGTACTCCAGCTTCCGGATGCCCGAGCTGCGGGTGGGCCGGCCCTGGTCGTCCAGCGGACCGCTGTCGAGCAGGAAGCCGTAGGCGCTGTCGTGGTTGTGGGTGTAGAGCTTGATGCCCTCACGGCGGGCGATCGCACCGAGGGCGTTCCACTTGTCGGCGGCCACGTCCCAGTCGGCGCGGTAGGAGCTGCCGGTGGGGTCGCCGCCGGTTCCCATGTGGTCCATGCCGAGGATGTTGGCGATCTCCAGGTGCTTCTTGAAGGTGTCCGTGTCCGCCGTGGTCAGCGGCCAGGAGGGCGGGATGAAGCCGTGGTTGCCCTGGGCGCGCAGCCCGTAGTCGTCGAGCCAGCGGCGCAGCAGCTTCGCGCCCTCGACGGTTTCCAGGTTGTCGCCCCCGGGGGCGTTGGCGTGCTGGCGGTAGCCGGCGAACTCCACCTGGCGGTAGCCGTGGCGGGCCAGCTGCCTGAACACCTCGCGGAAGCCGGAGGGCAGGTCGCTCGCGAGGGGGTCGCGGGCGGTGGCGTCACGGACGGTGTAGAGGATGATGCCGCGCTTGTGCGGCGGGACGAGTACGTGTCCATGGCCGTGGCCGTGGCCGTGGCCGTGGCCGTGGCCGTGGCCGTGGCCGTGGTCTCTGTCGCGGTTGTGGGCCAGGGCGGGGGACGCGCCGAGGACGGGGGCCGCGATGGCTCCGGCCGCCACGGCGGTGCAGGTGCTGAGGAAGCGGCGCCGGCCGACGCCGAGGCTGCGGCGCAGTCTCTCGTCCGTGGTCCCTGCGGCGTCGGTACGTGAAGGATCGGAGAACTGGGTCACGAGGGGCCTGCCTTCTGCGGTCGTGGGCGGTCCCGGAGCCGCCGGGACCGGCCGTTGTCAGTGTCGTGTGTTTCACTCTCGGTAGTCGGACAGCGGTGGCCGTGCGTGGTGCGGTGTCAGCCGAGTCCGGCGAGCCGGAGCAGGAGTTGTTTCACATCGGTGGCCGCGACGCGGTCGCCGAGAGCGCGAGGGGTGGAGCAGATGAGGAGCGGACCGTCGTCGTCGCTCGCGGGGAGGCGGCCGTGGCTGCCCCGAACAGGTGAGGGGTCCAGAGGCACGACCGCCATGCGGTAGCGCATGCCGAGCTTCTTGCGCGCCAGTGCGGTGGCCGCCTTGACCTTGACATAGGGGTCGAGGGGGTCCATGAAGAGTTCGACCGGGTCGTAGCCGGGTTTGCGGTGGATCTCGACCAGCTGCGCGAAGTCGGGCGCGCGGGCGTCGTCGAGCCAGTAGTAGTAGGTGAACCAGGCGTCGGGTTCGGCGACGGCGACGAGTTCGCCGGCGCGCGGGTGGTCGAGGTGGTGGGCCTTCTTGCCCTCGTCGTCGAGGAGTCGCTCGATGCCGGGCAGCCCGTCGAGGGCGGCGCGGGTGGCGTCGAGGTCCTCGGGGCGGCGCACGTAGACGTGGGCGAGCTGGTGGTCGGCGACCGCGAAGGCGCGGGAGGCCATCGGGTCCAGGTACTCCATGCCGTCCTGGGTGTGCACGTCGAGCAGGCCGGCGCGGCGAAGGGCGCGGTTGATGTCCACGGGCCGGGTCACCCGGGTGATGCCGTACTCGGACAGGGCGACGACGGTTCGGCCCTCGGCGCGGGCGTCGTCGAGGAGCGGGGCCATGGCGGTGTCGAGGTCGGCGGCCGCCTTCAGGGAGCGCGGGTCGTCGGGTCCGAAGCGCTGCAGGTCGTAGTCGAGATGAGGGAGGTAGCAGAGCGTCAGGTCGGGGTGGCGGGTGCGCGTGATGTGGCGGGTGGCGTCGATGATCCACTGGCTGGAGACCAGGTCGGCGCCGGGGCCCCAGAAGTGGAAGAGGGGGAAGGTGCCGAACTTCTCGGTGAGTTCGTCGTGCAGGGCGGGCGGCCGGGTGTAGCAGTCGGGTTCCTTGCGGCCGTCGGCGTAGTAGACCGGGCGGGGGGTGACGGTGATGTCGGTGTCGGCGCCCATGGCGTACCACCAGCAGATGTTGGCGACGGTGTAGCCGGGGTGGGCGCGGCGGGCGGCGTCCCAGAGCTTGTCGCCGGCGACGAGGCCGTTGTGCTGCCGCCACAGGAGGACGTCGCCGAGCTCGCGGAAGTACCAGCCGTTGCCGACGATGCCGTGCTCGGAGGGGGTGGTGCCGGTGAGGAAGGTGGACTGGGCGGCGCAGGTGACGGCGGGCAGGACGGTGCCGAGCGGGGCCCGGGAGCCGGACTGGCCGAGCGACTTGAGATGGGGCATGTGGTCGAGGAGACGGGGGGTGAGGCCCACGACGTCGAGGACGAGCAGGGGCGTGGGGTCGCTCATGGGAGTTCCTTCAGGCCGAGGTCCGTCAGGAGGTCGCGGGCCAGGGTGAGTTCGGCGGCGATTCCGTCGGCGAGCTGGGCGCGGCCGCGGGGGCGCAGGTCGGGCGGGAGGGCCTGCCAGGTGTAGGTCTCCACCTCGAGGTGGTGGGTGAGCGGGCGCGGGCCGCCGACGAGACGGGTCAGGACGGATGTCAGGACGGGGAGGGTGGAGGTGAGGGGTGCGGTGGGGGCCGCGTGCAGGGGGACGTGGAAGTGGGCGCGCCAGGGGCCCGCGTCGGGCAGGGTGTCGCCGGCCAGGGCCTCGTCGAGGTCGTCGGTGCCGCGCAGGCCGGCGGCGGTGGAGGTGCGGGTCTGGTGCAGGAAGCGGGGTTCGGCGAAGGCGGCCAGGGCGTCGCGGACCTCGGGGAGGTGGGGCTGTTCGGCGTGCAGTGCGGCGGAGAGCTGGGACTTGACCACGGGGACGCCGGCCCGGGTGAGGTCGTCCAGGGCGGTGTGCGGGTCTTCGAAGGAGGTGGCGAGGTGGCAGGTGTCGACGCAGATGCCGACGCGGTCGTGGCCGATGGCGGTGAGCGGGGCGATGGCGTCCCGGGTGGTTTCGACGACGCAGCCGGGTTCCGGTTCCAGGGCGACCCGGATGGAACGTCCGGTCAGTTCGTGGAGTGCGTCGAGGCGGTCGGCGAGGGTGCGCAGGGCGGTGCGGGCGGTCTCCGCGCGCTGTTCGTCGTAGGTGGTGCGCCAGGCGAGGGGCAGGGTGGAGATGCTGCCGTCGGTGACGTCGTCGGGGAGCAGTCCGGCGAGCACCCGGGCCAGGGCGGCGGTGTGCTCCAGGCGTTCGGGGTCGGCCCAGTCCGGCTTGTAGACGCGGTACTTGACCTCCTCGGCGCCGAAGCCCTCGTAGGGGAAGCCGTTGAGGGTGACGACCTCGAGGCCGCGCCGTTCGAGTTCGCAGCGCAGTCCGCGCAGGGCGGCGGGGTCGGTGACGAGGGCGTGCGCGGCGTCCTTGGCGAGCCACAGGCCGATGCCGAGCCGGTCCCGGCCGAGGCGACGGCGGACGGGCTCGCAGTGGTCGCGGAGCTGGGCGAGCACGCCGTCGAGGGTCTCGGCGGGGTGGACGTTGGTGCAGTAGGCGAGGTGGACGACGGAGCCGTCGGGATGGCGGAAGCGCATGCCTCACTCCTCCGTGGCGGAGGCACCGGCCGGCCGGGGTTCGTCTCTGGGGGCGCCGCGCAGGACGGAGTTGCCCTCGTGGGTGGCGTCCGTCGCGGTGACATCGAGGTTCAGGCGGCCGCTGAGCCCGTAGAAGGCGACGGGGTTGCGCCACAGCACCCGGTCGACGTCGTCCTCGGTGAAGCCCTCCGTGAGCATCAGGTCGGCGACCTTGCGGGTCTTGAGCGGGTCGCTCCTCCCCCAGTCGGCGGCGGAGTTCACCAGGACCTGTTCGGGGCCGTAGGCGCGCAGGATCGCGACCATCCGCTCCTCGTCCATCTTGGTGTCCGGGTAGACGGAGAAGCCGAGCCAGCAGCCGCTGTCCTTGGCCTCCTTGACCGTGGTCTCGTTGAGGTGGTCGACCAGGACGCGGTCCATGGGCAGCGCGGACTCGCGCACGACGTCGAGGGTGCGGCGCAGGCCGGCGAGCTTGTCGCGGTGCGGGGTGTGCACCAGCGCGGGCAGCCCGTGGTCGGCGGCGAGCTGCAGCTGGGCGGCGAAAGCGGCGTCCTCGGCGGGGGTCATGGAGTCGTAGCCGATCTCGCCGACGGCCACCACGTTGTCCTTGACGAGATACCGGGGCAGTTCGTCGAGGACGGGGGTGCAGCGCGGGTCGCCCGCCTCCTTGGGGTTGAGGGCGAGGGTGCAGTGGTGGGCGATGCCGTACTGGGCGGCGCGGAACGGTTCCCAGCCGAGGAGGGAGTCGAAGTAGTCGAGAAAGGAGGCCGGGGAGGTGCGGGGCTGGCCGAGCCAGAAGGCGGGTTCGACGACGGCGCGCACGCCCGCGGCGTACATGGCCTCGTAGTCGTCGGTGGTGCGGGACGTCATGTGGATGTGGGGGTCGAAGATGCGCATCAGGACTCCTTGCCGTGGGGGTGGCCGCCCGGGTGCTGAGGATCGCCCGTGCCCTGCGCCGGGGAGGCGGTGGCGGACCCGGTCAGGGCCAGGACGCGGTGCAGGTCCTCCGGGACGGAGCGGCCGGCTGCGGTGCGCTCCGCGGCGTAGTCGCCGAGCATGCGGGCGAGTTCGGCGTCGCCGGCGGCGCGCCGGGCCAGGTCCGCCACCTGGTCGAGGGCGACACCGGTGAAGAGGCACTTCAGTACGGCGTGCCGCCAGGCGTGGGCGTCCAGGTGGCGGGCGCCGTAGGCGCCGAGGGCGGCGGCGACGAGCCGGGTGTCGTTGGTGCGCAGCGCGTCCTCGACGAGCGGGAGCGCGTCGTCGCCGGGGAGGAGGTGGGGCAGGGCGTGCAGGACGGCGCGGCGTTCGTCGGCGGTGCCCTGGTGGTAGACCCGGGTCAGCGCGTCCGCGTCGGCGCGGGCCGCGTGCAGGATGAGGACGCGGGCGGCGTCGGCGTGGGCGGGCCCGCAGCGGCGGCCGGCTTCGGCCAGGCGCAGTTCCCACACGGAGATGGGCCCGTGGGTGCCCGGGTGTGCGGAGGCCTCGTCCAGGGCTTGGTCGAGCCAGGCGCGGGCGGCTCCGTCCAGCCGTTCGGTGAGACGGCTGTGCAGCTCGGCGGGCGGGGTGAGGGCGGGGGTGGTGCCGTCACCGGCGGTCGCCGGTCTTGCGGGGGTGTCTGCCTCCGGGGTGGCCGGGGTGGCATGGGGGCGGGTCATGGGGTGGTGCTCCCTTCGGGGATGGCGGAGGGATCGCCGTGCGGTGGGACGGGGACGGTGGGGGTGGTGGCCGCGGCGGCTGAGGCGGCCGCGGAGGCGGCTGCCCGGCGGAGGAACGGGAGGGAGTGTGCGGCGAAGTGTGGGCCCGCGTGGGAGTGCCGGGGCAGTTCGACGACGGTCAGGCCCTGGTATCCGGTGGCGGCGAGGGCCGCGAGGAGGGGCGGGAAGTCGATCTCGCCGTCACCGAAGGGGAGGTGTTCGTGGATGCCTCGGCGCATGTCCTCGATCTGGACGTGGCGCAGCCAGGGGGCGGCCTCACGCACGCAGTCCTCGGGAGGGAGGGGTTCGAGGCACTGGCAGTGCCCGAGGTCCAGGGTGAGGCCGAGGGGCTCGGGGTCGCCGAGCGTGCGGCGCAGGTGGTGGAAGTCGGCGAGGGTAGCGAGGAGATGGTTGGGTTCGGGTTCGACGGCGAGGGGGACGCCGGCGGTGGTGGCGGCGTCGAGGACGGGGGTGAGGGTGTCGGCGAGGCGTTTCCAGGCGGTGTCCTCGTCGGTGCCGTCGGGGACGGTCCCGCTGAAGCAGTGCACGGCGTGCGCGCCGAGGTCGGCGGCGACACGGACCGCGCGGAGGAGGAGGTCGACGCGGCGGGCGCGGTCGTCCGGGTCGGGGTCCAGCAGCGAGGGGCCGTGCTTGCGGCGGGGGTCGAGCACATAGCGGGCGCCCGTCTCCACCGTGACGCCGAGGCCCAGCTCGTCAAGCCGGTGTGCGACCCGGCGGGTGCGGGCGGCGAGGTCCGGGGCGAGGGGGTCGAGGTGCATGTGGTCGAGGGTCAGGCCGACGCCGTCGTAGCCGAGATCGGCGAGCAGGGCGAGGGCGTCGTCGAGACGGAGGTCGGCGAGGCCGTTGGTGCCGTAGCCGAAGCGGAGGGGGGTTGGGGCGGGCCCCGTCCCGTCCCGACCCTCCTGCCCGGCCGGCCCCACGCCCCCGTCCGGGCCCGCGCCCAGGGCGAGGGTCGCGCCGACGTCCCGGCTCGTGCCGGGGACCGGGACCGCGCCCCGGCTCACACCCCAGGCCGGAACGCCGTCCCGCCCACCCGCGGCCGGAGCCGGGTGACCACCCGCGCCCCCGCTCGCGCCCCGGGCGAGCGGCGTGCCCACGTTCCGGCTCACGCCCGGGACCGGGACCGCGCCCCCGCTCACACCCCAGGCCGGAAGACCGTCCCAACCACCCGCAGCCGGACTCGGGTGACCACCCGCGCCCCCGCTCGCGCCCGGGGCCGGGGCACGGTCGTCCCCGGTGATGTCCTGGTCCCGGTTAGGGCTCACGTGATGCTCACCTTCCTCATACCGGCCCTCCTCGCGAACATCCGGCCGGCCGGGGCGAGGGCCGCGACCAGGAGAGAGGTGGTGGTCGCGCCGGAACGGGCGGCCAGTGCGGCCTGGAGCGGGATCGTGGCGCGGATGCCACCGCCGACGGCGCGTTGGGTGAGCGGGGGCGAGGGGTTGAGCGCGGCGTGGGCGTAGGGGCAGGCGGCCGTGGCGGCGTAGGCGGCGCCCAGGGCGGTGAGGAGGGCGCCGGTGGTCCTGGACGGGTCCTGGTGCGGGCTGGATCCCGGCAGGCCGGGGGCGGCTGCTGCCCGCCGGCCTGCCAGGAGTCGGGTGCGGCGGCCCACGAGCCGGGTCAGGGCTCCCGTCGTCGCGAGGGCCGCCAGGGGGGCCAGGACGGAGCCTCCGGTGGTCTCGCGGCGGGAGACGGCCGTGACCGCGAGCGTGTGGCTGCCGAGCAGTGCGGCGGAGGGCAGTGCGGCCCGGCTGGCGCCGCCGGTGGCGGCCGCGCCGAGGAGCAGGTCGAGACCGCGGGCGGCGGCCATGGCCACCGGACCGGCGGGCGTGTGCTTGAGCTTCAGGTCGTAGGCCCAGACGGTCGCGGCGAGCGGCGTGGCCACCGCGAGGGCGGGGCGCCCCGCACGGGCGGCGAGCGCCAGTCCGGCGCCGGTCAGGGCACCGGCCGCGGTGAGGGCGGCGGCCGGACGGATACGGCCGGACGGAAGCGGGCGGTGCGGCCGCTCCACGGCGTCCTCGGCACGGTCCGCCCAGTCGTTGAGGGCCATGCCGGCCTCGTACAGGCACAGGGAGGAGCCGATGGCCAGCAGGGTGCGCGGCCCGGGGCGCGCCCCGGCCGCCGCCGCGCCGGCCAGGGCATCACCGGGGACGGTGAAGAGGGCGGGCAGCCGCAGCAGTTCGGCCCAGGCGCCCGCGCGGCCGGAGCGGGGGCGGGGGCCGGGCATGCGCCGGGCGGCAGCGCTCTCACGGACCGCCCCGTCCGCCCCCGAACCGGCCGGGGCACCGCCGGGGACGCTGCGGAGCGGGGCCGAGCGCGGCAGTTCGGCCCGGGCAGGCGTGTCCTGCGGGGAGCCGGTCGGAGTGGGTGTGCCCTTGAGCGGGCCGGGTTGGCGGGTCATCGCCGTGTCCCGTGGGCGTTCGGGTCGTCGCGGAGGCGTTCGGCGAAGTGGCGTAGTGCGGTGTACTGGTCGGCCAGTGACGACGGGCCGTCGCCCACCGGGTCCTTGAAGTAGAAGCCCAGTTCGCTCAGCGGGCCGGAGAGGCCCTTCTGCCGGGCGCGGACGGTCAGGCGGGCGAGGTCGAGGACGAGGGGGGCGGCGAGGGCGGAGTCGCAGCCCTGCCAGATGGTCTGCAGGATCATGCGGGAGCCGAGGAAGCCGTCGAAGGCGATGTGGTCCCAGGCCGTCTTCCAGTCGCCGAGGGCCGGTACGTCGTCGATGTGGACCTCGCCCTCGGGCGCGGCGCCGAGGGTGTCGGCGAGGACGCGTTCCTTGCCGGCGTTCTTCGCTGCGGCCGCCGCCGGGTCGGCGAGGGCGGCGCCGTCGCCGCCGCCCAGCAGGTTGGTGCCGGACCAGGCGCGCACGGCGAGGGCCCGCTGGCGGAACATCGGGCCCAGTACGGAGCGCAGCAGGGTCTGCCCGGTCTTGCCGTCACGGCCGGCGTACGGCAGGCCGGAGGACTCGGCGAGCGCGGCCAGCCGCGGGTGGTGCAGGCCCGTGGAGGGGGTGAAGTTGACGTAGGGGCAGCCGGCGCGCAGGGCGGCGGCCGCGTAGAGGGAGCTGGGCGGGAGGGAGCCGTCGGCGGGGGCGGGCTCGGTGGAGGCCACGTTCACCACGACGGCGCCCGCGAGCCCCTGGCGGTCGACGAAGTCGCGGATGTCGGCCGCGAACACGTCGATCCAGTCGTCGTCGGTGCGGGCCGGGCCCCCGTCCGGGTCGCCGGGCAGGGGGCCGCCGGGCCTGATCTCGGCGTCCGCCGCGGTGAGTTCGGCGTGCACGGCGGACGGCAGACCGTGCGGCAGGACGCCGCCGGCGGCGAGGTGTTCGGCCCGCTTGGGCAGCGGGCAGTCGACGGTGTCGTGACCGCCGAAGACGAGGGAGGACAACGACGGCAGTCCGCACGCGGCGAAGTCCGGGGTCTCAGTGATCATGCCGGTCGGCGGATGCAGCCCGGCGGAGACGGCGGCGCAGCCCGTGATCGCGGTGGTGGCCACGGATCCGCGTGCTCCGACGAACCACACCCCGAAGCGGGGGGCCGGGGCGGGGGTGGGGGTGGGGAGGGTCGACGGTTCGGCGGACATGGGCAGCCTCCTTGTCTTACGCGAACCGGGTGCGAGCGCCGGAGGGGGACACGCGGGGTGCCGGGCGTGCGGGCCCGGCGGGACGGCGGGCGGAGGTCCGGCGTCCTCCGCCCGCCGCCGTTCCGGTCGCCCTAGGAGGGCAGCTCCTTCAGCTGGATGTTGCGGAAGGAGACCTGGTCGGCCGAGCCGTGGTTCTGCAGACCGATGTAGCCGTCGGTCAGGCTCCGCTCGGGGTCCTTGTTGGTGAAGTCATTGATCTTGACTCCGTTGAGGAACACCTGGAGGCGTTCGCCCCGGACCTTGATCTCGTAGGAGTTCCACTGGCCGGGCGGACGCAGGACCTGGTCGCGGGCCTTGATGTTCGCCGACTTGAAGGAGTAGATCGCACCCGTCGTGCGGTCGGGCGCGTCCGTGGCGTCGATCTGGATCTCGTAGCCCTTGTCCACGGCGGACCAGGGGTCGTCGGAGGCCGGGAAGCCCACGAAGACACCGGAGTTGTCGTCGCCCCGCATCTTCCAGTCGAGCTTGAGGGAGTACGACGTCAGCTCCTTGGCCTGGTACCAGAGCAGACCCATGCCGCCCTCGGACACCAGGGTGCCGTCCTTGACGTCGAACGTGCCGGGTCCTGCCTGCTTCCAGCCGTCCAGGGTCGTGCCGTTGAAGATCTTCCGGTAGCCCTTGTCCGGCTTGCAGTCCGCCTTCACCTGGCCGGTGGCGTACTGCAGGCCGCCGAGCAGATGGGCGCGGAACGCCTCGTCGGCGTAGGACTCCTTGGTGTGGCCGCCGCCGGTGTAGAAGGAGCGGCCGCCGCCGTAGTTCTGGCACCAGGCGATCGGGTGGTCGCCCTTCATGGTGCCACCGGAGTAGGTCGTCTCGTCGAGGGTGGCGAGGACCTTGGCCCGCTCACGCGGGTTGGTGCGGTAGTTGTACCACTCGTCGGTGCGCTCCCACGCCTCGTCCAGGTGCGCGGTGGACGGGTGGTCGTGGTCCTCGACGCGCACGGTGGCCTTCTGGATGGCCGGGTGCGAGTCGAAGTAGGCGCCGACGAGACCGCCGTAGAACTCCCAGTCGTACTCGGTGTCGGCGGCGGCGTGAATGCCCATGTAGCCACCGCCGTTCCTGACGTAGTTCTCGAACGCCTTCTGCTGCTCGGCGTCAAGGACGTCACCGGTGGTGGAGAGGAAGGCGACCGCGTCGTACTTGGCGAGGTTGGCCGTGCTGAACTGCCGGGCCTCCTCGGTGGCCGTGACCGAGATGCCGGCCGGGGCGCCGAGCTCCTTCAGGGCGGCGACGCCGTCCCCGATGGAGTCGTGGCGGAAGCCGGCGGTCTTGGAGAAGACCAGGACCTTCTTGCCCTTCTTGAAGGGCTCCTTGGAGAACTCGAAGTCGTCCACGTCGTACAGCGCGCCGTCGCCGCCCCGGAAGACGAGGTAGATCTCCGAGGTCTTCTTCGGAAGCGACCGCAGCGGCACGTCGACGTTCTGGAACGTCTCCCAGCTGCCGGTCGGCGGGATGTACGCCGAGCCGTGCAGCCTGCCGTCGGGTGAGCCGGTGCGCAGCTCGATGAAGCCGCCGGAGCCGCCGGAGGAGGCCCGTACGGTCATCTTCCGCTGCCCGTCGAACCGGTAGGGGCTGAAGGAGATCCAGTCGCCGTCGTGGATGTCACCGACGGTCCTGCCGCCGTTGGCACCCTCCTTGTCGAAGGTGTTCACCCCCGACTGGGCGGTGAAGTGCTCGGCCTGGCGGTGCACCGGCTGGAGCACGGCGCGGGCGGTGCCGGTCAGGGCCTCCTGGCCGTTCGCTCCGCCGTCGGTGTAACTGGCGCCGACGACACCGTAGATGTTGGCGTTGGGGTCGTGACCGCCGTCCCCGGCGGGCGGCTTGAGGGTGCCCTCACAGCCCATTTCGCTGGTGAGCTCGTGGGCGTGGGAGTCGTGGCCGAGGCTGTAGGCGACCTTGACCTTGGAGCAGTCGATCCGCTCCTCCGGGTCGGTGACGGTCACCTTGAACGGGACGGGCTCGCCGAAGGCGGCCAGACTGCCGTTGCCGGGAACCTCGATCCTCACCGTGGGCTCGGTGTTGCCGACCACGATCCGGGTGCTGGCGTTGCCGGTGTTGCCCTCGGGGTCGGTCGCGGTGAAGGTCGCGGTGTAGGTGCCGACCTTCTTGTACTTGTGGGTGGGGGTCAGTCCCTCGCCCGTGGTGCCGTCGCCGAAGTCCCAGCTGTAGGTGAGGTCCGGGGAGTCGGCGTCCTTGGCGGAGGCGGTGAACCGGACCTTGAGTCCGGCCGCGCCGGACGTCTTGTCCGCGCTCACCTCGGCGATCGGGGAGAAGCCGTCCTCGGCGTTCTCTATCCGGTACAGCGCGGAGTTCTCGTCGCCCTGGAACCAGGAGACGCCGTAGTCGAGGACGTAGAGCGCGCCGTCGGGGCCGAACTCCATGTCCATGATCTGCGTGCCGGTCCACGGAAAGTCGTTGATCTTGGCGACGGTGCCGTCCTCGTTCTGCTCGATCCGCTTGATCCAGCGGCGGCCGAACTCACCTGCGAAGAAGTCGCCGTCGTAGGCCTCGGGGAACTTCACCGAGGACTCGAGCTCGGGGTCGTAGCGGTACACCGGGCCCGCCATCGGGGACTCGGAGCCGCTGCCGAACTCGGGCACGCTGCCGCCGTCGTACGGGATCCAGGCGGCCTGGGCCGGCGGCAGGTCGGTGAGACCGGTGTTGTGCGGGGAGGTGTTCCTGGGAGCCGCGCAGTCGAACTTCTCTCCGGAGGCGCCGGTGGCGAAGTCGTAGTCGTTGTAGGCGTCGTTGTCGCCGGTGCAGAACGGCCAGCCGAAGTTGGCGGGCTCGGTGATCCTGGCGAACTCGACCTGTCCCGCGGGTCCCCGGCCGGGGTCGTCGGCACCGGCGTCGGGGCCGTACTCGCCGACGTAGACGATGCCGGTCTTGTCGTCGACGCTCATCCGGAACGGGTTGCGGAAGCCCATCGCGTAGATCTCGGGACGGGTCTTCTCGGTCCCGGGCGCGAAGAGGTTGCCGTCCGGAACGGTGTACGAGCCGTCCTCGGCGACCTTGATGCGGAGGATCTTTCCGCGCAGGTCGTTGGTGTTGCCGGAGCTGCGGCGGGCGTCGAAGGCCGGGTTGCGGTCCGGGCGTTCGTCGATCGGCGTGTACCCGTCGGAGGCGAAGGGGTTGGTGTCGTCGCCGGTGGACAGGTAGAGGTTGCCCTCGGCGTCGAAGTCGATGTCGCCGCCGACGTGGCAGCAGATGCCGCGGGAGGCCGCGACGTCCAGGACCTTCTTCTCGCTGGCCATGTCCAGCGTGCCGTTGGCGTTGAGGACGAACCGGGAGAGGCGGTTGACGCCGTCGAACTTCGCGAAGTCCGCTGCGGTGCCGTTCTCCGGGGCGTCGCCCGCGGGGGTGTCCAGCGGCGGGGCGTAGTAGAGGTAGATCGCCCGGTTGGTCTCGAAGTCCGGGTCGGCGGCGACGCCCTGCAGGCCCTCCTCGTCATGGCTGTAGACGGGGATCTTGCCGGCGACCTTGGTGACGCCGCCCTGGTCGGTGAGGCGCAGGGTGCCGTCGCGTGAGGTGTGCAGGACGCTGCGGTCCGGGAGCACGGTGAGCGACATCGGCTCGCCCGTCTCGGGCTCGCCCTTGGCCAGCGGCACCTGCTGGAACTGGCCCTCCGCGGCCACCGGTTCGTCGTGCTCCGGGTGGCCGGGGTGGGCGCCGGCGACGGTCGCCGGCGCACCCACGGCCAGCAGCAGGCCGGTGAACAGGGCGAGCCCGGTGCGCAGTCGGGGACGACGCCGTGGGGCGTCGGTGGATGTGAGTCTGCTTCTGTGCACGAAGTCCCTCCGGGAACGGGGTGGGGCCGTACGGAACAGGTGCGAAGTCGTCTGGCGTGTGCGGTCGCGTGCGGGTGCCGGGGTGCGCCATCACCCCGGAGGCGTGTGTGTCCTGAACACCTCAGGGTGTCCTGAACACCTCAGGGACGGTAACCGCCTTCTTCCGGGGCGAACACCCCCGGGACCAGAGCTGGTTGAACTTTTCCCCGCCACAGGACAAAGCGGGATCCGGGCAGGCCGGGGCAGGGGAGCGGCGGACTCACCGCGCCCCAGCCCCGACCTGCCCTCGGGCGGCGGTCCCCGCCCCGGATCCGCCGTCGGCCGCCGCGGTCAGCTGTTGAACGCGGCGTCGAACGACGCGCTGGGCGGCTCGAAGTCGAAGGCCTTCAGACGGGTCAGCGCCTCCGGGGCACCCTGGAGACGGTCCATCCCGGCGTCCTCCCACTCGACGGAGACCGGACCCTGATAGTCGATGGAGCGCAGCATGCGGAAGACGTCCTCCCAGGGGACGTCGCCGTGGCCGGCCGACACGAAGTCCCAGCCGCGCCGGGGGTCGCCCCAGGGAAGATGGGAGCCGAGGCGGCCGTTGCGGCCGTCGAGGCGTTTGCGGGCCTCCTTGCAGTCGACGTGGTAGATCCGGTCCCGGAAGTCCCACAGGAAGCCGACCGGGTCGAGGTCCTGCCACACGAAGTGGGAGGGGTCGAAGTTGAGGCCGAAGGCGGGCCGGCGGCCGACCGCGTCCAGGGCGCGTACGGTCGTCCAGTAGTCGTAGGCGATCTCGCTGGGGTGCACCTCGTGCGCGAAACGCACGCCCTCGGCGTCGAAGACGTCCAGGATCGGGTTCCACCGCTCGGCGAAGTCCTCGTAGCCGCGCTCGATCATCGACTCGGGGGCGGGCGGGAACATGGCGACCAGGTGCCAGATGGCGGAGCCGGTGAAGCCGATGACGGTGTCGACGCCGAGGAGGGCCGCGGCGCGCGCGGTGTCCTTGATCTCGGCGGCGGCCCGCTGCCGGACTCCCTCGGCCTCGCCGTCGCCCCAGATGCGGGCGGGCAGGATGGCCCGGTGGCGTTCGTCGATGATGGCGTCGCAGACCGCCTGCCCCACCAGATGGTTGGAGACGGCCCAGCACTTCAGGCCGTACTTCTCCAGGAGCTGGTGACGCCCTTGGACGTAGGAGGGGTCGGCGAGCGCCTTGTCCACCTCGAAGTGGTCGCCCCAGCAGGCGAGTTCGAGGCCGTCGTAGCCAAAGTCGCGGGCGAGTCGGCAGACCTCCTCCAGTGGCAGGTCGGCCCACTGGCCGGTGAACAGCGTGAAGTTGCGCGGCATCCGTTGTCCGTCCTCTCAGGCGGCGATCGGTGTGTAGACGGAGTTCTTCTCGGCGCTCTCCTCCACCGCCGCCAGGACGCGCTGCACCTGGAGCCCGTCGGCGAAGGAGGGGGCGGGGCCGCGGCCCTCGGCGATCGCGTAGACCAGGTCGCGGGCCTGGTGCACGAAGGTGTGCTCGTAGCCGAGGCCGTGGCCCGGCGGCCACCAGGCCTCGAGGTAGGGGTGGTCGGGTTCGGTGACGAGGATGCGGCGGAACCCGGCCTGCGCGGCGGGCTCGGTGCCGTCGTGGAACTCCAGCTCGTTGAGCCGTTCCAGGTCGAAGGCGAGGGAGCCGCGTTCACCGTTGAGTTCGATGCGCAGGGCGTTCTTGCGTCCGGTGGCGTACCGGGTGGCCTCGAAGGAGGCAAGCGCTCCGGAGGCGAAGCGACCGGTGAAGAGGGCGGCGTCGTCGACGGTGACCTGTCCGGTGCCGTGGGCCGAGACGGCGGCCAGGCCGCTGCTGGGGGCGCTGGGCAGCGGCCGCTCCCGTACGAAGGTCTCGGTGAGCGCGGAGACACCGGCCAGGTGTTCGCCGGCCAGATACTGGGCCAGGTCGACGATGTGCGCCCCGAGATCGCCGAGCGAACCGGAGCCGGCGTGCTCCCGGCGCAGCCGCCAGGTGAGCGGGAACGCGGGGTCCACCAGCCAGTCCTGCAGATACGCCACCCGCACGTGCCGCAGGGTGCCGATCCGGCCCTCGGCCACCATCCGTCGGGCCAGCGCGGTCGCGGGCACCCGGCGGTAGTTGAAGCCGACCATCGCCAACTGACCGTGCTCATGGGCTTCTTCGGCGGCACGGGCCATCGCCGTGGCCTCCGCGACGGTGTTGGCGAGGGGCTTCTCGCACAGCACGTGCTTGCCCGCGGCGAGCGCGGCCAGCGCGATCTCGGCGTGGCTGTCACCGGGGGTACAGATGTCGACGAGGTCGATGTCGTCCCGCTCGACCAGGGCGTGCCAGTCGGTCTCGGCCTCGGTCCAGCCGTGCCGGTCGGCCGCGGCGCGCACGGCGTCGGCGTCCCGGCCGCAGATCACGGCCAGTTCCGGGCTGAGCGGAAGGTCGAAGACGTGTCCCGCCGTGCGCCAGCCCTGGGAGTGTGCGGCGCCCATGAAGGCGTAGCCGACCATGCCGATGCGCAGCGGTGGCTTCCCCGTCTGCGCCCCTTCGGACGCTTGCGGCTGTGCCATTCGGAGGTCCTCCTCGTCGTCGTGGCGGGCGGGGGTGGGCCCCGCCCGGTGGGCTGGTCAGGCCCGTGGGGCGGGGCTCCTCACTTGAAGCCGGTGGACATGTACTGGTCGACGTTCTCCTTGTCGACGACGGCCGAGTAGCAGGTCACCGACGAGGGGATCTCGAACTCGGCGAGCCCGCCGACGCCCTTGCCCTGGCCGAGGGCACGGGCGAGGTCGATGGCGGAGGCGGCCATGGTCGGCGGGTACAGGACGGTGGCCTTCAGGACACCGTTGTCGGCCTTGATGGCCTCGAAGGCGGAGAGCGCGCCCGCGCCGCCCACCATCAGGAACTCGTCCCGCCCGGCCTGTTCGATGGCGCGCAGGGCGCCCACGCCCTGGTCGTCGTCGTGGTTCCACAGCGCGTCGATCCGCGACTGGGCCTGGAGCAGCTGGGCCATCTTGGCCTGGCCGGACTCGACGGTGAACTCAGCGGCCTGGCGGGCCACCTTCTTGATGTTGGGGTAGTTCTTGAGCGCGTCGTCGAAGCCCTGGGTGCGCTGTTTCGTCAGCTCCAGGTTGTCCAGGCCGGCCAGCTCGATGACCTTGGCGTCCGGCTTGTCCTTGAGCTTCTCGCCGATGTAGTGACCGGCGTTCAGGCCCATGCCGTAGTTGTCGCCGCCGACCCAGCAGCGGTAGGCCTGCGGGGTGTTGAAGATCCGGTCGAGGTTGACGACGGGGATGCCGGCGCGCATCGCCTTGAGCCCGACCTGGGTGAGGGCCTTGCCGTCGGCGGGCAGGATCACCAGGACGTCGACCTTCTTGTTGATGAGGGTCTCGATCTGGCCGATCTGCTGGGCAGTGTCGTTGGAGCCCTCGGTGATCTCCAGGGTGACGTCGGAGTACTTCCCCGCGCGCGTCTTGGCGTTGTCGTTGATGGCGTTGAGCCAGCCGTGGTCGGCCTGCGGTCCGGCGAAGCCGATGGTGACCGGCTTGCCGGGCTTGTCGTCGGCGGCCGGCTGGTCCTGCGCGGCCGGCTCCTTCTCGCTGGGCTCATTGCTCGTGCAGCCGGTGACGAACACGCCGGCCGATACGGCGGCCGCTCCGAAGAGCAGTCCTCTGCGGCTCGCGAAAGGTGTTTCTGGCATGGCGGTGAACCCTTTCCTCAGGTCGTGCTCGCGGTACGGCGCTGGACCAGCACGGCGGCGACGATGATCGCGCCCTTGGCGATCTGCTGGACGTCGCTCTGCAGGTTGTTCAGGGCGAAGATGTTGGTGATGGTGGTGAAGATCAGGACGCCGAGGACGGAGCCGACGATGGTGCCGCGGCCCCCGGTGAGAAGCGTGCCGCCGATGATCGCGGCGGCGATGGCGTCGAGTTCGTAGAGGTTGCCGTTGGTGTTCTGGCCGGAGCCGGCCAGGACGATCAGCAGGAAGGCCGCGATGCCGCAGCACAGCCCGGACAACAGGTAGAGGTAGAGCCGCTGCCGGCGGACGTCGATCCCGGCCAGCCGGGCGGCCTCCGCATTGCCGCCGACGGCGACGGAGCGGCGCCCGAAGGTCGTCCGGTTGAGCACCAGCCAGCCGATCACGGTGACCGCCGCGAACACCAGCACCAGCGGCGGGATGCCGAGCACATAGGAGTCGCGCTCGCCGAGGTCGAGGACGCCGTCGACGGTGACGATCTGGGTCCGCCCGTCGGTGATCTGCAGGGCGAGTCCGCGGGCCGAGGCGAGCATGGCGAGGGTGGCGATGAACGGGACCATCCCGCCGTACGCGATGAGCACCCCGTTGACCAGCCCGCATCCCAGGCCCACCAGGACGGCGGTGAAGAGGATGCCGGCGAAGCCGTACTCCTGGGTGGCGACCGTGGTGGCCCACACCGAGGCGAGGGCCACGATCGCGCCGACCGACAGGTCGATGCCGCCGGAGATGATGACGAAGGTCATGCCGACGGTGACGACTCCGATGACGGAGGCCTGGGTGAGGACGAGCTGGAGGTTGCGGGTGTCCAGGAACTGGTCCGGCTTGGTGATGCCGCCGATCAGGATCAGCACGGCGAGTACGCCGAGCAGTGACATCGTGCGGACGTCGGCGCGGAACAACACGGCGCGCCAGGCGGGTGGTTCGGCGGCCACTTGATCGGCCTTGCGTTCGCCCGTCGGCCCCTTCGGGTGAAGTTTGCTGAGCACAGGCAATACCTCTCAATGAGCGCCGTATGTTGGCTGGTGCCTTCAGGCGACGGTCAGGGCTTGACCGCCATGAGGCCGATCAATGGCCGCTTGGGAAGCCATCTCCTTCGGGAACCGGCGGAGTCACGACCAGGTCGAGTACACGAAACTCGTCCAGTTCCTGCGAAGGGCCGGAGTGGACAACCCGGCCCTCGCGGAGAACTACCACTCTGTCGGCCAGCCCCAAGACCTCGGCGATCTCGCTGGAGACCAGCAGTACGGCGAGGCCCTCGTCCGCCAGCCGGCGGACGACCGCGTACAGTTCGGCGCGGGCGCCGACGTCGACGCCGCGGGTGGGTTCGTCGAGCAGCAGCACCCGGCAGCCGCGCAGCAGCCAGCGGGCGAGCACGGCCTTCTGCTGATTGCCGCCGGACAGGGTGCGCACGGGCACGTTCGGGTTGTCGGGGCGCAGGGACAGTTCGCGGACCGCCGCGCGTGCCGCCCCCAGTTCGGCGCCGCGGTCGATCCAGCCGAGCTTTGCGAAGCGGGACATGGAGGAGACCGACACATTGCGGGTGACGGACTCCAGCATCAGCAGGGCCTGCGCCTTGCGTTCCTCGGGGGCGAGCCCGAGCCCGGCGCGCACGGCCGCCCGCACACTGCCCGGTCTCAGCGGCCGCCCGTCGACGAGGACACGTCCGGTGTCGGGCTTGCGGGCGCCGTAGACGGTCTCCAGGATCTCGGAGCGGCCCGATCCGACCAGGCCGGCCAGGCCGACGATCTCGCCGGGACGCACCTGGAGGTCCAGCGGCGCGAACTCTCCCGTGCGGGACAGCCCTTCGACGGTCAGTACGGGTTCGCCCCGCAGTGGGGCGGCGGACCGCGGCGGGAAGACGTACTCGACGTTGCGTCCCGTCATCAGCGCGACCACCTCGCTGGTCGGCGTCGACTTCGCGGGCAGCCCGCCGGCCACGGCCTGGCCGTCCTTCAACACGGTCACCCGGTCGCCGATGCGCCGGATCTCCTCCAGGCGGTGCGAGATGTACACGACGGCGACTCCGTCGGCGGTGAGGTCGCCGACGATGCGGAAGAGGTTGTCGACCTCGTCCGGGTCGAGGGCGGCGGACGGTTCGTCCATCACGATGAGCCGTACGTCGTGGGAGAGGGCCCGCGCCATCGACACGATCTGCTGCTGCGCCGCCGACAGGTCCCCCACCAGCCGGCCCGGGTCCACCTCGGGGTGCCCGAGCCGTTCGAGGAGTCGGGCGGTCGACGACCTGGCGGTCCTTCCCCGTACGACGAATCCGGCGGCCGTGGGTTCGTGACCGAGGTGGACGTTCTCGGCGACCGACAGGTGCTCCACCAGGTCGAGTTCCTGGTAGATGGTGGCGATGCCGAGGCGCATGGCGGCGATCGGCGAGCGGAGTGTCACGTCGTCGCCGCGCCAGCGGATGGTGCCCGAGTCGGGCTGGTGGGCGCCGGCCAGCACCTTGATCAGGGTGGACTTGCCGGCGCCGTTCTGGCCGAGCAGGCAGTGCACCTCGCCGGCCTGGACGTCGAGGTCGACGCCGTCCAGGGCCCGGACTCCGGGGAACGATTTGGTGATGCCGGACATGCTGAGCAGCGGTGGTTGTGGTGCCATGCGGATTCCCCTCGGCGGGCGTGCGGGGCCGGTGTCAGGGCGATCCCCTTACGGGGCAGGCGCTTCGGGCATGCGTTTTCGAGCAGGGCGGAGCAGCGCGGTGGCGGGCGGCCGTGGTGTGCGGTGACGCGGGTGCGAGCAGGTGCGGGCAGTTCTTCGCGGTGGCGCGGGTGCGGGCGGACCTTCACAGTGGTGCAGGTGCGGGCAGTTCTTCGCGGTGGCGCGGGTGTGACGAGGTGCGGGACTGCTGCGTGCGGCGGAGCGGGTACGGCGGAGGCGGGCTGTTCCTTGCGGTGGAGCAGGGGTGACGAAGGGCGGGGCTGCTTACGCGGGTGAGAACAGGTGGTCGCTGATGAGCCGGGCGCCGCCGATGACCCCGGCGGTGGGGCCCAGCTCCCCCAGGACGATGGGCAGGTTGCCGGTGGCCAGGGGCAGCGACCCGCGGTAGACCTGGGTACGGATCGCGGCGAGCAGGGTGTGGCCGAGGCCGGTCACCCCGCCGCCGATCACCACCAGGCCGGGGTTGAAGAAGCTGACCAGGCCGGCGATGACCTGGCCGGTGCGGTTGCCGCCCTCACGGATCAGATCGAGGGCGGTGGCGTCACCGGCCGCGGCAGCGGCGGCGACATCGACGGCGCTGAGCGTGCCGTTCGACTCGAGCCGGCTCGCGAGTTCGGCGGAGAGCCGCTGCTGGGCGGCCTCCGTCGCGTCCCGCGCGAGGGCCGCGCCGGAGAAGTGGGCCTCCAGACAGCCCCGGTTGCCGCAGGCGCACGGACGGCCGTCGGGCACGGCCTGGATGTGCCCGATGTCGCCCGCGCTGCCCGTCGTACCGCGGTAGACCTCACCGCCGACGACGATGCCGCAGCCTATGCCGGTACCGATCTTGACGACGAGGAAGTCGTGCACGGTGCGGGCCACGCCCGCGTGCTGCTCCCCCATCGCCATCAGGTTCACGTCGTTGTCGACCATGACCGGGCAGCCGAGGTCCTGGCTGAGCGCCTCCCGCACGGGGAAGCCGTCCCAGCCCGGCATGATCGGCGGAGCCACCGGGACACCCTCGGGGAAGCGGACCGGGCCCGGGACGCCGATTCCGGCGCCGTCGAACCCCTCCGCCAGCCCCGAGGCCTTCAACTTCGCCGCCATGGCCAGCACTTGCTCGAAGACCGCGACCGGTCCCTCGCGTACGTCCATGGGCTGGTTGATGTGCCCGAGGATCTCCAGTTCGGCGTTGGTGACGGCGACGTCGACCGAGGTCGCGCCGATGTCGACGCCGAGGAACCGCAGATGCGGGTTGAGCCGGATGTTGTGGGAGCGCCGGCCGCCGCGCGAGGCGGCGAGTCCGTCGGCCACGACGAGTTCCGTCTCCAGCAGCCGGTCCACCTCCACGGCCAGCTTCGACCGGGAGAGGTCGACCTGGTCGCCCAGCTGGGCACGGGAGTGGGGGCCACCGTCGCGCAGCAGCCGGAGCAGTCGCGCCTGATGGGCGTTGGCGGGTCGCGCGGTCATACGTCTCACGAGCCCCTCCCCGCCTCATCGGCCTGTGCGCGCCGGATTCCGGCCACGTGTGCGTGGCTTCCTTCGGATGGGAAAGTAGCAGCGCCTGCCGAAGGTGGGAAGAAGTCGCGCAGGAATTGACCCTTACTTTTTCCACTCGCAGGACAAAGGGGCCCTCTTCTCGCCCCCGCCGCCCCTTCCCGTCCCGTCCCTGGGGGCTGCGCCCCAATGTCGTTCTGATCAACTTGTGGGGGTGGGGAGGAGGGTGATGGTGGTGGGTGGGGCTGGGGTGGTGACGGGGGTGCCGCGGGGTGCGGGTCTGCGGAGGGGGAAGCGGTGTCGCAGTCGTTTGATGCGTCGTTCGCTGGTGCGTGGGCCGCGTGGGGGGTTTCGGTAGCGGCGGAGGTCGGCCGCTATGGCGTGGGCGGCGTCGGCGGCCTGGGCGGCGGTGCGGGCCAGTTGGCGTACCACGCTGCGGCGTACCTGTTTCAGTACCTGGGTGAACGAGACACGTTCGGGGTCCTCGCCGCGTTCGTCGGCGATCAGTGTGGTCAGGCGGGTCAGGGCGTGGTTGAGGGTCAGGTGGGCGAAGATCTCCTGGCGGACCTGGTCCGGGCAGCGTGAGCGCAGTGTTGCGCCTGGTCTCATCTGCAGGGCCTTGAGCTGGAGGTTTCCCACCTCGCACTGCCAGCGTTCGGCATAGAGTGCCGCGACCTGCCGGGCGGGATACTCCTCGGGGCTGGTCAGGCTGGTGATCAGGCGGATCATCTCGCCGCCGGTGGTGTACTCGATCACGCGGACGGTCACGTGGCAGACGTCCCTGCGCCCGGTGCGTCCGCCGGCCCACATCTCGGCCAGGTAGCTGCCGTCGGCCAGAGGACGCACATTCGTGCGGGCGATCGATTTCTTGGCACGCATCACGAGTGCCGCCCCGTGTCCGGCAAAGGCCTGCCACAACGCCACAGCGGGAAAGTTACGGTCGAACAGCACCAGGTCACCCGGCCCGACGTGCCCGGCCAGATGCAGCGCCAGCGGCTGCTCGCCGTCGTGATAGGTCCCCACCCCGGCACCCAGCACAGCACGGGTCCCGGTCTCCACCAGTGCCACCACCCGCGCCTGCGGATAGCCGCAGTCCATCACCTCACCGTCGCCGAGACGGGTGGACGGGCCGCCGAAGTATCCACGGTTGTCCCGGCTGTCGGGCACCTCCACGGCGAAACCGTCCACGGCCAGCGTGCGCATCCCCCGCCAGAACGCCCCCACCGTCCCGGCCGCCGCCGCCGGAGCCGCCACCCGCTCGAACACCGCACGCATCGCCTCGGGCCCCAGACGACGCCGCGCCCCCAGCAGCGCCGACTTCGCCGGGACCACCACCGCCAGCTCCGGAATCGCCCCGGTCAGGTCCGCCGCCACATCCTCGTAGGACTGATCGGGAAACAACGCCAGAGCCAACTCGTAGTACACCGCGAAATGCATCGACAACGGCCCCTCACGACGCGCACGGTCCCGCGTGCGGCCCACGATCGCCGCGCCCACCACATCCGGCGGCACAAACTGCGTCAGCACACCCAGATTGACCTGACCCGACCGCCCCGTCCACGCATGCCCCATACCCCCATCAACGAGCCCAACCCAACAACGACACACCACACCAAAGTTGATCAGAACGACATTGGGGCTGCGCCCCCAGACCCCCTTCGCGCCCACGCGGCGGAGCCGCACATCGGCACAGCCCCGCGCCCCTGTAGGGGCGCGGGGAACTGCGCGAGCAACCCCTACACCCACCCGCAGCGCCCCGGCGGTGCCTCCGGAGCGGTGCGTGGGCATCCGTGACGCACTCGTGACACCGCAACCGCGACGGCCGGAAGTATGTCTGTCACCGTGAGGGCCGGATGCCCCGGAGTGCCGCGATACTCCTGGGGACGGAGACCGGCCCCGGGGGGTTGTCGATGAGTACCTGGACCGTTCCGGGTTACACCGAGTCGCTGGAGCTCGGTGCGGGGGCGAGCGGGCGCGTGGTGCTGGCCGTCCACGAGGTGACCGGCGTCCCGGTCGCGGTGAAGTACCTCAGCGAGTCGCTGCACACCCGCCCGGGTTTCGTGCACGACTTCCGCGCCGAGGCACGGCTGCTCGGCGGTCTGGACAGTCCCCACGTCGCCGGGTTGTACGAGTACGTGGAGAGCCCGGACGGGGCCGCCATCGTGATGGAACTGGTGGACGGGGTGTCCCTGCGGGCCCTGCTGGCCGGGCAGGGCCCGCTGGATCCCGAGGCCGCGCTGCTGATCCTGAAGGGATCCCTGCTGGGCCTCGCCGACGCGCACCGGCTCGGGGTGGTGCACCGCGACTACAAGCCGGAGAACGTCCTGGTCACCCCGGACGGCGCGTCGAAGCTCGTGGACTTCGGGATCGCGGTGGACACCCGGGCGCGCGCCGGTGTGGCGGGCACCCCCTCCTACATGGCGCCCGAGCAGTGGCGCGGCGAACCCGCCTCCCCAGCCACCGACGTGTACGCGGCCACGGCGACCTTCTTCGAATGTCTCACCGGCCGGAAGCCCTACGCGGGCGACAACGTCGCCGAGCTCGCCCTGCGGCACGTCGACGCGCCGGTGCCGGCGGAGGAGGTGCCCGCCACCGTGCGGTCCCTGGTCCGCCGCGGACTGGCCAAGGACGCGGCGGAGCGGCCCACCGACGCCGAGGCGTTCGTCGCCGAGCTGGAGGCGGCCGCGCACACCGCGTACGGGCCCGGCTGGGAGGAACGGGGGCGCGGGCGGCTGGCCGCGCTGGTGGCGCTCCTGCCGCTGCTGCTCCCGTCGGCCCGTACGCCGGGGCGGTCGACGACCGACACCGCGCGTACCGTGCTGCGGCAGCCGCCGCCGGGACCGGGCTGGGCCCAGGCCTGGAAGCCCACCGGGCCGGGGATGCTCGCCGCCGCGGCCGCGGTGCTGCTGGCGGTCCTGCTGACGTTCGCCGCGCCGCCGGACACCGGGTCCGAGGAGCGGGCGGCCGAGGCGTTCGCCACCACCAGCGCCGGCTCCGGCGTGACATCGGAACCGACCGCTCCGTCGGCGTCCGCCTCGGCGCCGTCCCCCTCCGCATCGACGACCCCGAGTTCCGCGGAGCCATCGGCCGACCCGACCGTGTCGGACGCGGCCACCGGGACCACCCCGGCCACGGACCCCGCGACGGATCCGGGCACGGACCCCGGTACGGACCCCGCATCCGGCCCGCCCTCAGGTCCGACGACCCCGGCCGGCACCCCGACCGCGTCCCCGACGGACACCACCCCGGCCGCGCCCTCCGTCAAGGACGTCACCGTCTCGGAGTTCCGCCAGACGGACTTCAACAGCGCCATCGTCACGGTCACCGTCTTCACGGACGGCCCCGGACCGGTGTCGATCCGTCTCGGCTGGTTCGCGGGCGACTCCGCGAGGCAACCGGGAGCACCCGACGGCACCGGCCAGGTCTTCGAACGCAGCGGCGCGACCACATACACGGTGACCGCCAAGCACGTCTTCCAGAACCAGGGCTGCTACTGGACGGTGACGGCGACGACCACCCCGGCGTCCGCCGACGGTGGCGCGTCCCGGCAGCTCCTCACCAGCCGGTGCGATCTGCGATGAGGGCGACGGACGAGCCCGCTCCCCCGCCCGGCGAGAGCGCCCGGCCCGGAGCCGACGACGACTACAGCGCCACGGTGCTGGGGAGCCAGTGGATCCAACGGCCCGAGCCGGACACCACGCTGTTGGCGACCGTGCGGGAGCGGGACGGCGACACCCGGCCCGACCGGACCGAAGGGGCCGTGCTGCGCTTCGGCCCGGGAGTACAGGGCGCGCTCGCACAGCGGTCCACCAGGACACCGCCCCCGGTACCGCCGCCGCCCGCCCGGCCGCGACGGCCCGGCCCACGCCGGTACGCGCTGCCGGTACTCGTCCTGCTCGCGGTCCTCGCGTTCCTGGCCTGGCAGCGGATCGGCCCGGCGCTGACGGTGCGCGGTGCGGCGGTCACGGCCCCGTCCGCCCCGGTGGGGTGCGACGGTACCGCGGCCATCGTGGGCACGGTCGGCACCAACGGACGCCCGGGCACCCTGACCTACCGCTGGACCCGCAGCGACGGCACCTCGTCCGGGGTGCTGCGCGAGGAAGTGGCGCGGGGGCAGCGGGAGGCACGGCTGCGGCTGCTGTGGACCTTCGAGGGCACGGGCCGCTACGAAGCACGGGCGGAGCTGCGGATCCTCTCCCCCTCCACCCACACCGCCGCTGCGAGCCTCACCTACGGCTGCCCCTGACCCCCGGGCCGGCACCCTGGCCCGCCGGTCGGCCGACCAGGCGAACAGGCGAACAGGCGAACAGGCGAACAGGCGAGGGAACCCGACGGCGCCCGCGCGGACGACCTTGTCGGTGAGCCGGCCGTAGAAGGCGGCGGCCCGGATCCGCTGGCAGACAGACCGGTCAGGTCGACCGGGTCGCGGTCGGTCAGGTGGCCGACTCGGTGCAGCACGTTCAGGAGACCTCGGAACGGCGTACGGGCTGCTGGCCGCCCCCTGCCGCTCCGGCCGGGGGCCGAGAGTGCGGGCAGGCGTGGGAAGCGAGCGCGCCACCGGACGCGTTCGCGGCGTGCGTCAGGGGCAGCGCACGACCTGTCCCGCGTACGACAGGTTCCCGCCGAAGCCGAACAGCAGCACCGGGTCGCCGGCCGACACCGCGCCCTGCTCGACGAGCTTGGAGAAGGCCAGCGGAATGCTCGCGGCCGAGGTGTTGCCGGACTCGACGACATCGCGGGCCACGACGGCGTTGACGGCGCCGAGCCGGCGGGCGAGCGGTTCGATGATGCGCAGGTTGGCCTGGTGCAGTACGACCCCGGCGAGGTCTTCCGGCGCCAGTCCCGCGTTCTCGCAGGCCTTGCGGGCGACGACCGGCAGCTGGGTGGCCGCCCAGCGGTAGACGCTCTGCCCCTCCTGGGCGAACCGGGGCGGCGTCCCCTCGATCCGCACCGCGTGCCCCATCTCGGGCACCGAGCCCCACAGCACCGGGCCGATCCCCCTCTCCCCGCCGGGTTCGCAGGCCTCCACGACGGCCGCGCCCGCCCCGTCGCCGACGAGCACACAGGTGGACCGGTCGGTCCAGTCGGCCACGTCGGACATCTTGTCGGCGCCGACCACCAGCACCCGGCTCGCGCCGCCGGCCCGTACCGCGTGGTCGGCGGTGGCGAGGGCGTGGGTGAAGCCGGCACAGACCACGTTGATGTCCATGACCGCGGGCCCGGGCATACCGAGCCGGGCGGCGACCCGGGCGGCCATGTTGGGCGAGCGGTCGATCGCGGTGGACGTGGCGACCAGGACCAGGTCGATCTCGGCGGGGGTGCGGCCCGCCGCCGCCAGCGCCTTCGCGGCGGCGTGCGCGGCCAGCTCGTCGACGGGTTCGTCGGGGCCCGCGACATGACGGGTCCGGATACCCACCCGGCTCGTGATCCACGCGTCGCTGGTGTCGACCATGCCCGCCAGATCCTCGTTGGTGAGGACCCGGGCGGGCTGGTAGTGGCCGACGGCGGCGATGCGCGAGCCGATCATAGGTGGATTCCCCTCGTTATTGGCTGCGGGATACACCAGTCTGATCAGTGACTCACGGGTACGAGGGCAGGTGAAGCGACAGGAAACACGCGCCGTGCTTGTCGGCTTCCGTCAGCACGCCGAGGGCCGCCCCCGGGTCCAGAGCCCTTCATGGGTCCCCCGCCGTCCTGTGGGCAGGACGGCGAGCTGAGACATGATGGGGACATGGGACGAGTCACGGAACGACGCAAGGTGCTCCGCATCCGGGACGGGGCGGTCTCCAGCCGGCCCGACACGCTCGTCGCCGAGGAGCCCCTGGAGATCCGGCTGAACGGCAAGCCCCTCGCCATCACCATGCGCACCCCGGGCGACGACTTCGCGCTGGCGGCCGGCTTCCTGGTCAGCGAGGGAGTCCTGGCCACCGCCTCCGACCTGCGGAACATCGTCTACTGCGCGGGAGCCACCGCCGACGGTTCGAACACCTACAACGTGGTCGACGTGCAGACGGCCCCCGGCGTGGTGATCCCGGACATCACCCTGGAACGCAACGTCTACACCACCTCCTCCTGCGGCCTGTGCGGCAAGGCCGGCCTGGACGCGGTGCGTACGACGACCCGCCATCCCCTCACCGATACTCCCCCGCTGCGCGTGGCCCCGGAGCTGCTGGCGGAGCTGCCGGACCGGCTGCGCGCCTCGCAGCGGGTCTTCGACCGCACCGGCGGCCTCCACGCGGCGGCGCTGTTCGACGAGAAGGGCGAACTGCTCGACGTCCGCGAGGACGTGGGCCGGCACAACGCGGTCGACAAGCTGGTCGGCCGTGCCCTGCAGAGCGGGGGCCTGCCGCTGTCCCGGACGGTCCTGCTGGTCTCCGGCCGGGCCTCCTTCGAGCTGGCGCAGAAGGCGGTCATGGCCGGCATCCCCCTGCTGGCGGCGGTCTCGGCACCCTCCTCGCTGGCCGTGGACCTGGCGGCGGAGACGGGTCTGACCCTGGTGGGCTTCCTGCGCGGCAGTTCCATGAACGTGTACGCGGGTGAGCACCGCATCGCCCTGCGGGCGGCGGCCACCCGGGGCTGACCCGTCCCGCTCACCGCGCGGCGGGCGGGCCCCTGCCGCCGAGAGGCTCCCGCCCCCGCACCGCGCGGCCACGCCTCGGCCCGGGCCCGGCAGGCCGGGCGGCCGGAGGACCCCGGAGGCCGGTTGGCCGCGGGCCCCGGAGGCCGGGTTGGCCCCGGGCCCCGGAGGCGGACGGCCGCAGGCCCCGGAGGCCGGACCACGGCACGACCCCAAGACCCGACAGCCGGAGAACCCCGGAAGCCGGACGGCCGCATGCCCGAAGGCCGGACGACTCCCGGCCCCAACGGCCGGACGGCCGCAGACCCCGGAGGCCGGACCACGGCACGACCCCAAGACCCGACAGCCGGAGAACCCCGGAAGCCGGACGGCCGCATGCCCGAAGGCCGGACGACTCCCGGCCCCAACGGCCGGACGGCCCCTGGCCCCGGAGGCCTGACCACGGCACGACCCGGGGCCGGACAGCCGTCAGACCCCGGAAGCAGTCGGCCGCAGGCCCCGAAAGCCGGACGACACCACGACCCCCGAGGCCCGACAGCCACGAGACCCCGAGCCGGCCGCCAGGCCCCCGGCCCCATGGACCGGAACCCCGGCGACCCACTAACGTCCCCGGGCATGCCCGACGACGCAGCCGGAGCACGACGGCGGACGGGGACCGGGATCGCGCTGGCGCTGGCCCTGGTCCTCGGAGCCGCGCTGGTCAGCGGTTGGCCGGACGACCACGGACCGGACGACGAAGCCGGCGGCTGCCGGCCGCGTACCGTCGCCGCCTGGACCGCCGACCCCGCCCTCACCGCCGAGTTCGTCCGTTACGGCGACGACGCCGGCCGCACCGACGACTGGACCGGTGGCGACGGCACCCACTCGGTCCGGCTGCCCGACGGCCGGCTGCTGTGGCTGTTCTCCGACACCTTCCTGGGTCAGGTGCACCGCCCGCCGAACCCGGCCGGCGAGTCGTACACATGGCGGGACACGGCGGCCCCCCTCGTCCGCAACTCGGCCGTGCTCATGCGCGACGGGCGGCTGGAAGGCACCCTGCCCGCCCCGCTCTTCCCCGACCCGGCACCGGGCCGGTGGCGCTGGCCGGTCGCCGCCCGGGTCGAGCCGCGCTCCCCCGGCTCCGCCGAGCAGGTCCTGAGGGTCGTGCTCTGGGTGCGGCAGACCGGACAGCATCCGTGGATCTACGGTGTGCCCACCGCCACCGAGGTCGCCACGCTCTCCCTGCCCGCCCTGCGCCTGGAGTCGATGGTGACGGTGCTCGACCAGCGGCAGATCGCCGACCCGTCCCGGCGGGTGCTGTTCGGGACCACCCTCGTCGAGGAGGACGGGTGGACGTACGTCTTCGGCGGTGACGACGGCCGCCCCGCCTCCCGCCCGGCCTCGCACGCCTATGTGGCCCGCGTGCCGGACGGCGGGCTCGCCGACCCGGCCGCCTGGGAGTACTGGAGCGGTGCGGCTTGGCGGACCCGCGCCCGCCCGGGTCCCGTGCTCGGCGACGGGCGGCGCACCGGGGTGGGCAGCGCCTTCTCGGTGGCGCGGGACGAGGGGACGTATGTCCTGTTCACGATGGCCGCGGGCGCCAAGGGGCTGACCACGGTGGCGTCGTACTGGGCCTGCTCCCCGACCGGGCCCTGGCACGGTCCGGCGCACGAGTTCGCCCCCGCCCTGCCACAGGGCGGGACCGCCGCCTACAACCCGCAGACGCATCCGGAGCTGAGCGAGGACGGACGGCTGGTGCTCAGCTACGACGTGAACTGGCTGGAGACGAGCGGAGCCGCCGCGATGCTCAGCCGGAACGTCGCCCTGTACCGGCCGCGGTTCGTGACCGTCCGGCTCGCTCCGGGACGGTGACCCGCCCGCCAGGACCGGTCACGGGCCGATGACGTCGTACAGATTCGGTGGAGATTGCTCCACCGAAACTTACTCCACGGTCAGGTTTCTGTCCGACCCTGACCCTTGTGAGCGCATTTTCCGCCCCTGACCAGCGCGGACGGGATCTTCACCCGGTTGTCGACCCCCCTCCCGCCGACGGGTCGCGTGGGGTAGCTTTCACGGCGCCGCGCGGGACGACGACGTCGTGCAGCGGTCCGGGCGCCGAGCAGCGGGGAGCGGGTTTGCGCGAGTTCACCAACCCTCCGTCGGCCCTGGAGCCCGCGGTGGGCGGTCTGGCCGACGTGGTCTTCCGGTACGCCGAGGAGGACCCGTCGCGTATCGCGCTCGGCCGCAGGGACGACAGCGGCCGGTGGCGGGACGTGTCCAGCGCCGAGTTCCGCGACGAGGTGCTCGCCCTCGCCAAGGGACTGCTCGCGGGCGGGATCCGGTTCGGCGACCGGGTCGCGATCATGTCCCGGACCCGCTACGAGTGGACGCTCCTCGACTTCGCGCTGTGGACGATCGGCGCGCAGGTCGTCCCCGTCTATCCCACGTCCTCGGCCGAGCAGTGCTGCTGGATGCTGCACGACGCGGAGGTCACGGCCGCCGTCGTGGAGCACGAGGACCACGCGATGACGATCGCCACCGTCATCGACCGGCTGCCCCGGATGCGCAGGCTGTGGCAGCTCGACGCGGGCGCGGTGCAGGAGCTGTACGACGCGGGCGCGCATCTGGACGACGAGGTGGTGCACCGGCACCGGCAGGCGGTCACACCCGACTCGGTGGCGACGATCATCTACACCTCGGGCACCACGGGCCGCCCCAAGGGCTGTGTGCTCTCGCACGGCAACTTCATGGACGAGGCGGACGCGGTCATCGGACGCTGGGAGCCGGTGTTCCACTCGCGCAGGGGCGACGAGGCGTCGACGCTGCTGTTCCTGCCGCTCGCGCATGTCTTCGGGCGGATGGTGGAGGTCGCGGCGATCCGCGGCAAGGTGAAGTTCGGTCATCAGCCGGAGCTGCACGCGGCGGCGCTGATGCCCGATCTGGCCGCGTTCCGGCCGACGTTCATCCTGGCCGTTCCGTACATCTTCGAGAAGGTGTTCAACGCGGCGCGGCGCAAGGCGGAACGGGAGGGCCGCTCGGGGCCGTTCGACAAGGCCGTCGACGTGGCCGTCCGGTACGCGGACGCGGTGGAGGCGAAGGCCTGGGGCACTGGACCCGGCCCGTCCGCGTCGTTGCGGATGCAGCACCAGTTCTTCGACAGGATCGTCTACTCCAGGATCCGCGCCGCGATGGGCGGCAGGATCCGGCACGCCATGTCGGGCGGTTCGGCGATGGACCGCCGGCTGGGACTCTTCTTCGCGGGGGCCGGCGTGCACATCTACGAGGGGTACGGCCTCACCGAGTCGACGGCGGCGGCCACCGCCAACCCGCCCGAACTCACCCGCTACGGAACCGTCGGTCAGCCGATCCCCGGAGTCACCGTGCGCATCGCGGACGACGGCGAGATCTGGCTGCACGGCGGCACCGTCTTCGCGGGCTACCTCAACAACCCCGAGGCCACCGGCGCGTGCCTGCACGACGGCTGGCTGGCCACCGGGGACCTCGGTTCCCTGGACGAGGACGGCTATCTGACCATCACCGGGCGCAAGAAGGAGATCCTGGTGACCTCGGGCGGCAAGAGTCTCTCGCCGGGGGTGCTGGAGGAGCGGGTGCGGGACCATCCGCTGGTCAACCAGTGCATCGTGGTCGGCAACGACCGCCCGTACGTCGCCGCGCTCGTCACCCTCGACCAGGAGGCCGTGGAGCACTGGCTGACGATGCGCGGCAAGGCGCCGATGTCACCCGCCGAACTGGTGCGCGACCCGGACCTGGAGGCGGAGGTGCGGCGCGCGGTGGTCGCGGCCAACACCCTGGTCTCGCAGGCCGAGTCGATCCGGACGTTCCGCATCCTGGCCCAGCCGTTCACCGAGGAGCACGGGCTGCTCACACCGTCGCTGAAACTGAAGCGCAGAGCGATCGAGAAGGCGTACCAGGACGAGGTCGAGGCGCTCTATCGCGCCTGAATTTCCGCGTCAGGAATGCGCCACGGTCCGTGATCGTTGACGATGGAGGTACCACCTGACCCCAACCGAAGGATCGAGAGAGCTCGTGAGCAAGGTCCCCCCGATCATCCTGAACAACGGCGTCGAGATGCCTCAGCTGGGGTTCGGCGTCTGGCAGGTGCCGGACGCGGAGGCCGAGACGGCCGTGACGACGGCACTGGAGGCGGGCTATCGCAGCATCGACACCGCGGCGGTCTACGGCAACGAGGAGGGCACCGGCCGGGCCATCGCCAACTCGGGCGTCCCCCGTGAGGACATCTTCGTCACCACCAAGCTCTGGAACAGCGACCACGGGTACGACACCGCCCTGCGCGGCTTCGACACCTCCCTGGCGAAGCTCGGTCTGGACTATGTGGACCTGTACCTCATCCACTGGCCGACGCCCGCCCGGGGCCGGTACGTCGACACGTACAAGGCGTTCGAGAAGCTGCTCGCCGACGGCCGGGTCCGCGCCATCGGCGTGTCGAACTTCCTGCCGGAGCACCTGAAGCACCTCATCGCCGAGACGTCGGTCATCCCGGCGGTCAACCAGATCGAGCTGCACCCGCATCTGCAGCAGCACGCCGCGCGTGAGTACCACGCGGAGCAGGGCATCGCCACCGAGGCGTGGTCGCCGCTGGGCTCCGGCAAGGGCATCCTGGAGATCCCCGCGCTGGTGGCGATCGCGCGGAAGCACGACCGTACCCCGGCCCAGGTCGTCCTGCGCTGGCACCTCCAGCTGGGCAACGTCGTCATCCCCAAGTCGGTGACGCCGTCCCGGATCAAGGAGAACATCGACGTCTTCGGGTTCACCCTGGACCCCGAGGACCTCGCCGCGATCAGCGCGCTGAACGAGGACCGGCGGCTGGGTGCGGACCCGGCGGAGGTCAACTGACCTCGGACAGGTGGACGGCCTCCCCGGTGCGGGGAGGCCGTCCACCTGTCCAGGGACTCCGGCAAGGTCCGGACGAAGCCTGCTAGTTGGGCTGTCCGAGGGGCCGTACGACGACGGTGTTGACGTCGACTCCGGCCGGCTGGTCCATGGCCCACACGACGGAGTCGGCGATCTGGTCGGCGGTGAGCAGGCTGCCCGGCGGGAGGCTGCCGTGGGCGTCCCAGAACGGGGTCTCCACGCGGCCGGGGGCGATCAGGGTGACGCCGACGCCCCACTCGGTGACCTGCCGCCGGGTGTTCTCGGCGAGCCCGGTCACCGCGTACTTGGTGGCCCCGTAGAGATTGCCGGGCGTGGGCACGAACCCGGCGACGCTGCCGACCAGCACGATGCGTCCCCGGGTCTCCTTCAGGGCGTCGATGGAGGCCCTGATCAGCAGCGCGGGGCCGAGCACGTTGGTCAGCACCATGTCGGTCCACCCGGCGGGGTCGCCCTCGGCGACCGAATCCCCGGTGGCGAAGCCCGCGTTGGCGACGACCGTGTCCAGCCGTCCGAACTCCGCCAGCGCCGTGCCGACCGCCGCCCGCACGTCGTCGTACTCGGCCGCGTTACCGGGAACGGTCAACAGGCCTTCGGGCTCACCGAGTTCCTTCGCGAATCCGCGCAGCCGCTCCTCACCCCGTCCGGTGACGACCACCCGCTGCCCGGCGTCCAGCAACCGCCGTGCGACGGCGGCCCCGATCCCACTGCCACCACCTGTGACGAGCGCGACCCGAGTGTCGTCGGTCATGGAAACCCCCTGTGTGTCGTTGCGTTCCCCGGAGTCCATCACTTGGAGAGCTCTCCAAGTCAAGCCGTCACACGGGGCGCACCCCCGAATGGACCGTGTGGGCCGCGAGGACGAACACGTCAGGGCGGTGGTGCGCGCTCGCCCGGTCGTCGGGGTCGAGGAGCCGGTCGAGGGCGGCGCGGTCGTCGGCGTCCAGGTCCTCGGCGAGGCTCTCGCGGGTGTGGGTGAGGGAGGCGATCACATAGGCGCGGGCGCGGTCCGTGGCCGGGGCGGGCAGGTCGAGGAGGAAGGTGCGCGAGCGGGTGTGGCGCAGGCCGGCCGAGGCCAGCAGGGCGGGCCAGTCCTCGACGACGGCCACCGCGCCCGGGAGTTCGGCGCGCATCCGGCTGAACCGGTCCTGTTCCACCGCGTCGATGCGTGCCTGCAGTCCGGGCCGGCCGAACCCGATGTCACGGGGAAGGAAGCGGGCGGGCAGCCCGCCCTCCATCACCGCGAGCGTGCCGCCCGGGGCGAGCCGCTCGGCGCAGGCGGCCAGTGCGGCGCTCTGGTCGCCCAGGTGGTGCACACTTCGGCTGGCCCACAGCAGGTCGGCCGGGTAGTCCAGTTCGCCGAGAACGCCCGGGAGTTCACCGGCGACGGTACCGAACCGGTCGGCCGCGCCCTGGCGTTCCGCCCGTGCGCGGGCGCGTTCCAGCAGCGGCTCGGAGCCGTCTACGGCCACCACCCGCGCGCCGGGGAAGGTCTCGGCGAACAGGCACGCGATGACGCCGGGGCCGCTGCCGGCGTCCACGATCAGTCCTGGTTCGGTCACCTCCTTCGCCAGCCAGCTCAGGGCGTGCTCGTACAGCGGGGTGAACAGTTCCGCCTGTGATTCGAGCAGGTGGGCCATCTCGGCCCAGTCGATGTCGCCGTCGCCGTGACGGTGTGGGTCGTTGTGGTGGTGGTGCGCCATGGGGTCAGCCTCTCCGCTCGGATGCCGTCAGCGTGCGACGGCGCACCGGGGGCGGGCAACCTACGTTGCCGCTCCGGCAAACGGGCGTTCCGGAGGGAGAGGTGTGCGGCGGTCCGCCGGGGCCGGGCCTGGCCGGCCCGGTCCCGGCGGACCGGTGGTCAGCCCGTCACGACAGCGGCGGGTAGGCGTTCCTCATCAGCTCCTGGAACTGGGCGGAGAACCAGTGTCCGGAGACCGGGGCGTCGGACAGCGCCCCCGACATGTTGTCGTTGTTGCGCGGGTTGCCGGTGTACGTGGGGTCGCACATCCGGTCGAAGCCCTTGCCCTCGTCGTTGTCGATGGCCTTGCTCGACCCGTCGGACTCACCCGGGGGCTTGACCCACACATAGGCGTCGATCCCGGCCTCCGGGGAGGCCTGCGGCCGCTCACCGAGTCCGGCGCCCGCCTGGTTGCACCAGTTGCCGGTGTTGAGGCGGCGGTCGTAGCGGCCGCCGTCCACATAGGTGTCCACGCTGGTGGTGGCGCCGGGGCCGGAGGGCCGGTCCGCGCCGCCCCAGCCGTTGCGGGAGGTGTCGATCAGCATGCCGATGTTCGAGTCGAAGCCGATCGAGACGAGCTTCTCCCGCAGGGCCTGGGCGTACGACAGCTCGTCGACGTAGCGGTTCCAGTCCACCCACTTGGATTCACGCACCGACTTGCCGGCCACGTTGTCGTTGATGGAGAAGTTCTCCTCCTTCAGGGCGCTGTAGTTGGCCGTGTTGGCGATGAAGCCGTGCACATCGGCGACGGTCGCGCCCTCGGCGGTCGCGGCCTGCTTGAACATCTCCGCGGAGGGGCCGAAGTTGTCGTCCCAGCCGAGCCAGCCGTGGTGGCCGGCGTCCACGTAGTTGTAGACGTTGGGCGCGTCACCGAGCTTGTTCAGGGCGTAGCCGACGCCCTTCACGTAGTTGCCGTTGGCCTTCATCACGTCGCAGTTCTCCGTGGCGGTGGCCCGCGGAGAGACGTTGGTGACCAGGTTGGGCAGGGAGTCGATCTCGACCGTGGTGACGATCCGCAGGCCGGCGTACTTCGGGTCGGAGAGGATCTCCGCGATCGGGTCGATGTACTCGGTCTTGTAGCGGTCGATCTCCGTCGGGCCGAGCTCGCCGTTGGAGGCGAGGGCGGCGCAGTCGCGGCCGGGCAGGTTGTAGATGACGACCTGGAAGACCAGTTCGCCCGAGCCCTTCTGGGTCAGCGCCTCGTCGAGGTGCTCACGCAGGCTCATCTTGCCGTTGGCGCCGTTGATGGCCGCGATGCGGTCCAGCCAGACAGCGGTGGGCTCGTCGGCGATACGGCTGCCGCCCGGCTCGGCGGCGGCGTTCGCGGACCACTCGGGGTTCACGTACACCTGGGCGCCGTCGTAGGGGTTGTCGACCCGGTCACCCGTAGGCGGATCGGTCGGGTCGGTCGGGTCGGTGGGGTCGGTCGGATCGGTCGGGCCGCCGGAGTCGACGTTGCAGGTCACGCCGTCGAGGGTGAAGGTGGCGGGGATCGCGTTGCTGCCGCTGTAGGTGCCCTGGAAGCCGAAGGTGGCCGAACCTCCGGTGGCGAGCGTGCCGTTGTAGGACTCGTTGGCGACGGTGACGTCCGCGCCGGACTGGGTGACCTTGGCGTTCCAGGCGTTGGTGACCCTCTGGTTGCCGGCGTAGGTCCACTTCACCGCCCACGACGACTTCGCGGCACCGTTGTTGGTGACCTTCACGGACGCGGTGAAGCCGGTGTCCCACTGGTTCTGCACCTGGTAGTCCACGGTACAGGGGATGGCGGCCGCGCCGACGTCGCCGGGTGCGGCGGCCATCGCCGTCCCGGCGGCGCCTGCGACCAGCGCCGTGGCGGCGAGGAGCGCGGTTTTGGTGCGACTCATGGTGCGGGTTTCCTATCCGTAGGGGGCTGTCCTTCGGGGCGCGCGCGGACGACCGCGCGGCCTGGTGCCTTACGGGGTGGGAGTGCCGTCGGGACCGGTCGGTACGGGCCCCGCGGTGCCGGCCGGGAGATTCCGGGCAGCACTCGACGGCGCGTGGATCCCACGGGAACGAGCGGCCCCGCGTCAGGTGCTCCACACGTGCACGGGGTGGCTCAAAGTACTGAACGCGGGGGGTGGCGCATGAGCGACTCCTTGCAGCTCGGACGCGTCGTGACGAACGCGTCGACTGATGGAACCGCTCCCACTGGTGCACTTGAAGCTAGCGCCAAGTGACGGCAAAGAACAGAGGGGATGCTGACATTCACTCAACTCGTGTCGTCGAAATATTTCGATTCTCCACAAGGCTTGACCACCCCTCACCCCTTCCCCACTATGGGAGCGCTCCCACTGGTTCAAGGCTTGACTTCACCCGAGTCGCAGGAGGAACCAGCACCATGCATCCCCCACCCAGGAGGCGCCGCGGCGTCCGGCGGCTGTTGACGGCCGCGGCGGCGGCGCTGGCACTTCCGCTGACGATGCTCTCGACCGGCTCCACCCCCGCCCAGGCCGCCGCTGTCCAGTGCAGCGTCGACTACAGGACGAACGACTGGGGCTCCGGATTCACCGCGGAGCTCACCCTCACCAACCGCGGTACGGACGTCATCGACGGCTGGACCCTGACGTACGACTACACGGGCAACCAGCGTCTGCAGAACGGCTGGAACGGCACCTGGTCGCAGTCCGGCTCCACCGTGACCGTGAAGGACGCCGGGTACAACGGCCGGATCGCCGCCGGCGCCGCCGTCACGACCGGCGGCCAGTTCAGCTACAGCGGCAGCAACGCCGCTCCCACCTCCTTCGCGATCAACGGCACCACCTGTGCCGGCGCCCATCAGCCGCCGATCACCGTGCTGACCAGCCCGGCGGCCGGCGCGGTCTACTCCCAGGGCGAGACGGTCCCGCTCGCGGCCACCGCCGCGGCGGCCGACGACGCGACGATCACCAAGGTGGAGTTCTACGACGACACCGAGCTGCTGGGTACCGACACCAGCGCCCCCTTCACCCTTTCGGTCGCTGGTTTGACCGTGGGCAGTCATTCGCTGGTGGCGAAGGCCCACGACAGCATGGGCGCCTCCGCGAGTTCGACCCCGGTCGGCATCACGGTCGCCTCCGGTCCCGCCGTGGTCGCCACCCCGTCCCAACTCGGCATTCAGCAGGGCGAGTCGGGCACGTACGAGGTGAAGCTGTCCAAGCAGCCGAGTGCGAACACGACCGTCACGACGACACGGGCGAGCGGCAATTCGGGCCTGTCGGTCTCCTCCGGCGCCTCGCTCACCTTCACGCCGTCGAACTGGAACACCGCGCAGCGGGTGACGATCGCCGCCGACGACTCCGGCAGCGGCTCGGCCGTCTTCGAGTCCGTGGCACCCGGCCACGCCAAGGCGGCGGTCACGGTGACCCAGCTGGGCGCGTCGAAGACGTACGACGCGCGCTTCCTGGAGCTGTACGGGAAGATCACCGACCCGGCCAACGGCTACTTCTCCCCCGAGGGCATCCCGTACCACTCGGTGGAGACACTGATCGTCGAGGCGCCGGACCACGGTCACGAGACCACCTCGGAGGCGTACAGCTATCTGATCTGGCTCCAGGCGATGTACGGCAAGGTCACCGGTGACTGGTCGAGGCTCAACGAGGCCTGGGACATCATGGAGCAGTACGCGATCCCGACCCACGCCGACCAGCCGACCAACTCCTTCTACAACGCCTCGAAGCCGGCCACCTACGCGCCCGAGCACGACACCCCGGACGAGTACCCGTCGCAGCTCGACTCCGGTGTCTCCGTCGGCCCCGACCCGATCGCGGCCGAGCTGAAGTCCGCCTACGGCACGGACGACGTCTACGGCATGCACTGGATCCAGGACGTCGACAACGTGTACGGCTACGGCAACTCGCCCGGCAAGTGCGAGGCGGGTCCCGCGGACACCGGACCGTCGTACATCAACACCTTCCAGCGCGGCCCGCAGGAGTCGGTGTGGGAGACCGTCCCGCAGCCCACCTGCGACGCCTTCAAGTACGGCGGAACCAACGGCTACCTGGACCTGTTCACCAAGGACGCGTCCTACGCCAAGCAGTGGAAGTTCACCAACGCCCCGGACGCCGACGCGCGGGCCGTGCAGGCCGCGTACTGGGCGGACCTGTGGGCCAAGGAGCAGGGCAAGGGCTCCCAGGTCTCCGCGGTCGTCGCCAAGGCCGCGAAGATGGGTGACTACCTGCGCTACGCCATGTACGACAAGTACTTCAAGAAGATCGGCAACTGCACCAGCCCGTCCTGCCCGGCAGGCACCGGCAAGGACGCCTCGCACTACCTGCTGTCCTGGTACTACGCCTGGGGCGGCGCCACCGACACCTCGGCGGGCTGGGCCTGGCGCATCGGCTCCAGCCACGCGCACGGCGGCTACCAGAACCCGCTCGCCGCGTACGCGCTGAGCGAGTACGCGCCGCTGAAGCCGAAGTCGGCGACGGGCGCGAACGACTGGGCCACGTCGATGCAACGGCAGCTGGAGTTCTACCGCTGGCTGCAGTCCGACGAGGGTGGCATCGCGGGCGGCGCGACCAACAGCTGGGCGGGCCGCTACACCACCCCGCCGGCCGGCACGCCGACCTTCTACGGCATGCACTACGACGAGAAGCCGGTCTACCACGACCCGCCGTCCAACCAGTGGTTCGGCTTCCAGGCGTGGTCGATGGAGCGGGTGGCCGAGCTGTACCAGCAGACCGGCAACGCGCTCGCCAAGTCGGTCCTCGACAAGTGGGTGGACTGGGCGCTGTCCGAGACCACGATCAACCCCGACGGCTCCTTCCTGATGCCGTCGACCCTCCAGTGGTCGGGCAAGCCCGACACCTGGAACGCGTCGTCCCCCGGCGCCAACAGCGGGCTGCACGTCACCGTCGCCGACTACACCAACGACGTCGGTGTGGCCGCCGCGTACGCCAAGACACTGACGTACTACGCGGACCGCTCCGGTGACACGGAGGCGGCCACCACGGCGAAGGCGCTGCTGGACGGCATGTGGGAGAACAACCAGGACGCGCTCGGCATCGCCGTCGAGGAGACCCGCGCCGACTACAACCGCTTCGACGACCGGATCTACGTCCCGAGCGGCTGGAGCGGCACCATGCCGAACGGCGACACGATCAACTCGTCGTCGACGTTCGCGTCGATCCGGTCCTTCTACGAGGACGACCCGGCGTGGTCGAAGATCGAGTCCTATCTGGCGGGCGGCGCCGCGCCCACCTTCACGTACCACCGGTTCTGGGCCCAGGCCGACATCGCCCTGGCCATGGGCTCATACGCGGAGCTGCTCGAATAGCCCCCGCCGAGCGCTCCGCGGGTGGAGCGGTACGTCGAACTGCGGGCCGTGCACGGCCGGTCGTGCTCACACCACGGTAGCCGCACGTCTCCGCGGTCCCGCGCCCCTCCGGGGGCACGGGGTACCGCTTCCCCGGTGGCGCTCGACAGCTCCGCGTGCCGGGTCCCGTCACAGGACGACGGGCCCAACCGACCGGGCGGTCCTCTCGCGCACGGAGGGCCGCCCGGTCCTCGCACGTCCCCCCCACCTCTCCCTCCCCCACGAGGAAGGAACGCACCGTGCGAAGAACCCGCATCCTCACGGTCGTGCTCGCGCTGGCGGCCGGTCTGCTCGCGGGCGGCCCGCCCGCCCTGGCCGCCGGGCCCCCGGAGCCGGCCACCCCCCTCGCCGCCGACACCTACACCTGGAAGAACGCGCGCATCGACGGCGGCGGCTTCGTGCCCGGCATCGTCTTCAACCGCGCCGAGCGGAATCTGGCGTACGCCCGCACCGACATCGGCGGCGCGTACCGCTGGCAGCAGTCCACCCGGACCTGGACGCCGCTGCTGGACTCGGTCGGCTGGGACGACTGGGGCCACACGGGCGTGGTGAGCCTGGCCTCCGACACGGTCGACCCCGACCGGGTGTACGCGGCGGTCGGCACGTACACCAACGACTGGGACCCGGGCAACGGCGCGGTGCTGCGCTCCACGGACCGGGGCGCGAGCTGGAAGAAGGCGGACCTGCCGTTCAAGCTGGGCGGCAACATGCCCGGCCGGGGCATGGGCGAACGCCTCGCCGTCGACCCCCACGACAACGACGTGCTGTACCTGGGCGCGCCCAGCGGTCACGGACTCTGGCGGTCCACCGACGCCGGTGCCACCTGGTCGGAGGTGACGGCCTTCCCCAACCCCGGGAACTACGCGCAGGATCCGGACGACACCTCCGGGTACGCGTCCGACAACCAGGGCATCGTCTGGGTCACCTTCGACGAGTCGACGGGCCCGGCCGGCGGTCCGACGCGGACGGTCTACGTCGGGGTCGCCGACAAGGAGAACGCCGTCTACCGGTCGACGGACGCGGGCGCGACCTGGCAGCGGCTCGCCGGGCAGCCCACCGGATACCTGGCGCACAAGGGCGTCCTCGACGCCGAGAACGGTTACCTGTACCTGGCGTACAGCGACTCGGGCGGCCCGTACGACGGCGGCAAGGGCCGGCTGTACCGGTACGCGACGGCAACCGGTGTCTGGACGGACATCAGCCCGGTGGCGGAGGCCGACACCTACTACGGCTTCGGCGGACTGACCGTGGACCGGCAGAACCCGGGCACGGTGATGGCGACGGCGTACAGCTCCTGGTGGCCGGACACCCAGATCTTCCGCTCGACGGACAGCGGCGGCACGTGGACCCAGGCGTGGAGCTACACGGCGTACCCGGACCGCGCGAACCGCTACACCATGGACGTCTCGTCGTCGCCGTGGCTGACCTGGGGCGCGAACCCCTCGCCGCCCGAACAGACGCCGAAGCTGGGCTGGATGACGGAGGCGCTGGAGATCGACCCGTTCGACTCCGACCGGATGATGTACGGGACGGGCGCGACGATCTACGGCACGGAGAACCTGACGAACTGGGACGACGACACGTCGTTCACCATCAGGCCGATGGTGCGGGGCCTGGAGGAGACCGCCGTCAACGACCTGATCTCACCCCCCTCGGGCGCCCCGCTGATCAGCGCGCTCGGTGACATCGGCGGCTTCCGGCACACGGACCTCACCCAGGTGCCGCCGATGATGTTCACCCAGCCGAACTTCACGTCGACGACCAGTCTGGACTTCGCCGAGTCGAACCCGGACGTCGTGGTCCGGGCCGGCAACCTCGACTCCGGCCCGCACATCGCCTTCTCGACCGACAACGGCGCCAACTGGTTCGCGGGGACGGACCCTTCGGGCGTCAGCGGCGGCGGCACGGTGGCGGCGGCGGCCGACGGCAGCCGGTTCGTGTGGAGCCCGCAGGGCGCCGGCGTGCACCACGCGACCGGGTTCGGTACGTCCTGGTCCCCGTCGTCCGGCATCCCGTCCGGGGCGGTCGTCGAGTCCGACCGGGTGGACCCGAAGAGGTTCTACGGCTTCAAGTCCGGGACGTTCTACGTCAGTACGGACGGCGGCGCGACCTTCACCGCCTCGTCGGCGACGGGACTCCCGGCCGGCGACAGCGTGCGCTTCAAGGCACTCCCGGGTGCGCGGGGCGAGGTCTGGCTGGCGGGCGGGGCGAGCGACGGACCGTACGGTCTGTGGCACTCCACCGACTCGGGCGCGACCTTCACCAGGCTGCCGAACGTCGATGAAGCCGACACCGTCGGCTTCGGCAAGGCGGCACCCGGCGCCTCGTACCAGACCCTGTTCACCAGCGCGGAGATCGACGGCGTGCGCGGCATCTTCCGCTCCACGGACCGGGGCGCGTCCTGGACCCGCGTCAACGACGACGCCCACCAGTGGGGTTGGACAGGAGCGGCGATCACCGGCGATCCGCGGGTCTACGGCCGCGTGTACGTGGCGACCAACGGCCGCGGCGTCGTCTACGGCGACACGTCGGACACCGGCGGCGAACCGGACCCGGACCCGGACCCGTCCGGCACGTGCGAGGTGGCGTACCGGATCACCAACCAGTGGTCCGGCGGCTTCCAGGCCGATGTCCGGCTGACCAACACGGGCCAGTCCTCCTGGAACGGCTGGTCCCTCACCTGGTCCTTCCCCGGCGGCCAGAAGATCTCCCAGCTCTGGAACGCCTCCCACACCCAGTCCGGCCCGGCGGTGACGGCCCGCAACGCCGGCTGGAACGGCACGGTGGCCCCGGGCTCGTCGGCCGCCTTCGGCTTCACGGCGACCGGATCGGCGGCCGACGGCACACCCGCGATGTTCCAACTGGGCGGGGACACCTGCACGGTAGGTTGACCCCCAGTGCGCCCCGGCCCGCCCGTACTCGGTACGGGCGGGCCGGGGCGGTGTGAGACAGCCGGGAAGGAAATGACCATCAACACCTTTGTGAGATCCGCCCTCGCTGTGGCGGTGCTGATATCGGTCGCCGCCTGCGACGGGTCGCCCGCGCCGGAGAAGTCCGCGGGGGTGACGAGCGGCGCGGAGACCCGACCGGCACAGGCCGGCGAGGCGAGCCCCGCGGCCGACGCCACACCGGTCACCGCCGGCATGCCCGATCTCGTCGGCGGCAATGCCGGGAGCGCGTCCGAGCAACTGGACGGCAGACTCGACATGGTCTTCGAGGACGCGAGTGGGCAGGGCCGTCCGGTGGACGACCCTGCCGAGTGGAGGATCTGCGGCTCCCGGCCCGGACCCCATCAGCAGATCACCGGATACCCGGTGGTCTTCGAGGTGGTACGGGTCGCCGAGGACTGCGCGTAGTTCAGGGGGCGAAGACCGGGGGCCTGGGTGGGGTGGGCATGTCGGCGCCGATGAAGAAGCCGGTGTGCGGGGGCTGGTTGTAGGCGGTGTTCTGCCAGGCCAGGGAGGTGCGGTAGAGGGTGTCGTGGAGGAGGGTGGTGATGCGGCGGTCGGTGTCGTGGGGGGTGGAGTAGATGCGCAGGGCCGTGTTGTCGGCGGTGCGCCAGACGACCTCCTCGCGCCAGTCGCCCAGGATGTCACCGGACAGCACCGGGGTGGCCTTGGTGCCGTTGTTCGACGCCACACCCGAGCCGGTCAGCAGGCGGGTGTCGGAGGAGGTGCCGTACTTGTCGATGCGGGTGCCGTCGAGGAGTTCACGGACCGGGTCGCCGTCCCACCAGGCCAGGAAGTTGGTGGAGGAGGGCTTGCGGCCCTTGGTGCCACCGCCCTCGTCACGGATGGAGCCGTCGGACGAGGACCACATCTCGGGGCCGGAGTTGCCCGACCAGATGTCCCCCGCGACTCCACGGCCGTTGTCGCAGCAGGCGCCGAGCTTCCAGCGGACGGCGCCGTTCGCGGGGTTGATGTAGAGGGCGGCGGGCTGGCCGGTGGACTCGGAGACCTTGTAGTACTCCAGGCCGGACGTGGACGCGTCGAGGTCGCCGAGGTGCTGGGCGTCGCCGTGCCCCGTCCTCGTGGTCCACAGGCCGTTGCCGTTGTCGTCCACGGCCATCGCGCCGTAGACGATCTCGTCCCGGCCGTCGTTGTCGACGTCCCCGACGGAGAGGCTGTGGGAGCCCTGACCGTCGTACCCCTTGCCGCTGTTGGTGGAGGAGTTGGTGTCGAAGGTCCAGCGGCGGGTGAAGGCACCGCCCCGCCAGTCCCAGGCCGCGACGACCGTGCGGGTGTAGTAGCCGCGGGCCATGATCAGGGAGGGGCGGGCGCCGTCGAGGTAGGCGGTGCCGGCCAGGAAGCGGTCGACGCGGTTGCCGTAGGAGTCGCCCCATGAGGAGACCGTGCCGCGGGCCGGGACGTAGTCGACGGTGCCCATCGCCCGGCCCGTGCGGCCGTTGAACATCGTCAGGTACTCGGGGCCGGAGAGCACGTACCCGCTGGAATTGCGGTGGTCGGCGGAGGAGTTGCCGATGACCGCGCCGGTACCGTCCCGCGTTCCGTCGGCGGTCTTCATGGCGACCTCCGCCTCGCCGTCGCCGTCGTAGTCGTACACCTGGAACTGCGTGTAGTGGGCGCCGGAGCGGATGTTGCGGCCCAGGTCGACGCGCCACAGCCGGGTGCCGTCGAGCTTGATGCCGTCGACGATCGTGTTGCCGGTGTAGCCGGACTGGGAGTTGTCCTTGGCGTTGGTGGGCTGCCACTTGAGGACGATGTCGAGGGCGCCGTCGCCGTCGAGGTCGCCGACGGAGGCGTCGTTGGCCTCGTAGGTGTACGCCACCCCGTCGGGCGTGGTGCCGCCGGACGGCGGGCTGAGGGGGACGTCCTTGTAGCCCGCGCGGAACTGGATCGCGTGCACCGAGTCGCCCTGCTCGGTGCCGTTCACCACCGCGCGGACGGTGTAGTCGGCGTGCGAGGGCGCGCCGGAGTGGAAGAAGGTGGTCGAGCCGGTGATCGGGGAGGCGTTCACCTTGGTTCCGGCCCGGTAGACGTTGAAGGCGACGGTGTCCGGGTCGGTGCCGAGCCAGCGCCAGCTCACCAGGTTGCCGCTGCCGGTGTGGACGCTGACCACGCCCCGGTCGAGGGCCTCGACCTGGCGCGCGGTGGCGGCCTCGGCGGGCGACGGTGACAGAGCGGTCGGGGCGGCGCCGGCCAGCACGGCGGCGGCGAGGGCCGCGGGAAGGAGGACACGGCGTCTGCGGTGCCTGTGGGGGTGGGTCACGGGACGGACCTCCTGGGAGAGACGGACGGGTTCCGTCTCCCAGTCGCCGCCGGTGTCCTACAGGTTGCCGGGTAGCGGCTTGCGGTACGCCCGGAGGCTGAACTCGGGGTCGGGGCGGGGGCGTTCCTGGTCCGGCAGCGCGGCCAGGCGCGCGGCGAGGTCCTCGGCGAGCGGCGCTCCCGGGGGCAGGGTGACGAACCAACCCCGCCGCAGGTCCGCCACGGCGCGGCGAGGGCTCCGGCCCTGACCGTGCCCCCGGAACCGGGCCTCACCGGCGGGAAGCAGCCCGTGCCCGGCGGCGCAGGCCGCCACAGCGGCGGGCGCGTCGGGCACCGGGCTCGGCGGGCGGGCGGCGAGGACCGCGTCGATGTCGCTGCCCACGTTGTGCGAGGCGCCCTTGTGGACGGTGGTGACATAGACCCCGCCGGGCCGCAGGACGCGGGCGCACTCGCCGACGACCGCCCGGACGTCCTCGGGGCCGGACAGCAGGTGCAGCAGCCACACGCTGACGACGACGTCGAACCGGGCGTCCCCGAAGGGCAGCCGGCGGCCGTCCGCACGGACCACGGCGCCCGGCAGCCGGGCTGCCGCCAACCGGGTCATCGACCGGGCGAGGTCGGCCCCCGTCACCCGCAGTCCGGGGCGGGCGACGGGAAATCGCCGGGTCACGATGCCGGTGCCGCAGGCCACGTCCAGCAGATCCCGCGCACCGCCCGGTACGAGGCCGAGCACGGCGTCGGCGGCGGCCGCCGCCCGGGGTTCACCGCCGCGCAGGGCGTCGTACCGCTCCGCTTCCTCGTCGTAGTCCAGCACGCGTCTCAGTGTGCACCGTGTGCGGGTGCCAGGTCCTCCACCCTGCGCGCGAGCTCGACGTCCTTGGCGGTGACGGCGCCGCCCGCACTGTGGGTGTGCACGGACAGGGACAGGGTGTTGTAGCCGAGAGTGAGGTCGGAGTGGTGGTCCAGTTCCTCCTGCACCTGGGCGATGTGGACGACCATCGCCGCCGCCGCGACATGCGAGCCGAGCCGGTAGGAGCGGGTGAGACGGTCCCCGTCGAGCGACCAGCCCGGCAGTTCGGCCAGCCGGTCATCGAGCTCCTTCTGCGACAGCGGTTCGACGGGCATGGCCGCGCTCCTTCACCGGGTTCGGGATCCGGCTCTCGTGCCGGGACTCCCAGGCTGCCACAGGAGGGGGCGGGAGGCCCTGGTCAGCGGCACCCGGCTCCCCGGGCGGCGGCTTCTCGACTACGGTCCTGCCATGACCACCGTCCCGTCCCGAGCCGCCTCTGCCTCCGCCTCCGCCTCCGCCTCCGGTGGCGTGGGCCCGCTGCTGCGCGCCTGGCGGGAGCAGCGTCGGATCAGCCAGCTGGAGCTGGCGCTGAGTGCGGACTCCTCGGCCCGGCACATCAGTTTCATCGAGACCGGCCGCTCGCGGCCCAGCGAGGAGATGGTGCTGCGGCTCGCCGAGCGGCTGGACGTCCCGATCCGGGAGCGCAACGCGCTGCTCCTGGCGGCCGGCTACGCGCCCCGGTTCCCGCACACCCCGCTGGACGACCCGGCGCTGGACGCGCTGCGGGACGGCATCGAACGGCTGATCGGCGGTTTCGAGCCGTATCCGGCGCTCGTGGTGGACGCGATGTACGACGTCGTGGCGGCCAACCGCGGGGTCATGGCGCTGTTCGACGGGGTGCCCGAGGTGCTGCTGGCGCCGCCGCTGAACGCGGTGCGGCTCACCCTGCACCCGCAGGGGCTGGCGCCGCGGATCCTGAACCTGCGGGAGTGGCGCGGGCACCTGCTGGAGCAGATGCGGCGGCACATCGCGCTGAGCCGCTCCGAGCCGCTGCGGGCGCTGTACGAGGAGGTCTCGGCGTACCCGGTCCCGGACGGCGGCGAGCGGGTCGAGGAGGAACCGGGTGAGCCGGTGGCGTACTTCGCGCTGCCGATGGTGATCGAGCACGAGGGGCGCAGGCTGTCCTTCGTGTCGTCGATCTCGACCTTCAACACACCGATGGACGTGACCGTCGCCGAGCTGGCCGTGGAGACGCTGCTCCCGGCGGACCCGGCGACGGCCAAGTACCTTCAGTCCTGGCTGAGCTGACGCTGCTTCAGGGCCAGGTGCTGGGTCACGGCGAAACCGGCCACCGTCAGGGCCTGGAGGACCGTCCACACCGCGCCCGCCGCGGTCGGGGTGAGCCACAGCGCGAGAGCGGCCGGACTCCCCACCGCCCAGACGAGGTTGGCCTCGACGACGATCCGCACGCCGGCCGCCGGCGGATGCGGCCGGGCGGCCAGCAGGGCCACACCCGCCGCGTACACCGCGAGGAACGCGCCGATTCCCAGGAGGAGGCCGGAGCCGACGCCGAGGAGGCGTCCGAGAGGGCCCGGCAGGGCGAGGTAGGCGAGCGCGTTGACACCGGTCACCACGGCGTCGAGGGCCAGGAAGCGGCGCAGCATCCGCTGCGGTTCCACGGTCCTGGCGAGTACGGCGAGCTGGGTCGCGGACATGATGGGTCACCCTCCGTCGGGGTCGGTCGGGGTCGGTGGGGGCGGGCCGGGTCCCGGGCCGGAGTGCGCCGGTCCGGAACCCGGTGCGTCCACGATCCCGCGCACGCCGGAGGGGGTCGATTACCTGCCGGGTAAGGGAGGGGCGGGGAGCAGGGAAACAGGGCGGATCACCGTGGCTCGTGAGAGTGTCGGAGGAACATGACAGACTGAGCGCATGCCCGGGCGCGTTGGGGAGGCGTGGCGTGAGTGAGCGGCGGGCCGCACCGACCGTGGGCCAGGTGGTTCTGGGAAGGCGGCTGTACGAGCTGCGGGAGGCCTCCGGCCTCTCGCGGGAGGAGGCGGCCCGGATCCTGCGGGTGGCGCCGGCGACCGTGCGGCGGATGGAGACCGCCGAGGTCGCGCTGAAGATTCCCTACGTCCAGCTGCTGCTGACCGCGTACGGGGTGCCCGACGGCGAGTCCGAGGCGTTCGTGGAACTCGCCGAGGAGGCGAACCGGCCGGGCTGGTGGCAGCGGTACCACGATGTGCTGCCCGAGTGGTTCAGCCTGTATGTGAGCCTGGAGGGCGCCGCCCGGATCATCCGCTCCTACGAGCCGCACTTCGTTCCGGGGCTGCTGCAGACCGAGGACTACGCCCGTGCCGTCCTGGAGGCCGGGACGATCGGCACCGCGGGGCGGGACGCGGTCGAGCGGCATGTGTCCCTGCGCATGGAGCGCCAGCGGCTGCTGGAGCGGTCCGATCCACCGCACCTGTGGGTGCTGATGGAGGAGACGGTGCTGCGCCGTCCGGTGAGCGTCGACGGGCGGGTGATGCGTGACCAGCTCGACAAGCTGCTCGACTACTGCGCGCGGGACCGGGTCACCCTCCAGATCGCCGAGTTCGCCGACGGGCCGCACCCGGGGACGTACGCGCCGTTCTCCCTGTTCCGCTTCGCCGAGCCGGAGCTGCCGGACATGGTGTTCACCGAGTACCTGACCGGGGCGCTGTACCTGGACTCCCGCAAGGAGGTCTCGGTGCACCTGGAGGTCCTGGACCACATGACGGCGCGGGCGGCCACGACCCAGCGCACGGAAAAGCTCCTACGAGAGTGCCGCGAACACTACTAGCGCCCCCTCACCCTCCACTGCCCCCGCCCTCCGCGGGCAGCCGTTGCCGCGATCAGCCCCCGCCCTCCGCGATCAGCCCCCGCTCTCCGCGGGCAGTCGTGCCGCAGGGCGATGGGGGTCCCCCCGCTCGAGCGAAGCCGAGAGTGGGGGAGGGTGGGCGCGACGGCACCCCGCCGGCGCCGGGTTGCGCAGTCACCCCCCGGCCCGCACCAACACCGCTTCGCTCCCGGCGCTTGCCAAGTGCCTCCCCCACCGCCCACCCGTGCCGCCCTGGGGGTACCTCCCAGGCCCTTAAGGCACTGGGGGAGGCACGACTGCCCGCAGCTGCGCGGAGCACGGCCGGCGGCCCGTCGCGGCACGACTGACTGCCCGCAGCTACGCGGGCACGGTCGGTGGCCGCTCGCGGCTACGCGGGTGAGGCACGGCGCCGCCGGTCGCAGCCGCGCCGGGTGCCGCGCGGCAGCGAGGGGCGGCCGACGGCCGTGGGGGTCAGGCTGCGCCGTTCTCGCGCCTGCCCCCCGTGTCCCTGTCGTCGTCGACGATCTCCGCGTCCACGACGCCCTCGTCCTCCTGCGACGCGGAGGCGTCCTGCGCCGCGGAGGTGTCCTGCGCCGCACCCCCGGAGGGGCTCGCGTACATCGCCTGGCCCATCTTCTGGCTGACCGTAGCGAGTTTCTCCACGCCGCCGCGCAGCTCGGCCGTGTCGACCGCCTCCCGCTCCAGCAGCCGCTTCAGCTCCGTGACGGCCGCCTCGACCTCGGACCGGACGTCGCCGGGCACCTTGTCGGCGTTGTCCCGCAGGAAGTTCTCCGTCTGGTAGACGAGTTGTTCCGCCTGGTTGCGGGTCTCGGCGGTCTCGCGGCGTTTGCGGTCCTCCTCGGCGTACTCCTCGGCGTCCCGCATCATGCGGTCGATGTCGTCCTTGGGCAGGGCCGAGCCGCCGGTGACGGTCATCTTCTGCTCGCGGCCGGTGGCGAGGTCCTTCGCGGAGACGTGCATGATCCCGTTGGCGTCGATGTCGAAGGCGACCTCGATCTGGGGGACGCCGCGCGGGGCCGGCGGCAGGCCGGTGAGGTCGAAGACACCGAGCTTCTTGTTGTACGCGGCGATCTCGCGTTCGCCCTGGTAGACCTGGATGCCGACCGAGGGCTGGTTGTCGGTGGCGGTGGTGAAGATCTCCGAACGCCGGGTGGGGATCGTGGTGTTGCGCTCGATCAGCTTGGTCATGATGCCGCCCTTGGTCTCGATGCCCAGGGACAGCGGGGTGACGTCGAGGAGCAGCACGTCCTTGACGTCGCCGCGGATGACACCCGCCTGGAGGGCGGCGCCGAGGGCCACCACCTCGTCCGGGTTGACGCCCTTGTGCGGTTCCTTGCCGGTGAGTTCACGGACCAGGTCGGTGACGGCGGGCATCCGGGTGGAACCGCCGACGAGGATGACGTGGTCGATCGCGGACAGTTCCACCCCGGCGTCCTTGACGGCCTGGTGGAAGGGCTTCTTGCAGCGCTCCAGCAGATCCTCGGTGAGTTCCTGGAACTGGGCGCGGGTCATCTTCTCGTCGAGGTGCAGGGGGCCTTCGGCGGAGGCGGTGATGTAGGGCAGGTTGATGGTGGTCTCCGTCGACGAGGACAGCTCGATCTTCGCCTTCTCGGCGGCCTCCCGCAGCCGCTGCACGGCCATCCTGTCCTGCGCCAGGTCGACGCCGTACTGCCCCTTGAAGCGCTTGGCGAGGTATTCGACGACGCGCTGGTCCCAGTCGTCGCCGCCGAGGTGGGTGTCGCCGTTGGTGGCCTTCACCTCGATGACGCCGTCGCCCATGTCGAGCAGCGACACGTCGAAGGTGCCCCCGCCCAGGTCGAAGACGAGGACGGTCTGCTCGTTCTCCTTGTCCAGGCCGTACGCAAGGGCCGCCGCCGTGGGCTCGTTGATGATCCTCAGCACCTTGAGGCCGGCGATCTCCCCGGCCTCCTTGGTGGCCTGCCGCTGGGTGTCGTCGAAGTACGCCGGTACGGTGATGACCGCGTCGGTGACGTCCTCGCCGAGGTACGACTCGGCGTCCCGGCGCAGCTTCTGCAGCACCCGTGCGGACAGTTCCTGCGCCGTGTAGCGGGTCCCGTCGACGGAGCCCTCCCCGGGGAAGCGCCACTGGGCGTCGCCCATGTGCCGCTTGACCGAGCGGGCGGTGCGGTCGATGTTCGTCACGGCCTGCCTTTTGGCGACCTCACCGACCAGCACCTCGCCGTTCTTGGCGAAGGCCACCACCGAGGGCGTGGTGCGCGCGCCCTCCGCGTTGGCGATGACGGTGGGCTCGCCTCCCTCCAGCACGGCCACGACCGAGTTCGTGGTTCCCAGGTCGATTCCGACGGCACGTCCCATCGCTGTCCCCTTCCGCCAGGGCACCTCTTCGGACTTCCGGCATCTTCCAGCACAAAACTTGAGTGCCCTGTTGTCAATGGTTTGAACGGGTGGTTGTCAATGGGGGGTGCGGGCGTCCGTGTGCCCACGCAGTTCACGCAGTTCCACGGCGCGACGGGGACGGTCCGTGATCAGCACGTCCACGCGCGGGTCGCCGAGGAAGCCCCGCAGGGCCGCGTCCTCGTTCACGGTCCACACCATGGTGAACAGTCTGTTACGCGCCGCCTCGCGCAGCACGGTGGCGCGGGCCAGACGTTGGTGCACGGCGACCCCGTGGGCGCCGCAGGCGCGGACCCGGCGCATGGGGAGCAGTTCGCTGATACGGGTGGCCACCAGGCGGCGCCGGCCGATGTCCGCGCCGTCACGGCCGAGCGACAGCACGGTGCGCACCCGCGGGTGGGCGGCGGTGAGGGCGGCGACGGAACGGTCCTCGAGGGTGGTGGCGACGCATCCGTCCGTGCCGAGCAGGGCGACCGCGCGGTCGATCAGTTCCCGCTCGTGGCCGGTCTCCTTCAGATCCAGGTGCGCGACGAGCTTCCCGGCGATCAGCTCCATGACCTCCTCCACGAGGGGCACGGGGTATCCGGCGCGCTCGTTCAGCTCCGCGAGGGTGAGCGCGGACAGCGGCGGGCCGGTACGCCCTACCCGGGGATCGTGGTGGACGACGAAGACGCCGTCCGCCGTGCGCCGGACGTCGAACTCGACGTACTCCGCGCCGGACGCGAGCGCGTCCTCGTAGGCCTCCCAGGTGGCCGGGGCGGCGCGCTCGGAGCCGCCGCGGTGGGCGGAGACGGCGGGGCGTGACGTCATGGTGGTCGCTCCCGGAGGGGATGTACCGCAGGCCGCCCCGGGTGGAGCGGCCTGCGGTGGCTCGACACGGCGAGCGGGTCAGGCGAGCTTCGCCGTCAGGGTGATGTTCGTACCCTTCAGCGCCTGGCTGACCGGGCAGTTCACCTTGGCGTCCTCGGCCGCGGCGACGAAACCGGCCTCGTCCAGGCCCGGGACGGTGCCCTCGACGGTGAGGTGGATGCCCGTGATGCCCTCACCGGGCACGAAGGTGACGTCGGCGGAGGTGGTCAGCTTGGTCGGCGGGGTGCCGGCCTTGTCGAGACCGTTGGACAGGGCCATGGAGAAGCAGCTGGAGTGCGCGGCGGCGATCAGCTCCTCCGGGCTGGTCTTCCCGTTCGCCTCCTCGGCACGCGACACCCAGGTGACCGGCTGCTCGGCGATGGCGCCGGAGGAGTCGAAGGCGACGACCCCGCTGCCCTTGAAGAGACTGCCTTCCCAAACGGTGTGTGCGGAGCGCGTGGCTGCCATGACGCATCCTTTCGAAATAAATGTCCGGCCGTGTGTCCGGCGGGTCTCGGTCCGGGTGCCCTGATCACCGGGCGCCCTGCCCCATCCGATCACATCGTGGCTCAACTCACCCGGAAGACGGGTCCCCTCGCGGTGAACGGCAGTCGCGCGCCCCGCGGAACGAGGTACGCGTGCTCGCGGCGGACCCGCAGGACGTCGCACCAGCCGTCGGTGATGACCAGGATCGGCGCGGCGGGCGGGAAGTCGTCGGCTCGCTGGAGGAAGTCGATGCCGGGCTGCAGGACGGTGCCGCCCCGGCCGTGCACGCGGACCCGCCCGGCGATCTCGGTGACCGGTACGTATCCCGCGTCGTGCGGTGCCGCGTCGCAGAACACCACGCGGGCGGCCGGTACGTCGCGGGCCTCGGCGTAGGAGGCGATGGCGCCGAGCGCCTTGCCGAGCAGGACCCGGTCCATGGAGCCGGAGGTGTCCAGGACGACACCGAAGGTGCAGCGGGCGATCTCCTCGGGCGGGAACCAGCGCCCCGCGCGGGGGATGTCGGGGGTGGACGCCTGGCGCCGGGAGGGACGCGCGTACGACCGGAGCGGCTCCGGGCGCGGCACGAACTCGTCGAACCAGCGGGCCAGCCGGGCGTCCCAGGGCACCGGCGGATGGCTGAGCGCGCGGATCTCCTGGACCAGCCCGGCGGGCAGGAAACCGCGCTCCTGCCGGTCGTGCAGGTCCAGGCCCTGGGCGAGGCCGCGGCGGTAGAAGGCGTCGAGGTCGACGGGGTCGCGGGGCGGGCCGAGGGGGCCGCCGAGGATGTCGCCGAGCCCCTTGCCGCGCAGCGTGGCCTGCCGGCGCATCCGCCGCAGGTCGACGGCGATCCGGTCGTAGACCTCCTCGGCGGACAGCCCGGCGAGCTCCTTGTCGTACAGCAGGCCCTCGGGCATGGTGCCGACCCGCATCTCCTCCAGCCAGCCGTTGATGACGTAGTCGCAGGCCACGTTGAACAGATACGGGTCGCGTCCGCCGCAGCGGTCGCCGTGGCGCAGGGCCGCGTGGAGCATCTCGTGGGCGAGGACGAACCGCCATTCCTCGTCCTCCAGCTGCCGCAGCGGGTTGACGTAGATCTCTCCGGCCCCGGCGTCGACGGCGGCGACCGAGATGCCGTGGGCGCGCGCGAGCTCGGCGTCGGCGACCAGGGTGATACCGGCGGCGATGCCGCCGAGCAGCGGGTAGGAGGAGACGAACCAGCCGAGCGCCCGCTCCCAGGGCCGCCGGGGGACCGGCTTGCCGTCCAGGCTGTCGCGGCGGCCGCCCGCCAGGTCCATCGCGGCGGACACGGTGCGGGTGAGGGCGGTGGCGAACGCCAGCTGGTGGTCCGGCGGCTGCCCGTAGTAGCCGAACCACTCCGCGAGAAACAGGTCCGCCTCGCCGCCGGCCGTGCCGCAGCGCTCGTACACCGCAGGGACGCCCTCCCGACGCCAGTGGGCGGCGAGCCGCTCCTCGTCGCCGTCGGGGTAGGCGGCGGGCAGGTGCTCGGGCGCCGTGCCGACGGGGAAGCCGAGCAGGAAGCGGTTGACCACGACGCAGCGGGCGGCGAGCTCGCTGTGGTCGGGCTGCTCGCGCGTGCCCTGCGCGGCGGGGACATGACCGAAGCCGAGGTGCAGGACGGCGTGCGCGAGGGCCCACGCCCAGGCCTCCGGGTCGGCCATACGGTCCGGGTGGGCGTGCAGGACGGCCTCGGAGTCCACCCGCACCAGCCCGTCCCGGGGGGCGAGCTCGCAGTTCTCCCGGCGGCAGACCTCGAACTCGACCGCGGCCAGCGCGGGGTTGGCCCGCACCAGCCGCAGTCCCGCGTCGAACGCCTCCTGCGCGAGGTCCCGCTTCTTCGGACCCTTCGCGTTCTTCGGCCCCTTCGCGCGGGGGCGGCTCACCGGCGCGCCTCCACCAGGCGCGGCATGTCGCGGGCCGCCTCGACGAGGAACCAGGCCGGCAGGACCGGGTTGCCGTCCTCGTCGGAGGCGATCACGGTCTGGGCGACCTCGACGGAGATCTCGGCGAGCTGCACCAGCAGCGCCTTGGCTCGGTACGCGGTCTGCCGGCCGTTCGCCGACATGTGCTCCTTGGTCGCCGGGAGTTCCTTGACCAGACGGCCGCGGAAGGACTCGGCGAGGTAGTAGAGCAGGTCGCGGTCCTCGATCCGGTGCGGCCAGCGGGCCTCGCCCTTGATGACGGCGTCGATCCCGAAGCGGCTGCGCACGATCTTGACGTAGCCGCAGAAGGCGGTGGCGTGCGCGGGGGTGAGCGTGCCGTGGGCGAGGACCTTCAGGGTGTCCTCATCGAGGTCACGGCCGAAGGAGTGCAGCGCGTCGGAGAGCATGTGCCAGGAGCGGGGGGTGGAGAACGGCTCCTCGGTCTTCGGCGGCTTGGACCACAGGTGGTCGGGGCGGTCGGTGAGGTGGTCGGTGATCCACGGGTGGATGCCGTTGTTCGCCGCCCAGAGCAGCCAGTCCCCGGCGGACACCTCCAGGTGGACGTGGGTGAGGCGGTTGATGAGCGCGGAGGCGATGGGGCGGGCCAGCGCGTTGTCGGTGGCGCGGTTGCCGGCGCCGATGACAATGGAGCCCTTGGGCAGCTCGTAGTCGCCGATCCGGCGGTCCAGGATCAGCGAGTAGAACGCCTTCTGCACATCCGGGGTGGCCGCGTTCAGCTCGTCCAGGAACAGGCAGTACGGCTCGTCACGGGCGATCGCCTGCGGCGGGCAGAACACCGAGCGGCCGTCGCGGATCTGGGGAACGCCGATCAGGTCCTCGGGAGCGAGCTGAGTGCCCAGCAGACTCACGCACTCCAGGCCCAGGCTCTCGGCGAACTCCCTGACCAGGGAGGACTTTCCGATGCCGGGCGCCCCCCAGAGGAACACCGGCCGCACGGTCGCCAGACCGAGCAGCAGCTCCGGGACGCGGGAGGGGGTGACAGTGACGACTGCCTGCACGCAATGGCTCCTGGGGGTCAGGGGTTCGGGGTTCAGGGGGAGGTGGGACGTCGGCAGGGGCGCACGGATCGCCGGCATCGGGCCGGATCACACGGACCGGAACACACGGGCCGGAGCACGCGGACCGGAAGGGGCGCCGGACCCAGTGAACTGTGTCCCGCGGCGACGGAGCAACGCGTTTTCCGGGCGTCGGCCCCGTCAGGCCGCGCGCTCCCGGCCCGGGGCTCCAGGCAGTTCCCCCTGATCCGACTCGGTCAGCCAGCGGCGCAGTACGTGGTGGACCTGCTCGGCGCCGGCGAGGACCGCGCCCTCGGCGACGGGTGGCGACAGGGCGAGCGGGGACAGCAGGAAGGGGCGGGACTGGGCGCCGCCGAGCCCGCCGTGGGAGCCGATCTGCTCCTCGAAGGCCAGCACCTCGCCGTCCACGGGGTCGTGGAAGGAGTTGACCATGATGTCGGCAGTGTGCGGGAAGGTGTGGGTACGGCGTACGGCGTCGGCGGCGCCCGGGCCGAAGGCCGCCAGGGGCCCGGGATCGTCGTCCAGCTCGTCCAGCGGTATCTCCGCGCCGTACGCGCCGAGCACGACCCCGCCGTGGCGTTCGCTGCGGACCAGGAGGAAGCCGATGCCGGGGTGGTTGGCGAGGGTGGGCAGCAGCGCGGGGTGGCGGGCGTCGATCTCCTCCTTGGTCATCCGGTGCGGCACGTCCGGGAAGGAGATCAGGCCCAGGTTGCCCGAGGCGAGGACGACGGGCTCGGAACCGCGCGAGGGGCGGTAGTGCTCGGTGCCCTCCTCGACGGGCCGGTGCAGCGCCGCGCGGACGGCCGCCCGTGCCTCGGCGCCGCTGTGGGTGCGCCGGGCGCGGCGCGGCACGGGCAGTCCGCAGCCTGCCCGCACCAGGTCGCCGAGGGTGAGGCCGTAGCGGGAGCGGAAGGTCTCGCCGGGGCTCTGCCCGTGGTCGGAGAGGACGACGAGGCGGTACGGGCGGGGAGCGTGCTCCGCGACGTTCTCGATCAGGGCGAGGGCCCGGTCGAGGCGCTGGAGGACCTTCTCGGTGTCCCGGCTCGTGGGCCCGGAGTGGTGGGCGACCTCGTCGTAGGCCACCAGGTCGGCGTAGACGGCGGTGCGGCCGGCCAGCAGGTCGCCCATCACGGCGGCGACGACGACGTCCCGTTGGACGACGGTGGCGAAGGCCCTGACGAACGGGTAGAGCCCGCCGCGCGAGACACGCGGACGCTGCCCCCGCGCCCGGGCGCGGGTGGACTGCACGATCTCCCGGCCCACCTCGGCGCCGAAGGACAGCGCGGTGCGCACGGCGTTGGCGGGGTCGGAGAAGTACGCGAAGTAGCCCGAGCGGGAGCGGGCGGCGGGGTCCCGGCGGCGGGTGGTGATGGACAGCACCAGGGCCTGCTGGTCGGCGCCGCCGCTGAACAGGTTGCCGCGGCTGGCGCCGCCGCCCGCGAGCAGTCCGGCGTGCCCGGAGTACTCGATGGCGCGGGCCTGGAGTTCGGCGGCGCTGGTGGGCCGGTTGCAGACCATGACCTCGCGCCGGGCCTTCTCGTACCAGCGGAAGGCGGGGACGTCGTGGTTGCTGCCGTGCAGGATGCCGAGCTGGCTGGCGCCGGTCTGGCTGGACCAGTCGGTGCGCCAGCGGGTGAGGCGGTGGGAGGGCTGATCGCCGCCGCTGCCGGTCCCGAGCCAGCGGGCGACGGTGGGCATCAGCCCCTGGTCGACGGCGTCGAGCAGCACGTCGTGGCCGACACCGTCGAGTTGCAGGAAGACGGTGCCGGGGGTGGTCGGGCAGGGCGGGGCGGAGCCCCGTCTGCGGTCGGCGAGCCGGTAGAGGCGGCGGCGGTAGGCGTCGTCGTCGCGTACGGCGAGGGCGGCGCCCGTGGCCGAGGCGACGGCGGACATGACGGCGGCGACCACGACCGCCGTCTCCGGGACGACGGAGCCCCGTTCGACGGGGTTGAGGTACAGGGCCAGCCAGAGCAGGGCGCCGTTGAGGAAGAACACCAGCACCCCGAGGACGAGCGCCGGTACGAGCAGCAGGAGACGCACCAGCAGCGGCCAGACCAGGGCGGACAGCAGACCGAAGGCGCCGGCGCCGAGGGCAGCGGTGACCGCGATGTCGGTGGCGCTGTCGCCGTCGGCCGAGCGCAGCCGGAAGTCCGGCAGGATCCCGGCGAGCAGCAGCATGGTCAGGGTGGAGACCACCCACACCGTGATACTCCGCCCGATCTGACTGGCGACCCGTCGCCAACGCCCGCCACCCACGCCCCGTACACCTCACGTCCCGGCCGGTACGGCCCCTCTCCACCCTGCCACAACGTCCGGAGCAGGGTTTTCGTCCCCGTTGCCCCGGCCGCGCGGCCCCGCGGCCCCCGGACGCTCAGCGGCCGTCGTAGCCGGCGGTCGGCATCGACAGCCTGCGGTGCACGCGCGCCTTCATCACGGCGTCGTACGACGGTTCCGCGCGGCCCACGGTCACCACGCGCACCCCGCGGCGCGCGCACTCGGCGGTGAAGTCCGCCACGGAGGACAACGCCCGCTCCAGTACCCGCCGGCTGGGCGCCACGAACAGGTCGGCGCCGGGCCGCACCCCCTCCCACAGCAGGCTGTGGTCGGGCCGCAGCCCTCGCACCAGCAGTTCCCTGGCCACCACGTGACCCTGCTCGGCGGCCCAGCGGGCGCACATGGCGTGCTGGCTGCGGGAGTCCACCAGGAAGGGGTCGGCGTCCAGTTCCTCCAGCGGAGTCAGACTCGCGATCGCCGTCACCCGCACCGGTCCCATGGCGTCCCCCTCACCTCCGGTTTTCGTCGCCGACCCTACTCCTGCACGTAGGCTTCGGGGAGTCGTGCGAAGGAGGCGAAGAAGTGCCGGTGGACGTCACGTGGTGGGGGCACGCGACCTGCACGGTCGAGGACTCGCACACCCGTGTGCTCACCGACCCGCTGTTCGCCCGCCGTCTCGCGCATCTGCGCCGCCGGCGCGGCGCGCTGCCGTCCGCGGACGCCCGGCACGCGGACGTGGCCCTGGTCTCCCACCTGCACGCCGACCATCTGCACCTGCCGTCCCTGGCCCTGCTCGCCCCGGGCACACGCCTGCTCGTGCCCCGGGGCGCACTCCGCGCGGTACCGGGTCTGCGCCGGCTCACACATCTCGGCGTGAGCGAGATGGCGCCGGGCGAGGTGACCACGGTCGGCCGTCTGGTCGTCCGGGCCGTGCCCGCGCGGCACGACGGGCGACGGCTGCCGGTCGGACCGCACCGCGCGCCCGCCCTCGGCTATGTCGTGGAGGGTGAGGCGCGGACGTACTTCGCCGGGGACACCGGTCTGTTCGAGGGGATGGACAAGGAGGTGGGGCCGGTCGACGTGGCGCTGCTGCCGGTGGGCGGCTGGGGGCCCTACCTCGGCGAGGGGCATCTGGACGCGGGGCGCGCGGCCGAGGCGCTGGCCCTGCTGGGGGCGCCGAGCGCCGTGCCGGTGCACTACGGCACGTACTGGCCGATCGGGATGGACGCCGTGCGCCCGCACGAGTTCCACGCGCCGGGTCACGAGTTCGAGCGACTGGCGGCCCGGCACGCCCCCGGGGTGAGCGTGCACCGGCTCGAGCACGGGGAGAGCGTGCGCCTGGAGGGCGCCCGGTGATCCTTCCCGCCTCCCTGGGCCAGGCGGCCCCGCTGGCGGCGCTCCCGGTGGTGGCGCCCGATTCCACCCAGCAGGTGGTCGGCTATCCCTCGCTGTTCCTGCTGGTGCTGATCGGCGCGCTGGTGCCGGTCGTCCCGACGGGCGCGCTGGTGAGTTCGGCGGCCGTGGTCGCCTTCCACCGGACGGCGCCGTTCTCGATGGCGCTGCTGCTCGTCACGGCGTCGCTGGCGGCGTTCCTCGGGGACGTGGCGCTGTACTGGCTGGGGCGGCGCGGGATGACGTCGAGGAACGGCTCGCGCTGGCTGGAGGCGATGCGGCGGCGGGCCCCGGAGGACCGGCTGGAGCAGGCGCAGCGCAAGCTCACCGACCACGGGGTGGCCGTGCTGGTGCTGTCCCGGCTGGTCCCGGCCGGGCGACTTCCGGTGATGCTGGCCTGTCTGCTGGCGCAGTGGCCGGTGCGCCGCTTCGTGCGCGGCAATCTGCCGGCCTGTGTCGCCTGGGCGACGACGTACCAGCTGATCGGCATCCTCGGCGGTTCCCTGTTCAAGGAGCCGTGGGCGGGCGTACTCGCGGCGATCGTGCTGACCGTACTGATCAGCGTGGCCCCGGGCCTGTGGCGGCGCCTCCGCGGAACGGCGACGGGCTGACGCCGGCCGGAACCGACACGGCCCCGATGAGGGCCGGCACCCGCCCCACCCGGCGGTCGGCCCGCCCACGGCCAACGCGCCGAACGCCTGAGCCGGATGGCGGTCTGCCCGTCGGCCGCCACCCTGGCAGCGGGCCGACACCCGTTCCCCACCGGCAGCCGCCCCGGCCGGCGGTCGACACCCATCCAGAGGACAGCCACGCCCGCACCCACCGGACCGGCCGTCCTCCCCCGGCACCGGACGGCCGCCAGTGCGTCTCGTCCGGTACGGCACGACCCACCCGCCCCACCGGTGGCCGTCCCAGGCGGCGGCCGACACCCGCGCCTACATGCAACGCGCGGAACGCTGAGACGGCGGGCGAACCCGGCCCACCGACCCTCCGGCAGCGGGCCGACGCCCGTCCACACCGGCAGCCGCACCCGTCGGACCGGCCGTCCTCCCCGGACACCGGTCGGCCGACGGTGCGGCGCGGCCCGGCACCGTGGTAGCGCGGGCCGTGGGATCACAGCCGTCCACGTCGGGGCGGCTGCCCGGTGGGGCGGAGGGACGACAGCCACCCCGGGGCCGGCCGGGGAGCGGCGGGCGGTGGGTGGCCGGGTCACTCCAGGATGCGGGAGGCGCCCACCGGCAGGTCCCACAGGTTCTCGCGGGGCAGGCCGGTCCGCTCCCAGGCGGCGCGCACGCGGGTGAGGGGCTCCAGCACCGGTTCCGAGGAGAGGACGAACGTGCCCCAGTGCATGGGGGCCATGCGGCGCGCCCCGAGGTCCTGGGCGGCCCGGACGGCCTCCTCCGGGTCGCAGTGGACGTCGGCCAGCCACCAGCGGGGGTCGTAGGCGCCGATGGGCAGCAGGGTGAGGTCGATGCCCGGGTAGCGGCGGCCGATCCGGGTGAACCAGTGCCCGTAGCCGGTGTCACCGGCGAAGTGGACGCGCCGGCCCTCGCGGTCGGTGAGCACCCAGCCACCCCACAGCGAGCGGCAGGTGTCGGTGAGGGTGCGCTTGGACCAGTGGTGGGCCGGTACGAAGTCGAAGCGGACACCGTCCAGTTCGGCGGCCTCCCACCAGTCGAGTTCGGTGACCCGGGTGAACCGGCGGCGGTGGAACCAGCGGGCGAGCCCGGCCGGCACGAACACCGGGGTGCCGCGCGGGAGCCGGCGCAGGGTGGGGGCGTCCAAGTGGTCGTAGTGGTTGTGGCTGATGACCACCGCGTCCACGCGCGGCAGCGCCTCCCAGTCGACGCCGACGGGGGTGATCCGGGCCGGGGTGCCGAGGATACGGCGGGACCAGACCGGGTCGGTGAGCACGGTGAGCCCGCCGATTTGCAGGACCCAGCTGGCGTGCCCCGCCCAGGTGACGGCGACCGTACGGGCGTCCACGCGGGGCAGCGGGGCGGGGGCGAAGGGCAGCCGGGGGATGTCGGCGAGGCCGTCCGGGGTGGGGCGTACGGCACCCTCGCGGGCGAAGCGGGCGAAGGCCCTGAGGCCGGGCAGCGGGGCGGTCAGCCGGTCGTGGAAGGCGCGGGGCCACACCCGGTGTTCGGCCAGCGGGCGCGGCTCGGCCGGCGGCGGGTACGGGCGCGTGGAGGGGGACAGGGGGTCGGCTCGCGGGCTGTCCGATTCCGGTCCGGCCTCGCCGGGGGCCGTGGTGGTGGTCGTGGTCGTGGTCGTTCTGTTCGTCGACTCGGGCCGCTGCGTCATCGAGGAGACTCCCATCGCTGAGCGTCGTCACGGAGATCGTCGAAGACCGATGCCAGATGGGTCAACGCGCGTCGCACCCCGGGCAGTTCCAGCGGCTCGGGGATACGCCGGCGTTCCTCGCGGAGTTCCGCGGTGTCGCCCAGCAGGGGTGCGGTGGACAGCCGCACGCGCGGCGCCTCGAGATCGTCGCCGAAGCGGTGGCCGCCCGGCGCGGGCATGCCCAGCCGGGCGGTGAGGAAGTCCTCCAGTTCCTGGGCGTCGCCCACACCGTGCGCGGTGAGGGCGGGCGCCAGCGGTGTGAGGTCGACGTACAGGTGCCGGCCGCAGGACGGAGGCCGGGACACCGCACCGGCGGCGACGACGGCACGATGCGCGGCGGCGGCCAGTCGCGCGTGCAGGCGTACGGATTCCGCGACGCGCGTGGTGACCGGTTCGGGTTCGGACAGCGCGTACACCGCCGCGGCGGCGACGGGCGCGGCGACCCGCGCGTCGAGCGCGGTGAGCACGTCGAGCACGCGCGCGTGCAGCGCGTTTCCCTCCTCACCGGCCGGGAATCGGGCGACCGCCGCGGGCCAGCCGGGCGGGAGCAGGGCACCGACCAGGTCGGTGACGACGGTGACCCGGTCGGGCAGCATCTCGGCGGGACTGAGCAGCACGGTGCCGTGCGGGTCGTGCACGGTATCGCGCCAGGTCTCGTCGCTGACCAGGTGCAATCCCTCACCGACGGCGGCCTCCAGGGTCTCGTGCAGCAGTTCGGGCGGGGCCACGGTCGCGGTCGGATCGTCGGCGACGGAGAGCACCAGCAGCCGTGGGTCGCCGCCCTCGGCTCGTACCCGGCGGACGGTCTCCAGCAGGGCGTACGGATCGGGCACACCGCCGCTCTCGGCCGGGGTCGGCACGTGGAAGACGGGTCTGCGCAGCAACCGCGCGTGGGGGGCCCACCACGCCGCACAGGGGCGGGGTACCAGGACGTCGCCGCCGATGGCGGCGGTCAGGGCCACCAGCAGGGCGGGCGCGCCGGGGGCGACGGCCACCCGGTCGGGGGCGGCGGGCAGTCCCCGCCGGTCGCCGTAGCCGCACGCGGCGTCCAGCAGAGCGGGGCCGCCGCCGACCGGCTCGGCGCCGGCGCGGGAGGCCGCCGCGGCCAGTACGGCGGACAGTTCGGGCAGGACGGGGAGCCCGTCCTCGGGGTCCGGCGGCCCGAAGCGGACGGGACCGTGGCCTTCCGGATCCGAACGCCACATCCCTACCTCCGCGCAGTCCCTGATGCCCTGGTGGCGTGCTCCCGTACTCCCGTACTCCCGTACTCCCGTGCTCCTGCTCCCGTGTCCGCTCGTGGCGCCCTCGGCCGGCCAGTACCCAGCGTGCCGCGTGTCATGGGTGCCGGTCCGGCGCGCGGCTGTCAGCCTTCCGTCCGGACGGAACGGTCCCGGTACAGGCGGTGGGCGGCGGCACCGACCGCGCCCGCGATCAGCAGGCCTCCGGCGGCCAGGGCGGGCACGGAGTCCGTGAAGGCACCGCCGCCACCCGCGTGGACGCCCTGGTGCGCTGGGGCGGAGGGACAGGGGTTGCTCCTGGATGCGGTGGGTTTCGGTTCCAGCGGCTTGGATGCGGTGGGTTTCGGTTCGCCCGGCTTCGGTTCGCCCGGCTTCGGTTCGCCCGGCTTCGGTTCGCCCGGCTTCGGTTCGCCCGGCTTCGGTTCGACGGTTTCCGGCCCGGGGGGCTTCTGATCCTTGGCCCTGGATTCCATGGCCTGTGATCCCGCGGCGTCGGTGCCGTCGGGCGGAGGGATCTCGGCGCCCTCGGGGACGGTGTCCGGGACGCCGCCCTCCGGCTCGGTCAGGGCCTCGTCCTCGACCGCTCCCTCGAATGCTTCCTCCCGCAACGTCTCCGGCTCGGCGAGGTCCTGCTCCCAGGCCTCCGGCTGCGCGCTGTGGGACGCGTACCCGTCCCGGCCGTGCCCACCGGGTTCCGGACAGGGCGAGGGGGAGGCGGTGCCCCACGACGGCCCGCTGCCCGGGACCGTTCCCGCGGACGCGGCCGGTGCGAGCACGCCGAGGACGGTACCGGCGACGGCGGCCAGGGACAGGGCACGGGCGGTGCGGCGCATGGTGCGGGCTCCTTCGAGCGACGGCGGGGCACGGCGTCGGTTGCCCCACAGCCATCACAGCCCGCCCGCCGCCGCACCGCGCGCGGCCGGACCCCATTTGGCGGGACCCGGCGCACCCGAGCGGGTGAGGACGCGTGCGTCAGTCCGTGTCGGCGTCGCTCATGACCTGCTCCCGGACCCGGCCGCAGCAGCGGCTGATCAGACGGGAGACATGCATCTGCGAGATGCCCAGCTCCTCGGCGATGCCACTCTGGGTCATGTCGGCGAAGAAGCGCATGTAGAGGATGGTCCGCTCCCGCTCCGGCAGGGCGGCCAGCCCTTCCTTGACGGCTTCGCGGTCGACCACGGTGTCCAGCGCCGGGTCGGGCGCCCCGAGGGCGTCGCCCAGCGAGTAGCCGTCGTCGCTGCCCGGCAGCGCCGCGTCCAGGGACAGCGCGCTGAAGCTCTCCAGCGCCTCCTGCCCGGTGCGGACGTCGTCCTCGCTGAGGCTGGCGTGCTCGGCGATCTCGGCCACGGTCGGCCAGCGTCCGGGGAGGGTCTGGGCGAGGTGCTGGGAGGCGCCCCGGACACGGTTGCGCAGCTCCTGGACCCGGCGCGGCACGTGCAGGGTCCACATGTGGTCGCGGAAGTGCCGCTTGATCTCACCGGTGACGGTCGGCACGGCGTAGCTCTCGAAGGCGTTGCCGAGCCCGGGGTCGTAGCGGTCGACGGCCTTGACCAGTCCCAGCGCGGCGACCTGGCGCAGATCGTCGAAGCTCTCGCCGCGGCTGCGGAACCGTCCGGCGAGCCGGTCGGCCATGGGCAGCCACGCCTCGACGATCTCGTCGCGGAGCGCGTCGCGTTCCGCGCCGTCGGGCAGTGCGGCGAGCCTGCGGAAGGCGTCCGCGGTGTCGGGGGCGTCGTCGTGCGGGTGCTTCGCGGTCGCTCGGGTCGGCATGGTGCGCGCAACTCCCTCAGAGGTGCTCGGGGACGTCACCGTGGGAGCGCACCGGCTCGGGAACAGGTGCACCCGGGGGCGGCACGGGGCCGCATCCACGGACGTGCCTCCTGTCCGAAGCACTCCACGTGCGCATTCCCCCGCATCACCGCCCCAAACGTCGGAGTCCGGGTTCAGCGGGTTCCTCCGGTGGCCGCACGGGCGGCAGCAGGAGGTCCTCGTAGCGGCCCAGCATCAGGATCACACCGAGCATGAAGGAAGGGATGAGCAGGGCGAGCACCGCCATCGCCGGACCTTTCCAGGGAGGCTCGTGGGGGGGTATGCGCTCCGGGTCTCCCACCGTCCCGCGGGCAAACCCGGGCGCGTGACGATCCACCGCAGGAACCCCGTGTCGGCCTCCGCTCGCCGGGTACGCGGCACGGACCCCCGAAGGATCTGGAGGGAGACATGCAGCGAGGCAGTGACCGGCTCAGCGTCCACCGTGACGACGAGATGAAGCACGAACTCCAGGGTCTGCTGAGGTCCGGGCGCCCCACCCGGACCGAGGAGTGGAACGACCCGGAACCGTTCGCCGACGACGACCCCGAGGTCGCTCACGGCCCGGTGACGCCGGGCCGTGGCCCGACGTCACTGGAGTCGGTGCGGCTGGAACTGGCCAGGACCCTGAACCGCGGATCGTTCCCCGCGGGTCCGCGTGAGCTGATGCGCGCGCTGGACCGGCGGCACGCGCCCGACGCGCTGATCGAAGGGCTGGAGCGGCTGCCGCACAAGGCCCGCTACGACAGCGTCCAGGAACTGGCCGAGGCGCTGACCCGGACCCGGGAGACGGAGACCGCGTGACCGGCCCGTCGGGGTACCGCGCCCGCCCTTCCCGCGGGGCGGCCGGGCGCGTACCGCGACGGCCGCCGCAAGCTGACGAAGGGACGTAGAACCATCATGCGCATCGCATTTCTGACCGCACCCGAGGGTGTCGAGCAGGTGGAGCTGACCGAGCCGTGGCAGGCGGCCGTGGACGCCGGTCACGAACCCGTACTCGTGTCGACGCGGCCGGGCACCATCCAGGGGTTCCACCATCTCGACAAGGCGGACACCTTCCCTGTGCAGGAGGTCGCCGGTGAGACGTCGGCGGACTCCTTCGGCGGACTGGTGCTGCCGGGCGGGGTGGCCAACCCGGACTTCCTGCGCATGGACGACAAGGCCGTCTCGTTCGTGCGGGACTTCTTCGAGCAGCGCCGGCCGGTCGCCGCGATCTGCCACGCCGCGTGGACCCTCGTGGAGGCCGATGTCGTACGAGGCCGTGAGCTGACGAGCTGGCCCAGCCTGCGGACCGACATCCGCAACGCCGGCGGGACCTGGGTCGACGAGCAGGTGAAGGTCTGCGACCACGGCTCGAACAAGCTGGTCACGAGCCGCAAGCCGGCCGATCTCAAGGCGTTCTGCGAGACGTATCTGGAGGTGTTCGAGGAGGAGACGGCGGCTGCTGCCTGACGCAGGTCGGGGGACACGACACGACCGGGGCCCGCGGACGCGCGGTCCCCGGTCGTGCTGCGCGGTCGCGTCCCGTGCGTCCGGACCCGGCGTTCCGTGCGCCCGGTCCTGGGCGGGCCTTCGGGGCAGGAGGACGGCGGACCGGTCGGGGTGACCGGTCGCCGGCGGGCAGCGGTCGTCAGCCGGTCGTCGGCGGGCGGGCCGGGGCAGCGATGGCGTCCCGCCGGGTGGTGTAGTCGATCAACGAACCGTAATTCGCAGGTCACGCCGGGTTCGTCGACCGGCTGGGGCACTCCCGGCGCCTGACCGGGCCACTTCGCGTGCCGCGCCGACGTGGAGATCGTCGCGAGCCGGGTACCGGAGGGCGACGCGCGTGATCGCGTACACCACCTCGCGGGACGCGACCGGGGCAGCCGGGGCCCGCGGTCAGGCTCCCGGTGTCGTCGCGGCCGCGGCGCCCCGCTCCCGGGCCCCCTCACGCGTGCGGCCCGCGGCGACCGGGCGGCGCGGGTTGCGGCGGAGATACTCGCCCTCCAGCTGTGCCATCCGGTCGTTGTGGGCCCGCAGCGCGCCGTTGGAGCCGTACAGCAGTGTGTCGTGGCGCGTGCGGTGGATGGTCTCCAGCTCCTTCATGAGCTGCTGGTCGTTCAGGCGGTCCGGCTCGACTCCGGTCATCGTGGTGCCCCGCTCGTCGTGTGCGTTCATGGGCTCCGGGTACCCGCCCGGCGGCACGAGCACCACCCCGTACGGCAACCGGGAGGGAACCATGGAACTCACATTCCTGTACCCACTCTACGAACGTCCCGGCCCCTGGGCCTCCGTATACGTGGACACCTCCCGGCACACGGAGAGCACCCCCCATGAGCGGCAGCTGACGGCCCGCGCGATGGCGCAGGAGCTGGCCGGCCGGGGCGCGGACGAGGCGACCTGCCGGGCGGTGCGCCACGCGATCGAGGAGCTGCGGCACTCCGGCGAACCGCACGGCCGCGCCCTGTTCGCCCGGGACGGAGAGGTGGTCCTCGACCCGCCGCTGGCCCGGTCCCCGCAGCGCGACTGGGCCGAGTGGGCGCCGCTGCCGCGGGTGACACCGCTGCTGGAACTGGCCGGTGAGGACCCCATGTGCGTGGTCGCCTACGTGGACCGCAGGGGCGCGGACTTCGAGCTGCGCAGTGCGCTGGGCCGGGACGACTCCGGCAGTGTCACCGGACGTCAGTGGCCGCTGCACCGGACCCCCTCGGCGGACTGGTCGGAGCGGCATTTCCAGCTGCGGGTGGAGAACACCTGGGAGCACAACGCCGCGGAGATCGCCGACGCACTCGCCGTCTGTCAGGAGGAGACCGGCGCCGATCTGCTGATCCTCGTCGGTGACGACCGTGAGCGGCGCGCCGTGCGCGAGCGGCTGCCGCGGCGGTTGCACGACATGGTGGCCGAGGCCTCGCACGGTGCGGGCAGCAGGTTGCTCGACGACGACGTCGAGCGGATCCGCGCGGAACATGTCCACGGCCGTGCGGCCGCCGAGCTGGACCGCTTCCTCGCCGCCCGCGGAACCGGCGAGGACGGCCGCGCGGGTGCCGTGGAGGGGGTGCCTGCGCTGGTCGAGGCCGCGCGCGAGCACCGGATCGACGAACTGCTGATCCGGACCGACGGGCCGGACGCGCACCGGGAGGTGTGGATCGGTGAGGATCCGGACCAGCTGGCGGTGCGGCGTACGGATCTGAAGGTGCTGGGCGAGCAGAACTCGTGGGCGGCGCGGGCGGACGACGCGCTGGTCCGGTCGGCGGTCGCCACGGACGCGCCGGTGGTGGCGGTCGACGCGGCGGGGCCGGGGGCGGGGGCGCCGGTGGGTGGGCTGGGGGCGTTGCTGCGCTGGTAGTGGGGGCGGGTTCGGGCCCGGGCGGCGACAGGGGGTCCGGCGGGGGTACGGCGTTTTTCTTCGCCCCCGCCGCCCCTTCCCGTCCCGTCCCTGGGAGGGCTCCGCCCCCCAGACCCCCTTTCGCGCAGTTCCCCGCGCCCCTGAGTCCTCAGCGGGTGCGGGCCACGCGGCGTTCGTCCCAGACCGGGTCCGGGGTTTCGCGGACGTGGCCGTCGCTGCCGAAGACCAGGTAGCGGTCGAAGGAGCGGGCGAACCAGCGGTCGTGGGTGACCGCGAGGACGGTGCCCTCGAACGACTCCAGGCCCTCCTGCAGCGCCTCGGCGGACTCCAGGTCGAGGTTGTCCGTCGGCTCGTCGAGCAGCAGGGCGGTGACACCCTGGAGCTCCAGCAGCAGGATCTGGAACCGGGCCTGCTGACCGCCGGAGAGCCGTTCGAAGGTCTGCTCGGCCTGGCCGGTGAGCTCGTAGCGGCGCAACCGGGACATGGCGGCACCCCGGTCCTGGGCGTGTTCCTTCCACAGGATGTCCAGCAGCGTACGGCCCTCCAGCTCGGGGTGGGCGTGCGTCTGGGCGAAGTGTCCGGGGACCACGCGGGCGCCGAGACGCCACCCGCCGGTGTGGGCCACGCCGTCCCCGGCGAGCAGCCGCAGGAAGTGCGACTTGCCGGAGCCGTTGGAGCCGAGTACGGCGACCCGCTCGCCGTAGAACACCTCCAGGTCGAACGGCTTCATCAGGCCCGTGAGTTCCAGCTGCTCGCAGGTGACCGCGCGTACGCCCGTACGGCCTCCCTTGAGGCGCATCGTGATGTTCTGTTCGCGCGGCGGCTCGGGCGGAGGGCCGGCCTCCTCGAACTTGCGCAGTCTGGTCTGGGCGGCCTGGTAGCGGGAGGCCATGTCCGGGCTGTTGGCGGCGGCCTGGCGCAGGTTCAGGACGAGCTTTTTGAGCTGGGCGTGCTTCTCGTCCCAGCGCCGGCGCAACTCCTCGAAGCGTGCGAAGCGTTCACGGCGCGCGTCGTGGTAGGTGGCGAAGCCGCCGCCGTGCACCCAGGCGTCGGCGCCGGTGGGGCTCGGTTCGAGGGAGACGACGCGCTGGGCGGCACGGGCGAGGAGTTCGCGGTCGTGGGAGACGAACAGGACGGTCTTGCGGGTCTCCGCGAGCCGCTCCTCCAGCCAGCGCTTGCCGGGTACGTCGAGATAGTTGTCGGGCTCGTCGAGCAGCAGCACCTGATCGGTGCCGCGCAGCAGCGCCTCGAGGACCAGGCGCTTCTGCTCGCCTCCGGAGAGGGTGCGCACCTGGCGCCACTGTGCCGTGTCGTACGGGATGCCGAGCGCGGCCGTGGTGCACATGTCCCACAGGGTCTCCGCCTCGTAGCCGCGGGCCTCGGCCCAGTCGGCGAGGGCCTGGGCGTAGGCGAGCTGGGCGGCCTCGTCGTCGACCGTCACGATGGCGTGCTCGGCCTTGTCGACGGCGTGGGCCGCTTCCCGGATCCGGGGCGTGGCAACCGAGACGAGCAGGTCGCGTACGGTCGTCTCGTCCCGTACGGAGCCGACGAACTGGCGCATGACGCCGAGGCCGCCGGTTACGGTGACGGAGCCGCCGTGCGGCTTGAGCTCGCCGGCGAGGAGCCGGAGCAGGGTGGTCTTGCCCGCGCCGTTGGGGCCCACCAGGGCCATCACCGCGCCCTCCCCCACCCGGAAGGACACATCGCCCAGCAGGGCCCTCCCGTCGGGGAGGTAGTACTCCAGATGTGCTGCTTCCAGGTGGCCCATGGAGGGGATTGTGCGGGGTCGTCGGCGCAGGTGGCAAACCGTTTACGACCGACCTGGGGACCACCATGTGATACGCGGGTCTCACGATGCGGCCGGAGCGGGTAGCGTGAGTGCCCTCCTACGACAGCGGAAGGGGTGGGCCCGTATGCCGGGAGCACGGGAGAGCGCCGTCTACACCCATGGGCACCACGAGTCGGTCCTGCGGTCGCACACGTGGCGGACCGCGGAGAACTCGGCGGCGTACCTCATCGGATCCCTGCGGCCCGGCATGCGGATCCTGGACATCGGATGCGGGCCGGGCACCATCACCGCCGACCTGGCCGCGCTCGTCCCGGGCGGGCACGTCACCGGTCTCGACCGGGAGCCGGGAATCCTGGAGCGGGCCCGGGCGGTGGCCGGCGAACGAGGACTGACCAACGTGGACTTCGCGGAGGGCGACGTGCACGCGCTCGCCTTCCCGGACGACACCTTCCACGTTGTCCACGCCCACCAGGTGCTCCAGCACGTGGGCGATCCGGTCCGGGCGCTGCGCGAGATGCGCCGGGTGACCGCGCCGGGCGGCCGCGTCGCCGTACGGGACTCCGACTACGCGGCGATGACCTGGTATCCCCTGTCGCCGGGCATGGACGACTGGCTGGACCTGTACCGGCGGGTGGCCCGGGCCAACGGGGGTGAGCCGGACGCCGGACGGCGGCTGAAGTCCTGGGCACTCGCCGCCGGGTTCACCGATGTGACGGCCACCTCGGACACCTGGACCTTCTCGACCGCCGAGGAACGGTCCTGGTGGAGCGGCCTGTGGGCGGACCGCACCGTGGCGTCCAGCTATGCGGAGCGCGCCGTCGAAGGGGGCCACGCCACCGGCGAGCAGCTGCGCAGGGTGGCCGAGGCGTGGCGCGCGTGGGGCGCGCGGGAGGACGGCTGGTTCAGCGTGCTGCACGGGGAGATCCTCTGCCGCAAGGAGGCCTGAGAGGAGCTCAGTTCCGGGGAAGCAGCGGTCCGAGCGGTCCGAGGTCCAGATTCAGGTCCTCGGGCCGCAGTCCGTACCGGTTCCGCAGCTCCGCCATCCGGTCCTCCAGCAGCATGAGGGTGAGCCCGACCCGCTCCTCCTGCTCCTCGCTCAGATCCCCCTCGTCGAACCGGCGCAGCGCCTGCCGTTCCATGAGCTGACGCAGCAGTTCCACGACGGTGAGCACCAGTTTGATCAGATCGCGTTCGACCGTGTCCGGCTCCAGGTCGAGCCGCCCCCGCCCCCCGGCGTGCGGCTCGGCCCGATGGCGGTCGTGGTCGGGGACGGCCGTCACTGCGACTCCTCGAAGGGGGATGGGACCTGGGCGTTCACCGAGCTGATGAGCGCGTTGAGGTCGATACGGACCAGGTCGACGTCCGCGATGCGCAGCGTGATGTCGCCCTTGATGACGACTCCGCCGGCCAGAAGCCGGTCGAGGAGATCCACCAGGGCTATTTCGCGGCGCTCGACGACGGTCACGGGCCCTCCTCCCCCGCCGATCCCTCACCGGCGAACGAGTAGGCCGCCCAGGGCCCGGTGAGTTCGACGCGTATCCCGGGGGCCTCGTCCTTCGTCCGGTCCACTCGTTCCACGAATTCCTCGGATTTCACCCGCGGCACCAGATACGCGGCGTTGAGCACGTTGCGCCCGGAGGCGCCGGACAGCGTGGGATTCTGCGGCGCGTGCAGCCGGGAGTCCTCGGCGCTCTCGGACAGGGTGTGGTGCAGCCGGGTCGCGAAGGTCTCGGCCTGCTGCCACAGGTCCTCCCGCGATTTCGTCCGCATGCGGCGCTGCCGCAGATAGTCCCTGCCGGACGCCGGCTTCGCCGCCGGTGCGGCGGGTGTCTCCTGCGCCGGCTCCTCCTCGATGAACACCTTGACGCCCCACTCGACCCGGCCCTCCAGCCGGTCCAGGGTGCGCAGGAAACTCTCCTTCCGCCCCTCGATCATCGTCCGTACCCCGCTGTCGTCACGGAAGACGGTGCCCAGCCGCAGCGGCAGCGGGGTGGTGACGGTGGTGAGCGCGTCGATCACGCCCTGGTGGGCGCGGGCGACCTCGGTCAGCCAGTCGAGGTCCTCCAGATGCGCCCGCAGCGGCTCCTCCGCGAAGTCCGCCTCGGGCACATGGCTGACGACCGCCACCAGGTCCCCATGGGGCAGCAGACGGGGCGGGTCTCCGCCGACCCCGGTCAGCTGTGCCTGGAGCGGCGTGCCGAAAGGGCGGCAGACCGCGTAGACGTACCGCAGTCCGGTCACGGGCTCTCCTCCTGTGCGCGACGGGGCTCCAGTTCCAATTCCTCGAGCCGGGCCAGCCGCTCACGCAGCTCGGCGTTCTCCCTGGTCAGTTCGTCACGACGGGCACGCGAGGACAGCGCCGGGTCGGACTCCCACCAGTCGATCCCCATCTCCTTCGCCTTGTCGACGGAGGCGACGACCAGGCGCAGCTTGATGGTGAGCAGCTCGATGTCGAGCAGGTTGATGCGGATGTCCCCAGCGATCACGACACCCTTGTCCAGCACCCTTTCCAGGATGTCGGCAAGATTGGCGCCGCTGCCCTGGCCGTACGGATCGGGGAGCCGGCTGGGCGTGGTCATCGGCGGCTCCGGCTCTCGTCGGGCTCGGGCTCGTCCTCGTACTCGTCCTCGGGCTCATCGGCCTCGGTGTCGTCCTGGTCCTCGTACTCCTCCTCCGCCTCCTCCGGGTACTCGTACTCGTCGGCGGGTTCCTCGTCCTCCGGGAACTCCTCGTCCTCGGACTCCGGCTCGTACTCCTCCTCGGGTTCCGTGCCGGGTTCGGCCTCGTCCTCGCCCCCGGACTCCTCGTCCTCGTCGTACTCGTCGGCCGGGGTCTCGTCCTCCCCGGACTCCGATTCCTCCGCTTCCTCCTCCTCGGCCAGCGCGTCCTCGTGGCTGTGGACGACCTCGCCGTCACGGATCTCGCCCCGCCAGCTGTCCTCGGCCTCGCCCTTGAGGGTGATGAACCGGGCGAAGTTCTTCAGGTCGAGCCGGGCGCGGCGGCCCTGGGCGCGCCAGATGTTGCCGGTCTTCTCGAAGAAGCCCGACGGGTAGTACTCGATGACCAGCAGAACACGGGTGAGGTTGTCGGCGAGGCGGTGGAAGGAGACGACGCCCTTCGTCGTGCCCTTGGCACCCTCCGAGGACCAGGCGATGCGGTCGTCGGGGACCTGCTCGGTGGTCTTCGCCTTCCAGCTGCGGTTCGACCACCAGATCTTCGCCTGCCAGTCCGACGTGGTGTCGTCGGCCTTGTTGGCGCTCTTGACGCCCTTGGCGAAGGTGCTGAAGTCCTGGTACTGGGTCCACTGGTCGTACGCCGTGCGCAACGGCACCCCGACGTCGATGTGCTCGATGATGACGGTGGGCTTGTTGCCGGACGAGCGCTTGCGCTTGCCCTTCCCGCCGCCCAGGCCCTTCAGCGCGCCCTTCACCTTGTCCTTCGCCTGCGAGGCACCGAGTTCGACGGCGCTGCGCAGCGGGCCCTTGCCCTCGGCGAGCTTGCGTCCGCCGTCGGCCGCGATCTTGGCGAAACCCGGGCTGTTGCCCTCGGCGATGTCGTTGAGCTTGTTCGTGGTGTCACCGAGCTTGTGGCCGAGTCCGCTCAGCAGACGGGTGGCCTGGGCCGCGAGGTAGTCCTGCAGCTCTGCCTTGAGCCGGTCCGCGGCCTCGCTGTGGGCGATGTCGGCCAGGGGGTTCGTCGCCCCGTTCGCGGCCCCCCGCGCGCCGTCCCGCGCGGCGGAGCCGGCCTTTCCCAGGGTCTCGGTCATCGTTCACCGCCTCCCTTCGACGTACGGGGACGGGCGCCCCGGGGGCCGGCCGCGGACTTCTTGGCGGCCGTCTTCTTCGCGGGAGCCGTCTTCCTGGCCGCGGCCTTCTTCGCCGGAGGGGCCTTCTTCGCCGACGCCTTCGTGCCCGCGGTCTTCTTGGCGGCGGCCTTCTTCGCCGGCCGCTCAGGAGGCGGCTCCTCCTCGTGGTCCTCGTGGTCCTCGAGGTCCGCCTCGGAGTCCTGCTTCCGCTCCCGGTCCTCCGGTTCCTCGTCGGCGTCCTCGTCGTCCGCCCGCTCCCGCCGGCCGCCGCCGTTCAGCTCCTCGCGCATCTCGGCGGTACGGCCGTGCAGCCGGTCGGCGAGCGAGCCGATCTGCCGCTCGACCAGCGCGCCGGAGGCGGCCTTGCCGACCCCGCGCAGATCGCCGCGCAGTTGATCACCGAGCTCCTTGAACTGCGGGTTGTCCCGCAACTGTTGGGAGAGCAGGTCGGCGACCATCCGAGGGCTGAGGTTGAGCTTCTTGCCCGCCACCAGCCCGCCGACGGCGACCGCCATCTTGAGTTTCTTCGTCCGCCCGAGGAGATATCCCGCCCCGATCGCGAGGCCCATTCCCATTCGGTTCATCGTGCCGTCCCGTCCCCACTACCCGCGCCTGTGCGCGTCGCGGTCTCCAACCGGTCGAGGAGTTCGTCCTCCTGCCGGTCGAACTCCTCCTCGGTGATTTCTCCGGACTCCAACTGCTCCTCCAGACGGGCCAGTTCGGTGCGGATCGTCGCAGGGTCGTAATAGATGCGTTCCGCTTCCTGCACCACCTGCCGGATGGCCCAGCCGCCGGCGCGCGCCGGTGCCAACGGCAGCAGCAGTACTTCCGAGATCAGGCCCATGACGTCACCTCGTTCCGGTGTCCGCCCCACCCGCCGCGGTGCCCGCCGGCTCGGCCGGTCCGGGCTCGACGAAGCTGTACGGGGGGAGCGGACCGTTCAGACGTACCTCGAGGTGGGGCATGTCCTTGCGGACCCGCTCCACCGCGGCCAGGAAGTCCTCCGCCGTCGCCCGGTTCACCAGGTAGGAGACGTTGGCGAGCCAGCCCGTGGATTCGGGGCCCACGCTCACGGCGTCGGCGGCCCCTTCCAGGGCGCTCTCCAGTGCGGCGCCGTCCTCGGACTCCTTGGCCTTGACCGCCGCGGCGACCATCTCGCCGAGCCGGATCTTGTCCTCGTAACCGCCACCGCCGGACCGGCGGTTGGCCTCCGCCAGGGCGCGGATCTCCGGGTTGCCGGCCATCACGTGGTGGAGGACGGCTTCCTCGACGTGGTTGGCCTTGATGTTGTACTCGACGCGGTCGTCCAGCGCGCGCAGCCGCTCCCGGTAGTGCTCGGCACGCTCGGCGAGGACGCCGGTGACGGAGTCGTCGTCGGGGGCCACGCTGCCGAACCGCATGGGCAGCACACAGCCGGCCGCGCCGATCTCGCTGAGCACGTTCTGGTGGGCGAGCAGTTCCCTGCGCTTGGGGCGCAGCCCGTCGGGCGCGTCGCTGACGACGGCCGCCAGGTCACCCTCCCGCAGAATGCGCACCGGGCGCGACGGATCCCCGACGCCACCCATGCCCTCGGGCAGTGAGGGGTGCGACGCCGCCGTGATGCCGTAGACGTAGGTGCTCACTCCTGCTCCTCCCTACGTCGGGACGCGGTGCTCTTACGGGCTCGCGGGCGGGACTCCGTCTCCCGCTCGGAACCGTCCTCGCGCGCCTGCTTGAAGGCGTCGGAAATGGTCTCGGCGGCACCGGAGAGGGCGCCCTTCGACTTGCCGCGGGCACCGGATTCGGTGACCTCGCCGACGATCTCGGGCAGACCCGGGCTCTTGCGGGGGCCGGCTTCGAGGTCGAGGCGGTTGCACGCCTCGGCGAAACGGAGATAGGTGTCGACGCTGGCGACCACGACCCGAACGTCGATCTTGAGGATCTCGATGCCGACCAGGGACACGCGCACGAATGCGTCGATGACGAGCCCCCTGTCCAGAACGAGCTCGAGCACGTCGTAGAGGCCGCTGCTGCCGCCCCCACCGCCGGTCTGCTGTGCCGGTACAACTGTCATGCCGGCTGTTCCTCCTTGTCTGTGTGTATGCGTCCGTGTACGAAGTCCGGCAGGGCGGCCTAGCGGCCGCCGCGCGCGTCGGCTCGGCCCCGCTCGTAGCGGCGGACCCGCCGGTACCCGGTGAGCTGCCCATCCGGGTCCAGCTCGACCTGGTAGCTCGCCATCAGGCTCATCGTGTCGGGGACACGCTCGAGTTCGAGGACCTCGACCTCCAGCGCCCAGCCGTCCCCCGTCTGCTCGAAGGACGACACGGACTCGGCTTCCATCCCGGTGAGCTCCGCGAGCTGTCCGCGCGCCTGGCGCAGCACCTCCATCGGGCCCGGCCGCTTGGTGGTCGGGTTGTCTTCGGTCTGCTTGCGGGACGTTCGTGTAGTACGGGAAGTACGGGATTCCTGTGAATCCTGTGACTCTTCGGTGTTCTTCGTGTTCGACATGGCCACCTCCCCCTCCGTGTGGCCGCAAGTCTGTTCGCCAAACCTCCGGACGCTCACCCGGTTGCCACGGCCGGGTGGCAGTGCCGGCCGGCGCGGTCGTCCGGACTCAGCCCCGCAGCCCCGCCGACCGACGGCGGGCCGGTCCCCGGAGACGGGCACGGCGACGGGGGCGCCGGGCAGGGCACGGACGGTGCAGGGCGCGACCGTCGAAGTCGTGGTTCCCGGGCAGGGGAACGATCACATGCAGGCGTTGCTCACGACACGATCGCCTCCCCCACCAGCAGCCGGCCGGCCGCCGCGATCGACGCGGCGTCGATGCCGGCGCCGTGCAGCTGCTCCTCCGGGGAGGCCGACCCCGGCATGGTCCGCACGGCGAGGCGGACCAGGCGCGGGACGGGGCGTCCGTCGCCGAAGGCCTCCGCGACCGCGTCCCCGAGACCGCCCTCCGGGTGGTGGTCCTCGACGGTCATCAGACAGCCGGTCTCCTCGGCGGCCGTGCGCAGGGTCTCGCGGTCGACCGGCTTCACCGAGTACAGGTCGATCACCCGTACGGCGATGCCGTCGCCCTCCAGGACCTGGGCGGCGGCGAGCGCCTCGGGCACGGTGACTCCCGCGGCGACCAGGGTGAGCCGGTCACTGCCGGAGGAGCGCAGCACCTTGCTGCCGCCGACCGGGAACTCCTCGTCGGAACCGTAGATCACCGCGCTCTCCCCGCGCGAGGTGCGCAGGTAGCGGATGCCGTCGAGGTCGGCCATCGCGGCGACCAGCCGTGCGGTCTGGTTCGCGTCGCACGGGTACAGCACGGTCGAGCCGTGCACCGCGCGCATCATCGCCAGGTCCTCCAGGCCCATCTGGCTGGGGCCGTCCTGGCCGATGGCGACGCCGGCGTGCGAGCCGACGAGGTTGATGCCGGAGCCGCTGACCGACGCCATGCGGATGAAGTCGTGGGCGCGGGTGAGGAACGCCGCGAAGGTGGACGCGTACGGCGTCCAGCCGCGCGACGCGATGCCCACCGCCGCCGCCACCATCTGCTGCTCGGCGATGTAGCACTCGATGTACCGCTCGGGGTGTTCCTTGGCGAAGAACTCCGCGCGGGTGGAGTCGCCGACCTCTCCGTCGAGGGCCACGATGTCGCCGCGGGCGGTGCCGAGGGCGGCCAGCGCCTCACCGAAGGCGTTGCGGGTGGCCACCTCCTCGCCCTTGTCCCAGCGGGGCAGATCGGGGGTCCCGGCAGACCGCCGGCCGGACGGTGCTCCGTCGGGGGACGGTGGGCTCACCCTGAGGCGCAGGTCGCGCGGGCCGCCGAGCTCGGCGACGGCCTCCTCGGCCTCCGGCAGCGGCTTGCCGTGCAGGCCCTCCCTGTCCTGGACCGACTCGACGCCCTTGCCCTTGAGGGTGCGGGCGATGACCGCGGTGGGCCGGCCCCTGGTGGAGACCGCCTCACCGTAGGCGCGGTCGACGGCGTCCACGTCGTGGCCGTCCACCTCGACGGTGTGCCAGCCGAAGGCCTGGAAGCGGCGCGCGTAGGCGTCGAGGTCGTGACCGTGCCGGGTGGGGCCGCGCTGGCCCAGCCGGTTGACGTCCACGACCACCGTGAGACGGTCGAGGTTCTCGTACGAGGCGTGCTCGGCCGCCTCCCACACCGAGCCCTCGGCGAGTTCGCTGTCCCCGCACAGTACCCAGACGCGGTAGTCGGCGTGGTCCAGCCGTTTCCCGGCCAGCGCGATACCGACACCGACGGGAAGACCCTGGCCGAGGGAGCCGGTGGCCGTCTCGACCCAGGGCAGCTGCCGGGGGGTGGGGTGTCCCTCGAGGCGGCTGCCGTTCTCGCGGAAGGTGAGCAGTTCCTCGTCGTCGATGGCGCCGGCCGCCTTGTAGGTGGCGTACATCAGGGGCGAGGCGTGGCCCTTGGAGAGGACGAAGCGGTCGTTGGCCGGATGGTCGGGGCGGTCGAAGTCGTAGCGGAAGTGACGGGCGAACAGGACGGCCATCAGGTCCGCCGCCGACATGGACGACGTGGGGTGCCCGGAGCCCGCGGCGGCCGCCGCGCGGACACTGTCCACCCGCAACTGCTGCCCGAGTTCGACGAGTTCACCGGCGTTCATGAGTCTCCTTCGGTAAATCGGTCGGTAAGCCTGACGGGTCCGGGCGCGACGCCCGGCCCGGGCGGCGGCTGATCGGGCGGCGGGGTGACGGCGGGCGGCCGGTCCTTGCCGGGCTCACCGCCGGGCTGGTTCCTGGCCGGTTCACCGCCGGGCTGGTTCCTGGCCGGTTCACCGCCGGGCTGATTCCTGGCCGGTTCACCGCCGGGCTGGTTCTTCGCGGCCTCGCCCCCCGTCCGGGAAGGCTCCCGCTCCCGCTCCTGCTTCCCTTGCGGCTCCCGCTCCTGCTTCGGTTCCGGCTTGCCCGGTATGCGGGGCAGCTCGGGGGAATCCGTGTCCAGCGGCACCGACCAGGACCGTACGAGGCCCAACTGCACCGCCTGGCGCGGCAGTACCGCGTCGAGGAGCCAGTCCGCGGCCACCCGCACCCGGTTGCCGGGCATCGCGGCGAGGTGGTAGCCGCGGGCGACCGCGCCCGCCGCCACCCCGGAGAGGTTCACGCCCAGCGGGTTGGCCGCGGCCTTGACGCCGCCCAGGTCCACCACGAACCCCAGATCCTTGTGCCGGTAGGCGCGCCGCTCCCCGTCACCGAATGAGGCGGCGATGTTGTGCGCGCACACCTTGCCCTGCCGCCACGCGTGCTGCGCGGTCATCGGGGTGTACGATCCCGGCTCCTCCAGATCGGGCACCGCGGCCGCGTCACCGCAGGCGAACACCTCCGGCCGGCCCGGCACCTGGAGGTGCGGGTCCACGAGCAGCCGGCCGCGTTCCATGGGCAGCCCGAGGGACTCGGCCAGCGGGTCGGGGCGGACACCCACGCACCACACCAGGGTCTGCGTGTCCACGAACTCCCCGTCGGTGAGCAGCACTCCGTCGTGTGTGGCCTCCTTCACGGAGGTGCCCATCCGCACGTCGACGCCCCGTGCACGCAGCACGCCGTCCGCCGTACGGGAAAGCCGTTCGTCCAGCTCGGGCAGGACCCGGTCGGCGATGTCGAGGAGCATCCAGCGTGGCCGCAACCCGGTCCGCATGGGGTGCTTCGCGACCTGCGAGTCGGTGAACAGCTGCCCGTGCGCGGCCACTTCGGTTCCGGTGTAGCCGGCGCCCACCACGACGAAGGTGCAGCGGGAGGCGCACTTCACGGGGTCGTCGGTGGCGGCGGCGAGCTCCACCTGACGGGTCACGTGGTCCCGCAGGTACAGCGCTTCGGGCAGGCCCCGGAAGCCGTGGGCGTGCTCGGCGACGCCGGGGATCGGCAGCAGCTTGTTGACGCTGCCGGCCGCGAGGACCAGCCGGTCGTAGGAGAGGGTGCCGCCCTCACCCTCGGGCCCCGTGTAGTGCACCTGCCGCGCGTCGAGGTCGATGCGGTCGGACTCCCCCAGCACCAGCCGTACCTGCGGCAGCGTGCCGGAGAGGGAGATCGTGACCCGGCGCGGCTCCAGGACACCGGCCGCGACCTGGGGCAGCAGGGGAAGGTACAGAAAGTAGTCGGTCGGATTGAGCAGGACGATCTCGGCGCGTCCCCTGGCCAGCCGGGACAGGGTCCGCGCCGTACGGTATCCGGCGAAGCCGGCACCGACGATCACTGTGCGGGGTCGACTCACGGTTCGCCTCCGGCGCTGTCGCGTACGTCGGGAGACTTCCGCGTCCCCCTGGCCGGGGCCGCCAAACGTCCGGCCGGTCTCCGCCCGGCCCTCCGGGTACCCGGCCCGGGACCCGGACGCCCATGTCGCGGAGGCACCTCCCATGCCCAAGTACGGCTACTTCCTCTCATGCGAGCAGTACGGTCCCGCGGAGCTGATCGAGCAGGCGCGGATGGCCGAGCAGGCCGGATTCCAGGCCCTGTGGATCTCGGACCACTTCCATCCGTGGAACGACGCGCAGGGGCAGAGCCTGGTCACCGAGGACATGGTGCGCGGGAGCCGGGTGTGCGGCGACGACGTGGACGAGCATGTCGCCGAGCTCCGGCGGTTCGCCGACGCGGGCTTCGACCGGATCTACGTCAACCAGATCGGCCCGGATCTGCGCGGCTTCTTCGATTTCTATCGCACCAAGGTGCTGCCGCGGCTCCAGCAGGCCGGCTGAGCTCCGGGGCGGACGCCCCGACGCCGACAAGCACCGCCCGGCCTCCCGGCCGGGCCGAACGGCACTGGTCGCCGGAGCGGCGCGGTGCTGTCATGGTGGGGGAAGACGGTGTGAGCGGGCCGGTAGGAGCGGGGAGGCGGACGCGCCGCGCGCGGTTCGCCCGGGCCCGGACCGAGCCTGACCCGTCGTACAGCGGAGGAGGCCGATGCCATGCTGTATCGCCGCACGGTCGGTGACGTGATGACCGAGGAGGTCCTCACCTTCCGTCCCGACACACCGTTGCAGGAGGTCGCCGCGCTGCTGGACGCGAACGACATCGTCGCGGCCCCGGTCGTCGACGACGACGGGTCTCCTGTCGGGGTCGTGTCCGCGTCCGACGTGCTGCGGCACGAGACCGGCATGCCCGACGCACAGGGGCAGGAGGGAAGCGACGAGCGCTCGTGGGGCAGGGCCCGGGCCCGAACCGCGGGTGAGCTCATGAGCAGCCCCGTCTTCACCGCCCGCGCCGACTGGACGATTCCCCGGGCCGCACGGGAACTCCGCAGCCGGCACGTCAAGCAGTTGCCGGTGGTCGGCGACGACGAGCTCCTCACCGGCATCGTCACCCGCAGCGACCTGCTCGACGCCTTGATCCGCTCCGACGTCGAGATCCGCGGCGAGGTCGAGCAGGACGTGCTGGGACGCATCCTCGCCCTGGACGAGGGCACCGTCGCGGTCGAGGTCGAGGACGGGGTCGTCACCCTTCGGGGACACGTACCGGAACCGCGTCTCGTCCCGGTGGTCGTGGGTCTCTGCCAGGGCGTCGACGGTGTCGCCGCCGTGAACGCCCACCTCGCCGCTGCCGGGTAGGGCTGGGTTCCGCCCCGGCGGGACCGACCGCCGACTCGGATCCGCACTCCGGCCGCACGGAGGCCGCGCACCGGGCAGCGCTGGGTGCGGCACGTCAACTCCTGTGACCGGTCACAGGTTTTCGCTGCCCGGAGTGGCGAGGTGACATCCGCGACACAGGTTGTCTGCGGACCCGACCCGACCCGCTCCTCGCCTCGGGGACGCGGGCGACCTGCTGGTCCGGGAGCCGCCGACGACGCCCCGCACGCGCTTCCACGACCCGCACACCCCGCGGCCGTACGCCGCGCCGGCGGACAGCTGCCGGATCCCGCCGCCCACCCTCGCTGTCCTGGAGTCGACCGCCTTCGCGTCCGGCGGCCGGGCGGACCGTCAGCGGGGCCGGGCCGCGGCGGGGGTCACGGCCGGTGGTGGGTGTCGGTGGGGCGGGACTCGTCCGGTCGCGGCGGTACGACGCCCGCGGTGGGCGGGGTGGACGGCACCGGTGGGATCGGGGCACCCCGGCCTGCGGGTGCGGTGGCCCGCCGGGAGGCCGAGGGCCGGGCCGCGCCGCGCAGGGCGTAGGAGAGCGCCGCCAGGATCGCGGCCGTGATCAGCGCGGCGGCCCAGTCCGGCAGGACCAGGGCCAGCGCGAGTCCCACGGCCAGCGAGACCGCCGCGCCCGCGTAGAGGGCGGCGGTGCCGGACGCGGCGTACAGGGCGGCCTTGCGGCGCTGCCCCCGCGCCTGTTCGCGCAGTTCGTCGCGTACGCTCTCGCGGGCCACCTGTGCCAGTTCGTCGACCAGGTGCTTGTCCAGATGCTCCAGATGCTCCAGGTGCTCCAGGTGCTGCATGGCGAACGGGTACCCGCGGCCCGCGGCGCGTAACGCCCGCCGACGCGGGGCGCGGAGACCCATGAGTGGACGGGCCGGGGCGATCACCTCGTCCCGGCCGCCCCCAACTAGGCTCCTCCCCATGGAGATTCTGGGTGCCACACTGCGCGTCTGCGTCGACGACATCGAGACCGCCATCCCCTTCTACGAGCGGCTGGCGGGCGGCAGAGCCCTCCGGTTCGAACGGGCCGGCGTCCAGGTCGCCGCGGTGGGCTGCTTCCTGCTGATGAGCGGTCCCCCGGCGGAACTGGACGTACTGCGCAAGGTCGCGGCGACCATCGCGGTGCGGGACGTCGACGAGGCCCGCCGGGTCCTCGCGGAGATGGGCGCCGACATCATCGCGGGCCCGGTCCCGACCCCGGTGGGCCGCAACCTCATCGCACGGCACCCGGACGGGGCGGTCTACGAATACGCGGACCGCCGCGCCTGACACTCGTTCAGGGCGTGGGCCGCATCCGGAAGTCGTAGCGTTCCGGCAGGGGTTCGTCGGTCAGGGCACTCCACAGCCGTCCGATCGCCTCGTCCCCCTCCCGCAGGTCGGCGACCTCGAAGCCCGCGTCGAACACGGCGCGGGCCTCCTCGCGCCGCCCCTCGGCGAGCAGCAGTCCCGCCTCGGTCAGCCGGAACCGTCCGCGGGCGCGGGTCGTGGGGTCCAGCCGCCGCCACACGGACCGCGCGTCGGCCGTACGGCCCACCGCGAGCAGCGCCTCCACCGCCTCCCGTCCGAGCGCCGCGGTGACGGCCGTCCAGTCGCCCCCCTCGTCGCCGGTCGCGCGGCACAGGTCGTCGAAGGCCCGCGCGTACCGGTCGGCGGCCCGCTCGGGGTTGCGGGCCTCCTGGTCGGCGACGGCGAGGCAGCGCAGCGCGGGCCACGCGGCTGTCGCGTGCCGCAGGCCCCGCTCCCAACTGCGCTCCGCCTGCGCCCGGTCGCCCGCGTGCCACTGGGCGATGCCCAGGTGGTACTCGGTGAGAGGGGTCGCGGGCGCGGTCTCCAGCATGTCCCGCCAGTGCCGGGCGACGAGTGTCCCGCCGGGCGGCCGGATACCGGACGGTTCGGGGAAGGAACCGGCGCGCAGCAGGTGCAGCCAGGGTGTCTGTTCCTCGTCCAGGGTGGTCTCGTCGAAGGGGGTGCCGGGCAGCTTCCAGCCGGCGCGCAGCACTTCCAACGCACCCCAGCCGGAGCCGGTCGCGAGCCGCTCGCCGGGGTCGGTGTCGGCGTACGGCTGCCAGGCCGCATGGGCGGCGTCGACGTCGGCGCGCGGCAGGACCGTTTCGAGCCGGGTCTCCGCCTCGGCCAGTGCGCCGCTCCACTCCCCTTCCGGCGGCGCGTCGAACGGTCCGTACGCCTCCAGCCAGGACACCTCGCTCCCGGCCTCCAGCCGGACGTGTTCCAGCTGGGTGCGGGCGAGCCCGGCCTGGATCTCGCAGTAGCCGCCGGTGCCGGGTTCGGTGAGCCACCGCTGCCAGCTCCGCCCGCCCGGTCCCCGGCCCCACACGAACAGCTTACGGCCGCGCAGTGCGTCGGTGGAGGTCTGCACCAGGCCGTGGCCGTCCGCGTCCAGCGCGGCGATCCAGCGCCTGCGGTCCTCGGGGACGTCGTAGAAGTAGTCGGCGGCGTAGGTGCTGTGGGGCGGGTAGGTGCGGTCCACGCCGTCGTACTCCGGGACGGGCACCCGGCGCAGCCGCCGCTCGTAGCCGAAGTGGTAGGCCTCCTCGGCGGGGGCGAGGACGCGGCACTCCTCGGGGACGGCGATGTTGGACCACCAGTAGGTCGGCACCGGTTTCTCGTGCGGGTTGCGGATCCGGACGCCGACGTACAGGAAGTCGGAACCGTCCGGCAGCCACAGATCGACCTGGAAGGGCAGGTCGCGCAGCCGCTCCCACTCCCACAGGCGCAGCATCTCCCCGCCGTCGGGGGCGGGGACACGGGCCGCGTGCACGGGTGAGCAGGACAGGGTGGTGTGGCCGGTGGCGCCGATGTTCCACTCGATGCCGCCGGAGAACCAGGCGCCGTTGAGGGCGAAGTTGGCGGGCTGGAACACCGGGTTGCGGTACAGGAGTTCGCGGCCGGTGGGCAGGTGCACGAGGGAGGCGATCCGGCCGCCGAGGGTGGGCAACACGGTGGCGCGCAGCCGGTCGTTCTCGATCACGAGGGCGTCGACGGGGCGGGGTTCGCGGTCGCGGTCGTAGCCGTCACGGACGGGAACCGGCAGCAGGCTGTGCAGGGGTGCGTAGCCGATCTGCCGGGCCATGTCGCGCGGCAGACCGGCCTTGTCGCGGTCCTCGATACGGTGCGTTTCGTCGAGGGGCCGCAGTGGGGGCAGCGGGTTGTCGGGGCCAAGGTGCGCGGCGGGCAGTGTCAGTACCTCACGTCGGATCGTCGTCACGATCTCCATGGAAGCCGCCGGACGTCCGTCTGAACAGGGTCGCTACGGGCCGGGTTCGCGCGAGGGCGGGCACCGGCGCGCCGGAGGGCGGCGCTGCCGTCGCGTCCCGGCCCGTGGCCGGGCGCTCGTCAACGACGCACCGTCATCTCGCTGGTGAGCGCCCAGCGTTGGTGGTCGCGCCAGGCACCGTCGATGTAGAGCATCTTCGGGGAGAAGCCCTCCAGGCGGAACCCGCAGGCGTGGGCCAGGGCGATCGAGGCGGCGTTGCCGGGCTGCACATTGATCTCCAGCCGGTGCAGCCGCATCGGGCCGAAGGCGTACCGCACGACGAGGTGCAGTCCCTCGCGCATCAACCCACGCCCCGCCGCGTGCGCGAAGGCGCCGTAACCGAGCGCGCCGCACAAAAAGCCGCCCTCGACGATGTTGTTGATGTTGATGAACCCGGCGAGGGCGCCGTCCGCCTCCTTCTCGCAGACCAGGAACCCCGCCTTGGTGGGGTCCTCGATCAGCCGGCTCGCGTACGCGGCGTACGCCGCCGCGCTGTCCGGCGGGAACAGCCACGGGTGGTGCAGGTCCTTGCTCTCCCGGGCGCGGGCGGTGAACTCGGCGCCGTCCGCGTGGGTGAAGTGGCGCAGTCCCACGCGGGCGCCCTCGGCGAGGTAGCGGGAAGCGGTGTGCGGCACCCTGCCACCCTACGACGCCCCGCCGGACCCGCGCGCGGCGTCCTCGCCCGCCCGCCGCGGCCCGGAGGAGGGTTCAGCTCAGCGCCGGTTCCTCCAGCGTCAGCGTGCCCGCGTCCGCGTCGAGTTCCGCCGCGACGCCGAACGGGACGGTGAGCGCGTCGTCGCAGTGGCCGAACCCGAACTGCTCGGCCACTGGCACACCGAGGCCGCCGAGCCGGTCGGCGAGCATCGTCCGCACGCCGTCGTACGGCTCGCACTGCGCCCAGGAGCCGAGCAGCAGGCCGCTCACCCCCTCCAGCCAGCCGGCCCGCAACAGCTGGGTGAGGCAGCGGTCGAGCCGGTAGGTGTCCTCCCCCACGTCCTCCAGGCACAGCAGTCCGCCGCGCGCCGACGCTCTGGCGTGCGGGGTGCCGAGGTCGCCGGCGAGCAGGGAGAGGCAGCCCCCGAGGGTGACGCCGCTCGCCCGGCCGCCGACCAGCGCGGTGCCGTCGGAGGTGAGGGTGCGGACCGTCTCGGGGGCCAGGAGGGTGGCCCTGAGATGCTCCTGGGCCCGCGCGCTCTTCACGAAGTCGAGGCCCGCGGCCATCGGCCCGTGCAGGGTGACGAGGCCGAGCCGGACCGCGAACGCCTCGTGCAGCGCGGTGATGTCGCTGAACCCGACGAACACCTTCGGTCCGGCCGCCCGCATCGCCTCCCAGTCGAGGGAGTCGACCATGCGCTGTACGCCGTAGCCGCCGCGGGCGCAGATCACCGCGTCGACGGCCGGGTCGCACCAGGCGGACTGCAGATCGGCGGCCCGGTCGGCGTCGCTGCCCGCGAGGTAGCGGAAGGCTCCGTGCCGGTCGAGGACATGGGGGGCCACCACCGGGTCGAGGTCCCAGCCGCGCAGGACGTCGAGGCCGGCCCGGAGCCGGTCCTCGGGCACCGGGCCGCTGGGCGCGACCACGGCCACCCGGGCGCCGGGGGCGAGGCGGGACGGTCGGCGCAGCGCTTCGACGCGGCTCACGTGCCGAGCTCCAGCGCCGGGATCCCGGGCGGTCGCATCCCGAACACCTGGGCGTACAGGGACATCTCCGCCTCCAGGGCGCGCACCATCGTCTCCGCCCGCCGGAAGCCGTGGCCCTCGCCCTCGAAGGTGAGGTACGCGTGCGGTACGCCCCGGCCGGTCAGCCGGGCCAGGAACCGCTCGCACTGCACGGGCGGGCAGATCACGTCGTCCAGCCCCTGGAGCATCACGAAAGGCACGGAGAGCCGGTCGGCGTGCTCGACGGGCGAGCGCCGCAGGTACAGCTCGGGGACCTCGGCCCGCGGGCCGATCAGGCTTTCCAGGTACTGGGACTCGAAGTCGTGGGTCTCCCCCGTGCCCCAGCCGGTGAGGTCGAGCACCGGGTAGATGATGGTGCCGCAGGCGTAGACGTCGGTCGTGGTGAGCGAGGCGGCGGTGGTCCAGCCGCCGGCGCTGCCGCCGCGGACGGCGAGCCGGTCGCGGTCCGCGGTGCCCTCGTCGGCGAGGGCCAGCGCGACGGCGGCGCAGTCCTCGACGTCGACCACGCCCCACTGTCCGCGCAGCCGGTTCCGGTACGCGCGCCCGTACCCCGTGGAGCCGCCGTAGTTGACCTCGGCGACGCCGATGCCGCGCGAGGTGAAGTAGGCGACCTCCAGGTCGAGTACGAGCGGCGCCCGGCCGGTGGGGCCGCCGTGGGCCCAGATCACGTACGGCGGGAGCTCGCCTGCGGGGGCGGCGCACCCGGGGTGGTGCGGCGGGTACACCTGGGCGTGGATCTCGCGGCCGTCCGGCCCGGTGAACGTGCGAAGCTGCGGCTCGGGGTAGTACGCGGGGTCCACGGCGTCCTCGTGCGCGGCGCCGATCACGCGCGCCCGGCCGGTGCGGGTGTCCAGCTCCACCACCTCGTGGCCGCTGCGCGGGCCGGCCCCGATGGCGACGACCCTCCCCCACCCTCCGGGCGGGGGGACCCCCCTCTCGCTTCGCTCGGCGTGGGCGGCCAGGGACGGGGCGAACTCGGTCCAGGGTCCGGCGGCGTCGACGAGCTCACCGGTCTCGGGGTCGAGTACACCGAGCGCCTGGGCGCCCCGGCCGTGCAGGACGGCGATCAGTCCGTCGTCCAGCGGGGCGAACCAGCGCTGTCCCAGCTTCCACAGCGGTCCGCCGAACTCCTCCTCGCGCGGGCAGAGCGGTTCCCCGTCCCGGTAGAGGTTCCACCAGCCGGTGCGGTCGCTCGCATACAGCAGCCGTCCGTCGTGGGTCCAGTCGGCCTGGGGGACGGACTCCTCGGGTCCGCCGGCCACCGTGCGGGCGCCGCTCAGCGTGCCGTCCGGGGAGACATCCGCGACCAGCAGCTCCGTACCGTCCCACGGCATGCGTGGATGGTCCCAGCCGATCCAGGCGGCGCGCCGCCCGTCGGGCGAGAGACGCGGCCCGGTGACGAAGCGGTGCCGGCCGTCGCTCAGCTCCCGCACGGCGTCCCGGTCGTCGGCGGCGGAGCCGTCCAGGGGTACGGCGGCCAGGACGCGGCGTACGTCGCTGGGGCCGTCTGAGGTGAACTCCTCCAGGACGCACCACACCTCGCCGCGCTCCGGCAGCAGCACGGGCTCGGCCCAGCGCAGCCCGTCCCCGACCGGGGAGAGGGGGGTGAGCGGGCGGGGTTCGTGACCCGGCCGGTACCGGTAGAGGCGCTGGTCGGCGAAGTTCACGAACACCACGACCGGGCCGTCGCCGTGCACGGCACCGGCCCAGGGAAGTCCGCCGTACTCGATGACCCGGGTGCGCACGTTCCACGGCGCGGGCAGCACGGACTCCTCCGTGCCGTCGGTGTGTCGGCGCACCAGCGTGCGCCGGCCGGCCTCGGCGGGGCGGGGTTCGGTCCACCACACCTCGTCGCCGACGAAGCCCGCGAACTCGGGGCTGCCGTCGTGGGCCGCGGCGGTGGCCGCGTCGATGGGCGAGGGCCACTCGCCGTACGCCAGGGTCCGCACTGTCTCCCCCACTCGCTCAGGCCGTCCGCAGGAACCGGTCGAGCACCCGCACACCGAAGTGGAGCGCCTCGACCGGGACGCGCTCGTCGACGCCGTGGAAGAGGGCCTGGTAGTCGAAGCCCTCCGGCAGCTTCAGCGGCGCGAAGCCGTAGCCGGTGATGCCGAGCCGGGAGAACTGCTTGGCGTCCGTGCCGCCGGACATGCAGTACGGCACCACGTGCCCCTCGGGCGCGAACTCCTCGACGGCGGCCCGCATCCGGAGATACGTCGGTGTGTCCAGCGGCGCCTGGAGGGCGGTCTCGTGGTGCGCGAACTCCCAGTCGACGTCCGGTCCGGTGAGCCGGTCCATGGTGGCGCGGAACTCGTCCTCCGCGCCGGCCAGGTACCGCCCGTCCACGTACGCCACGGCCTCACCGGGGATCACGTTGACCTTGTACCCGGCGTCCAGCATGGTCGGGTTGGAGCTGTTGCGGACGGTGGCCTCGACGAGCTTGCCCGCCGTGCCGAGCTTGTCCAGCAGGGCGTCCACGTCGGACAGGTCGGTCTCGATGCCGTACAGGGCGGCGAGTTCGGTGAGCGCGGCTCGTACCGTCGGGGTGAGGCGCAGCGGCCACTCGTGCTCGCCGATCCGGGTGATGGCGGTGGCGAGGCGGGTCACCGCGTTCTCCCGGTTGACCTTGGAGCCGTGTCCGGCCCGGCCGCGCGCGGTGAGCTTCAGCCAGGCGGTGCCGCGCTCGCCGGCCGCGATCGGGTAGAGCTGCCGTCCGGCGCCGTCGTGGAAGGTGAAGGCGCCCGACTCGCTGACGCCCTCGGTGCATCCCTCGAAGAGGTGGGCGTGCCGGTCGGCGAGGAATCCGGAGCCGTCCTCGGCGCTGGCCTCCTCGTCGGCGGTGAACGCGACGACGATGTCCCGGCGGGGTCGCACGCCCTCGCGCGCCCAGGCCCGCACCACGGCGAGGATCATCGCGTCCATGTTCTTCATGTCGACGGCTCCGCGCCCCCAGACGACTCCGTCGCGGACCTCCCCGGAGAAGGGGTGCACGCTCCAGTCGGCCGCCTCGGCCGGTACGACGTCCAGATGACCGTGGACGAGCAGCGCGTCGGCCGAGGGGTCGCTGCCCTCCAGCCGCGCGACGACGTTGGTCCGGCCGGGGGTGCGCTCCAGGAGCACCGGCTCCAGGCCGGCCTCGGCGAGCCGGGCGGCGGCGTACTCGGCGGCGGGCCGCTCCTGGCAGTCGCCGCCGCCCCTGTTGGCCGTGTCCATCCTGATCAGGTCGGAGGTGAAGGTCACGACCTCGTCCAGGGCCCGCTCGTCAGCCATACTGCTCCTCCACCGCGCTCGAGGCGATCGTGGTGACCGCCTTGAAGGTACGGATTCCCTCGTACATGGTCGTGCTGGTGTAGGCGACCTTCCGCTCACCGGTCCGGGTCACGCCCGGCACGACGGTGACGGCCATCGCCAGATGCTCCGCGTCGAACTCCACCGCGACGGTGAAGGGCCCCGCGTCGACGGGCTCCCGGCGCACCGCCAGGGCGGCCGCGTCCTTGGCCGCCGCGCGGATGTCGGCCGCCGTCCGGGCGGGGGTGCGGCACACCGCCGCGTACCGGGACACATGGTCCTTGACGGCGACCTTCAGGGCCTCGGGCGCATAGCCGAGCGCGTCCTCACAGGCCAGGTCGTCGCCGGTGACCAGGATCACCGGAACTCCGTACTCGGCGACCACGTGCGCGTTGAGCAGGCCCTCGCTGGCCCGCACGTCGTCGACCCACACCCCGGTGATGGAGTTGGCGAGGTAGGTGTGCGCGAGGACTCCCTCCATGCCGGCGCCGGCGTGGTAGCCGATGAAGGCGATGCCGTCGACGTCACCGTGCTGCACGCCCTCGACCATGGACAGGGACTTGTGCCGGCCGGTGAGCATCTCGGCCCGCTCGTCCAGCTGCTCGAGCAGCAGATTGCGCATGGTCCAGTGGGCCTCGTTGATCAGCACCTGGTCGGCGCCGCCGTCGAAGAAGCCCTGCACCGCGGCGTTGACGTCCGAGGTGAACAGGGACCGGCACCGCTCCCACTGGGGAGTCCCCGGCAGCACGTCGGCCGGCCAGGTGACACCGGTGGCGCCCTCCATGTCGGCGCTGATGAGGATCTTCATGCGGACGACGCTACATGCCGAAGAATTCGCTGGCCAGGCCCTCCATAGCCATAGGTTCACACCACTGGAGGGAGATGTCGGCATCGGTTGTGCGAGCTTCGGGCCGGACCGTCCCCGTCCGCGGCCCATCGGCGGGCACCGCCGTCCATCAGGGGTGAGACGCCCGCCTGGCCGGGAGAGTCCGGGTGCGCCAGGCCGAGGCCGGCAGGTCGGCGGCCCGCTCCCGGGTCCAGGGGGCGGCCCGGACCGCGGTCCCGGACGGAACGTGGGACCCGGTGAGGGCGCCGAGGACGGCGAGGAGAGCGGCGAGATCCTCGGGCCGTGGACGGCCCCGCACGATGCGGACCGTGTCGCCGGCGCCGCTCACTGGGGCTGGTTCCCGTGTTTGCGGGACGGGATCGGCGCGTGTTTCGAGCGCAGCATCGTCAGAGCCCCGATCAACCGGCTGCGGGACTCCGCGGGGTCGATCACGCTGTCGACGAGACCGCGCTCCGCCGCGTAGTACGGGTGCATCAGCTCCGCGCGGTACTCCTTGACCAGGCGGGCACGCGTCGCCTCTGGATCCGAGGCCCCGGCGATCTCCCGGCGGAAGACGACGTTCGCCGCGCCCTGCGCACCCATCACCGCGATCTCGTTGCTCGGCCAGGCCAGCGAGATGTCCGCGCCGATGGAGCGCGAGTCCATGACGATGTACGCCCCGCCGTACGCCTTGCGCAGGATGAGCTGCACCCGCGGCACCGTCGCGTTGCAGAACGCGTACAGCAGCTTGGCTCCGTGGCGGATGATGCCACCGTGTTCCTGGTCCACGCCGGGCAGGAAGCCCGGCACGTCGACCAGGGTGACCAGCGGCACATTGAAGGCGTCACAGGTCTGGACGAAGCGGGCCGCCTTCTCCGACGCGTGGATGTCCAGCACACCGGCGAACGCGGCGGGCTGGTTGGCGACGATGCCCACCGACTCTCCGTCCAGCCGGGCCAGGGCACAGATGATGTTGGCCGCCCATGACTCCTGGACCTCGAAGAAGTCCCCGTCGTCGACGATCTCCGTGATCACCGCCCGCATGTCGTACGCCCGGCCGGGGTCGGCGGGCACCAGGTCGAGAAGAGCCTCGGTGCGGCGCCCGGCCGGGTCGGACGTGAGCTCGGCGGGTGGCAGTTCACGGTTGTTCGACGGCAGCAGGGACAACAGGTGCCGTACGTCCTCCAGGCAGCCGGCCTCGTCGTCGTACGCGAAGTGCGCCACCCCGGAGACGGAGGCGTGGGCATCGGCGCCGCCGAGTTCGTCGTGGGTGATCACTTCCCCGGTGACCGACTGCACGACGTCCGGGCCGGTGATGAACATCTGGGCGGTGCCGCGCACCATGAACACGAAATCGGTGAGCGCCGGGGAGTAGGCGGCACCACCGGCGCACGGGCCGAGAATCACACTGATCTGCGGGATGACACCCGAGTTGCGCACATTGCGGGTGAAGATGCCGCCGTAGCCGGCGAGCGCCGTCACCCCTTCCTGGATACGGGCGCCCGCTCCGTCGCACAGACCGACCACCGGGCAGCCCGCGGACTCGGCGAGGTCCATCAGCTTGTGGATCTTCTGCGCGTGGGCCTCGCCGAGGGCACCGCCGAAGATCCGGAAGTCATGGGCGTAGGCGAAGACCGTCCGGCCGTGCACCTGTCCCCAGCCGGTCACGACACCGTCGGTGTACGGCCGCCGGTCCTCCAGTCCGAAGCCCGTGGCCCGATGCCGCCGTAACTCCTCGACCTCGGTGAACGTGTCGTCGTCGAACAGGAGGGCGAGGCGTTCACGCGCGGTCAGTTTGCCTTTGGCGTGCTGCGCTTCGGTGGCCCGCTCGCCGGGACCGCGCCGCACGCTCTCGCGCAGTTCGGCGAGTTCGGCGGCACGGTCGCGCAGCTGACCGTCCGCGGGAGCCGGGGTACTGAGGGGCGTTTCCTCGACAACGCTCATGCCGCCCAGTGTGCGTGCGGCCGCTCAAGACAGGCTCGACGTCCTCTGGACGTCACGATGGAGTACGGCTCGACCCGCGGCGGCCACGCTCGCGTCATGACGCGTCCTTCGCACCGCTCCGTCGTCCTGATGTTCCCGGGCACCGGCGCCCAGCACGCCCGTATGGCCGCGGGGCTGTACGGCCACGAGCCGGTCTTCACCGAAGCCGTCGACGCGGTGCTGGCCGCGCTCGGTACCGACGGCGAGGCGGTGCGCGCCGACTGGCTGGCCGCCACGCCGGCTGTGCCGATGGACGCCGACACGCGCTCGGCCCCCCTGCTGTTCGCCGTCGACCACGCGATGGGGCGGCTGGTCGAGAGCTGGGGCGTGCGGCCGGCCGCGTATGTCGGGCACAGCATGGGCGAGTTCGCGGCAGCGGTGCTCGCCGGGGTGTTCCGCCTCGAGGACGCCGTCGAACTGCTGTGGGAACGGGTGAGGATGCAGCGCTGCACCCCCGCGGGCGGCATGCTCGCGGTGGCGGCCCCCGAGCACGAACTGTCCGGGTACCTCGGTGACGGCGTTGTCGTGGGCGCCGTCAACGCCCCCCGCCATACGGTGCTGTCGGGCCCGCGGGAGCCGCTGCGCGCGGTGGAGGCGCGGCTCACGGCGGACGGCAGGACCTTCCGTCGGCTCGGGTCCCGTACTCCGTACCACAGCCCCGCGCTCACCCCGCTGGTCGGGCCGACCGAGGTACTGGTCGCCGGCATGCCGCTGGCCGCGCCGCGCACGCCCCTGTACTCCGCGTACACGGCGCGGCCGCTGAGCGCGGCGGAGGCCGTGAGCCCGGCCTTCTGGGCGGTGCAGCCCACGGCTCCGGTGCTCTTCCGGCCGACGCTCGACCGGGTGCTGAGGGACGGCGACCGGGTGCTCGTCGAGGCCGGCCCCGCGCAGAGCCTCACGGTCCTGGCCCGGGGTCACGAGGCCGTGCGCTCGGGACGCAGCACCGTGGTGCCCACCCTGCCGCCCCGGGCGCTGGGGCCCGAGGCGGACCGTCGCGCCGTGGGCGAGGCACGGGAGCGGGTGCTCGGGATGGTGGCCCGGCGGGCGCCGGCCGGTTCGGCCGGCGTCGCTCACTCCGGCAGGTTGCCGCTGGACCTGCCTGCCTCGTAAGGGCTGGACACCCCGTCGTAGGCGAGATGCAGCACCATGCCGTCGCGCGCGTGGTCGAGGTTGTGGCAGTGGTCCATCCACAGACCCGGGTTGTCGGCGCGGAAGGCGATCTCGTAGCGCTCACCCGGTGCGACGTTCAGCGTGTCGGTCCACCACGGGCTGCCGGTGGCCTTCTCACCGTCCTTGGACAGGACGAGCATGCGATGACCGTGCAGATGCATCGGATGGTCGTCGAGGCTCCGGTTGACGAACGTCGTGCGCACCAGGTCGCCCTCGGTCACCAGCAGCGCGGGGATGTCCGGGTGGACCGCGTTGTTGACGGTCCACAGCACCATGAGCCGGCCGTCGTAGAAGCCGAGGCTGTTGCCGAGGACGAGATGGAAGGAGCGGTCGAAGCGCGGCGAGGGGCCGAACGGGGCGCTGCCCGCCGTGCCGTAGTGCAGCGGCTCGAACAGGGGTCCCGCCGCCGGGGCCGGGGGCTCGGTGGCCGGGTCCGGTGCCAGCAGCAGGGACGCCGTTTCCGGGCGCCCTGCTCCGTACGCGCCGTCCTCACCGCATCCCTCGGAGCCGTGGCTCGCGCTGGAGGCGTTCGCGTCACCGACCACGGTCAGGTGGACCGGCCCGGCGGGCTGGCGGTAGGTCACGTCGTAACGGCCGCCGCCGGCGATCCGCAGCCTCACATCGCGCAGCTCGGTCGGGCCCGCCACGTCGTTGCCGTCGATCGCGGCGACCTTGAACGGCGTCCCGGCCAGCGAGTACGTGCGCGGGCAGTTGTCGGCGTTGACCAGCCGCAGCCGCACCTCGGTGCCGGCCGGCACCTTCTCCGTGCGCAGCCGTGTGTCGTCGCCGAAGGCCGTACGCAGGGTCCCGCCGCTGCCGTTGACTCCGCTGAGGGCGCCGCCCCCGCCGGGCGGGCCTCCGGCCGGGGACTTCGCACCGCCGACGGTCCAGGCGTGCGCGACGACGGTGCGGTCCCGGACGGCCGGATCGCCACCGCCGGGTTCCTCGACCACCAGCGCCCCGAACAGGCCTCGCGCCACCGTGCTGCTCGACTGCTGGTGCGAGTGGTACCAGAAGGTGCCCGCCCGGTCCGGCCGGAACCGGTACACATGGCGTCCGCCGGGGAACACCGCGTTCTGGGTGACGCCCGCCACTCCGTCCTCGGCGTTGGGGACGTCGACACCGTGCCAGTGCAGCGTGACCCCGCCCTCCACGTTCCGGTTGACGAGAACCACCTCGACCAGCTCACCCCGCCGTACACGCAGTTCCGGCCCGGGAAGTTGCCCGTTGAAGGCGAGGGCGGCGACCTTCTCGCCGGACGCCAGACGCATGGTGCGGTCCGTCGCGGTGAGGGTGAAGCGCCGATCGGGCTCGGCGCCGCGGTCACCGGTGAGGTCGTCGACGGACCGCACGGGGGCCTGCCCGGCCGGCGGGCCGCCTCCGGTGTCGAAGGCGTGCGTGTGTCCCGGCCCGCCCGTCACGCCCGGCAGTCTGCTCCGCTCGGCGGCCAGTGAACAGCCGCCGACGGCCAGCAGAGCCAGGCCGGTCACCGTGGCGGTGGCCCGCAGCAGCCGCCGGGAGCGGGTCGGGGGCCGGGGGCCGGGGGCGTCGAGGGCGGCCCGGCGGTACTGCCGGAGCAGCAGCAGGCCGCCCGACGCGACGCCCAGCAGGGCGAACTCGGCCAGCACCATGCCGGCGTACGGAGGCGTCGGCGGGTGCAGCGTCAGCGCGGCCCCCCACAGCGCGGCGAGCGCGGCGGCCTGGACGGGGACCACCAGCCGCGTCCGGGCGGCCGGCCGGCGCAGCCCCGCCGAAACGGCCGGAGCTCCACCGCCCCCCACCCGCACGTCCGGAGCCCCGTCCCCCGCCGGACCGAAGACCACCGCCCCAGCCCCGGCGGCCGGGGGGCGCGGCCCCTCCGAAACAGCCGGCCCGGCCGACGCACCCCCGGCCACCACGCCCGCGGCCGAAGACCCGCCCGCCACCGGACCGGAAGCCGCCTCCCCCACCC